>DATNJF010000345.1:0-5185 GCA_035604035.1 Allostellaceae bacterium | reverse complement strand
GAGAATACCTGGCTCTTGCGAGTTGGAATGGTGGTGTTGCGGTCGATCAGGCGAGTGAACACGCCACCCAGCGTTTCAATGCCGAGCGACAGCGGGGTCACGTCGAGCAAGAGGACGTCCTTGACCTCGCCCTGCAACACGCCGGCCTGGATCGCCGCGCCGATGGCGACAACCTCGTCCGGGTTGACGCTGCGGTTCGGCTCCCTGCCGAAGAGCTGCTTCACGGTCTCGATGACCTTAGGCATCCGGGTCATGCCGCCGACGAGGATGACCTCGTTGATCTCGGAGGCCTTGAGCCCGGCATCCTTCAGCGCGTTGCGGCACGGCTCGATCGTGCGCTGGATCAAATCATCGACCAGCGCTTCGAGCTTCGCCCGCGTCAGCTTGATGTTGAGATGCTTCGGGCCGTTCTGATCGGCGGTGATGAACGGCAGGTTGACCTCGGTCTGCACCGACGAAGACAGCTCGACCTTGGCTTTTTCCGCTGCCTCCTTGAGGCGCTGCAACGCTAATTTGTCGTTGCGCAGGTCGATGCCCTGCTCCTTTTTGAACTCGTCCGCGAGGTAATCGATGATCTTCTTGTCGAAATCCTCGCCGCCGAGGAAGGTGTCGCCATTGGTCGATTTGACCTCGAACAGCCCGTCGCCGATCTCGAGGACCGAGATGTCGAAGGTGCCGCCGCCGAGGTCGTAGACCGCGATCGTGCCACTGCCCTTGCGCTCCATGCCATAGGCGAGCGCCGCCGCGGTCGGCTCGTTGATGATGCGCAACACCTCGAGCCCGGCGATCCTGCCGGCGTCCTTGGTCGCCTGGCGCTGGGAATCGTTGAAATAGGCGGGGACGGTGATGACCGCCTGGGTCACGGTCTCGCCGAGATAGGCCTCGGCGGTCTCCTTCATCTTTTGCAGGATGAAGGCGCTGATCTGCGACGGGGCGTATTTTTTGCCGCGGCTCTCGACCCAGGCATCGCCATTCTCGCCAGTGATGATCTTGTAGGGGACGAGATCGATGTCCTTCGCCACCATCGGGTCGGTGAAGCGCCGGCCGACAAGGCGCTTGATCGCGAAGAACGTGCTTTCGGGGTTGGTGACGGCCTGGCGTTTCGCCGCCTGTCCGACCAGCCGCTCGCCGCCTTCGGTGAAGGCGACCATCGACGGCGTGGTGCGTGTGCCTTCGCTGTTCTCGATGACCTTGGCGCTCTTGCCCTCCATCACGGCGACGCACGAATTGGTGGTGCCGAGATCGATACCGATAACTTTGCTCATGGAAACCTCATGTCAAAAGCAGGACCGAACGGCCCGGAGAGGCACCGCCCGATCCCCCGGGAAATGACACACCGGCCATGGATTGGCCGACGGGAGAGATATATGTAGGCAAGCCCGTCGGGACAACCGGTCTCGGCCCCAAGAAAACGCAACGTTCGATAGAAGAGAGAGTTATCGCGTGATCGTTTCGGCAAGCTATCGCACCGATATCCCGGCTTTTTATGCGCGCCATGCGGCAATCGAGCGTCGGGACCACGGAAAGGCCTAGGCATGGTTTCTGATCTTTTCGCGGTTGGCGCCCGGCTTGAACCCATCCCTATGCGCGATGCCGACGTGTCATACCTCGATCATATGGAACTCGCGCAAACCGACACGCAGGTGCTGCAACGGCTCATCGCCGAGGTCCCGTGGCGATCCGAGGAAGTCGTGATGTGGGGGCGGCGCGCGCTTCAGCCGCGTCTCACCGCCTGGTATGGCGATGCCGGCGCAAGCTATGCCTACTCCGGGATCCAGCTTCACCCGTTGCCCTGGACGCCGATCCTGCTCGACATCAAGGCCCGCATTGAGGAGACCGTCGGCTCGACGTTCAACAGCGTCCTCCTCAACTATTACCGCGACAATCGGGACAGCATCGGCTTTCACAGCGACGACGAGCCGGAGTTGGGCGAACGGCCGGTGATAGCGTCGCTCAGTCTTGGCGAGGAGCGCATGTTCATCTTGAAGCACAAGCGCTTAAAGCTCGTCAGCCCCGTTCACCTTCGCCTGGCCTCGGGAAGCCTATTGCTGATGAAGGGCGATACGCAGCGCTGCTGGCGGCACGGCATCCTAAAGCAGAGCCGGAGCTGCGGTCCGAGGATCAACCTGACGTTCAGGGGGATTATCCCAGAGCCGGCTGCGGGCGTCGCTTAACCGGGCGCCCGCCGGTAGTGGTAGCGGTGCAGCTCTGTGGTCATGCCGATCGCATGGTAAAGCGTTCGCCCCGGCGTATTGCTCGCCTCGACCTGCAGCGTGGCGATACGGGCGCCGTTCTGCTTCGACCACTCGGCAAGGGCGGCGAGCACGCGACGCGAGTGCCCCTGCCGGCGGTGCCGGGCGTCGGTCACCACTGACTCGAAACACAGCATGCCGCGATGGATGGTGCCATAGGCAAGCGCGGCCGGCTCGCCATCAAGCGAAAGTTCGGCAAAAGCGGCGGGCACGACGATGGACGAGACGATCTCGCGGTAAAGCGGCTGGAACGCCACCGGATGCCCTTGCAGCCGATGCATCGCGGCGAACCATTCCGCGCTCGGCTTGGGCGAGAGGCGGACCGCGCCGGCGCCGCCGAACGGACGGGCCGCGGCGACGATCGGGTCGAGCGGGCCTTCGATGATGCGGCTTTCGCCTTCCTCGGTGTAGCCGCGCTCGGCCAGCCGCGCATCGATCGCCGGCGCCAAGAACGACGGGATGCGGAAGATTGTCGGCTGGCCTTGAGCGTGATAAAGCGCTTCGGCCGCAGCGATCACCGCGCCGAAATCGCCGCGTGGCTCGCACAGCGGCGTCGCCGAATTGGCGGTGCGCCGTCCACCGCCGCTGAAGCGCAGCAACCAATCGTCGATCACAACGTGACGCAGCGGTGGAAAGCCGTTGATCGCCGCTTCCTCGGCGGGCCAGGACGCGGGTGGCGTCATGCGAGGACGATGTCTGTCTGGGAGAAATCGCCGCCCTTGCACAACAGCGGCACGCCGAGGCTGCGGGCGCAGGCATAGGCGAAGCAATCGCCCATGTTGAGCCGCGCTGGATGGTTGCCGCGGCCAAAACCGGCGAACGCATCGATCGCGATGCTGCCGATCTCGGCGGTAATCGGGACGATCTCGATTCGCGACCGCGTGATGAAGTCGTCGAGCAATGTCGACACAGTCGTCAGGGACATGCGGCCGACTCGCGCAAGGGCCAGCGTGGCTTCGTAGATCGCAAGCGCCGACGTGTAGCTGCGCTCAATCCGCTCAAATCTCTCCGCCAGGGCTTGTCCATCATCCTCCTCGCCGATGATGGCAACCAAGGCTGAGGCATCGACGAACATCAAGGCAGGCCGGTTAGTTCTTCCTCGCCCGACAACTCGTCGTAGAACGCCTTATCCGCCGGCAACCCACCCGGTCTGGACAGCGCCTTAAACTTCTTTTGGATTTCCCTGACATACTCCATGAAATCGCCGGTGCCGCACTCACGCTGATATTCGTGCTCGACCGCCTCGCGGATCGTAGCCGTGAGAGTCTTCTTCTTCAGTTTGGCGAGCTTGCGAACCGCGAGATCGGTCGCCTCGTCCCGAACATGGAAGGCCATTGACGTTACCAATCTAGATCGGTGTGCGCTTCGATCTAGATAGGGCCGACGATGACAGCGGTCAATCAGGCATGCTCGGGTCGGCTGCGCCGCCCTTGGCGACGCCGACCATCGCTGGGCGCAGCAGGCGGTCGTGCAGCACATAGCCGGGCTGCAGCACTTCGACGATCGTACCGGCCGGGCGGCCGGTATTCTCGGCCTCGAACACCGCCTGATGGAAATTGTGGTCGAATTTCTCGCCCATCGGGTCGATTCGCTTCAGGCCCTGGCGCTCGAACGCCGCCAAGAGCTCGCGCTCCGTCGCCGCGACTCCGGCGAGGAGGCTCTTGATGCGGTCGTCCTTCGCCTCACTCCCAGGAAGGCTGTCGAGCGCGCGGCGGAGATTGTCGGCGACCGACAAGAGGCCTTCGGCAAACCTGCCAATGCCGTATTTTTCCGCGTCGGCGCGCTCGCGCTGGGCGCGGCGGCGCGTGTTTTCGGTCTCGGCTAGCGCGCGCAACAGCCGGTCTTCCCTCTCGGCCAGCTCGACCTCGAGCGCGGCGATGCGCTCTTCAGGGGTCGCCGGCTCGGCCGCTTCGGCCTCTTCCCCCGGATCGTTGGCTGGGGTCGAAGGTTCTTTCTCGTCGCTCATTCCTCTATCCAATCAGGCGCCCGATCACCTTGGCGGTGTAGTCCACCATCGGGATGATGCGGGCATAGTTGATCCGGGTCGGGCCGATGACACCGATCGCGCCGACGATCTGCTCACGGCTGTTTTGGTACGGCGCGATGATCAGCGAGCAGCCGGCGAGGCCAAACAAATGGCTCTGCGCGCCGATGAAGATCTGCACCCCGTCGCCGCGTTTGCTGGCATCCAGCAAACGCAGCATCGTCTCGCGCGTCTCCAGCATCTCGAAGAGCGCGCGCAGCCGTTCCAGGTCAGCGATCGCGGTGACGTCGTCGAGCAGATTGGCCTGGCCGCGCACGATCAGCGCGCGCTCGCCATCGCCGCCCGACCAGCTGGCGAGGCCGGTGGCGACGACGCGGCTGGTCAATTCGTCGAGCTGTGCCCGGTTAGAGGCGATCTCGCCTTCGATATCGACGCGAGCCTCCTCGACGGTGCGGCCGACAAGGCGGGCGTTGAGATAGTTGTTGGCGCTGACCAGCGCCGAGGGCGGCAGGCCCAGCGGCACCTCGACAACCCGGTTCTCAACGAGGCCATCCTCGGTGACCAGCACGACGAGCGCGCGGCCGGGGCCCAGTGGCACGAACTCGATATGCTTCAGCGGCCGGTCCTGCTTCGGCACCACGACGAGCCCGGCGCAATGCGACAGTCCCGAGAGTGCTTGCGTCGCTTCTTCCAGAGCTTGCGACAGGCTCCGGCCATTCGCCGCGCACAGGCTTTCGATGTTACTGCGCTCCGACTCGGCGAGGTTGCCGAGTTCGAGCAGGCCATCGACGAAAAAGCGCAGACCGGCTTCGGTCGGCAGCCGTCCGGCCGAGGTGTGCGGCGAGTACAGCAGCCCCGCCTCCTCGAGATCCGCCATGACATTGCGGATCGTCGCGGGCGACAGCGTGTCGGTCAGCAAGCGCGACAAGGTCCGCGAGCCGATCGGCTC
>DATNJF010000344.1:0-2544 GCA_035604035.1 Allostellaceae bacterium | reverse complement strand
CGCTCGGCGCACAGCCCGCAATGCAGGCAGACGTCTTCGTCCTTGGCCATGATCCGCCCGGTCTTCAGCGAATTTCCGATATAGAGATCTTGCGTCAAATTGGTTGCCGGAGCGCTAAGCCGCGCGCGCAGCTCGGCTTCCTCGCCGTTTTCCGTGAAGGTGATGCAGTCGACCGGGCAGATGTCGACGCAGGCGTCACATTCGATGCACAGCGGCCCGGTAAAGACGGTCTGGATGTCGCAGTTGAGGCAGCGTTCGGCTTCGAGGTAGCCGAGCTTCTCATCATAGCCAAGTTCGACCTCGACCTTGATGTCCTTCAGTGCGACCGCTGTATCGCGCAGCGGCACCTTGTAGCGCAGGTCGTTCGAGATGTCGTTGTCATAGCTCCACTCGTGGATGCCCATCTTCTGGCTGACGAGCGTCACACCCGGCGGCGGTCGGTTGCCGACATCCTCGCCGTGGCAGAACTTGTCGATCGAGATCGCCGCGTCGTGGCCATGCGCGACCGCCCAGATGATGTTCTTCGGGCCGAATGCCGCATCGCCGCCGAAGAACACGTTGGGGATCGCCGATTGCATCGTCCGCGGGTCGACCTTGGGCATGCCCCAGCGGTCGAATTCCATGCCGATATCGCGCTCAATCCACGGGAAGGAGTTTTCCTGGCCGATCGCGACCAGCACGTCGTCGCACGGGATGTGCTGATTGGGCTCGCCCGATGGCACGAGGTTGCGTCGGCCCTTGTCGTCGTACTCGGCCTTGACCTTTTCGAAGATGACGCCGGTCAGCTTGCCGCCCTCATGGGTGAACTCGACGGGGACCAGGAAATTGAGGATCGGGATGCCTTCGTGCGTGGCATCCTCTTTCTCCCATGGGCTCGCCTTCATCTCCTCAAAGCCGCTGCGCACCACGACGGTGACCGCCTCGCCACCCAAACGGCGTGAGGAGCGGCAGCAATCCATCGCCGTATTGCCGCCGCCGAGCACGATCACGCGCTTACCAATCTTGTCGACGTGGCCGAACGAGACCGAGGAGAGCCAGTCGATGCCGATATGAATGTGGCTCGCGGCTTCCTTGCGACCGGGAATGTCGAGTTCGCGGCCGCGCGGCGCGCCCGACCCGACGAAGATCGCGTCCCAGCCCTCGGCGAGCAGCGCCTTGAGGCTCGGCACGAACGCGCCGAAACGGGTCTCGATACCAAAATCGAGGATGCGCTCGACCTCTTCGTCCGTCACGTGTTCGGGCAAGCGGAAGCGCGGGATCTGCGTCCGCATCATCCCGCCGCCCTTGACGTCGCCGTCGAACATAACGCAGTGATAGCCAAGCGGCGCGAGGTCGCGCGCGACGGTTAGCGAGGCCGGGCCGGCGCCAATAAGGGCGATGCGTTTGCCGTTCTTCGGCTGCAGCTTCGGCAGGTAGGGCGTGACGTCACCGCGGTTATCGGCGGCGACGCGCTTCAGCCGGCAGATCGCCACCGGCTCCTTCTCGATGCGTCCGCGCCGGCAGGCGGGTTCACACGGCCGGTCGCAGGTGCGCCCGAGGATGCCGGGAAAAACATTCGACTCCCAGTTGATCGCCCACGCCTCGGTGTAGCGCTGCGCGGCGATCATCCGGATGTATTCGGGCACCGGCGTGTGCGCCGGACAGGCCCATTGGCAATCGACAACCTTGTGGAAGTAGTTCGGATCGCTGGTATCGGTCGGCTGCACAAATTTCTCCCGCCGGGCCAAGCCCCCGCCAGCCCGGGTCAACTATCGGCGCGACCGCGCGCCTGCCATCGTGCGCCGGGGATGCGGCACAATGGCACAGCGGGCGCTTATACCCCTACCGGCCACGACCGTCATCCTTCCTGTTGATACCAATCTCGCGCCGCAAATTCAGCGCGCGAAATCTGCCGCGACGGCCGCGCCGTCGCAATATCCACAGCGACATGGCAGCGGCGCATTCCTTATATGGGAATGGGGCCCGGGCGGGCGCAACCCGGACAGAAATGTGTTTAGGTCCCCGTGAGGTGGGCGACCTTTGGCATCACCTCTTGCGCGAGGAGCCGCATCGAATCGTGCCAGGCCTCCGGGTTGTCGCTGTAGTCGAAGCAGAACAACAGCAGCGAGCCGAAGCCGCCGACTTCCTCGTACATGCGCTCGATCTTCTCGACGACGGTCTTGGGCGAACCGATCAACCAATTGTGACGGGCGCAGTATTCCGGGGTCACATCGCTGTCGGCGACACTCTCGTCGTGTTTGAGGAACTGGATGACGCCGACATCGGTCAGCAGCGGCAGGAAGTACTCGCGCATCATCCGGCCCATCTGTGCCCCGACCGAGAGTCGCCAGGCGGCTTCGTCGGTGTCGGCGACGAAAATCTCGCGCACGAGACGCCAGTCGGAGCGGCGCGGGGTCTTGCCGCTGCGCCGCGCGCCTTCCTCGACCGACTCCCAGTGGCTGGCGACATAGCTGGGATTAAGGTTGAGGCTCATCGGCAGAAAGCCATGCTCGCCGGCAAGTTTCAGCGTTTCGGAGCCCTTGCTGACCCCGGCGACACCTATCG
>DATNJF010000343.1:0-2333 GCA_035604035.1 Allostellaceae bacterium | reverse complement strand
ACAAGCGACAAGGACGCCGGTCCTCAGTTGCGTGTCGGCCGCGCCTGCTTGGGTGATGCTCGCATGCGGACGCCGCGATTGATGAACTCAATCCCGGCGGCTTCAAACGCTGCAACCATTGCATCGAGCGTCCGACGATAGGGTCTCGTCAACCCGCGCTCAAAATCTGTGATCGTTTTTTGGGATGCCCCGCAGTGGACCATGAGATCCGACTGGGACCAGTCGAGCAGAGCGCGCGCAGCGCGGCACTGAGCCGGATCCACGCGAAACTCTATATAAAACTAATTGACATCAGCGACTCATAGTCCTTATAATTTATAAAGTGTTCGATCGATAAAGAGACCGCATGCCTGCTCCAACGGGTGTCAGGTTAGCCATGCCCTCCAATTCCCTCAGCCCTATCACGCCGGTCAAAATCCCGCAGCTACCGCTGAGGGCCTCTTTGTCGGATCAAGGAATCCCGCGGGTTTCCATGTGGGCGAAGACTTCGCATCAGCCGCAACGGGTTGCGGTACGGCCGGCAGGACGCATCCTGATTCGGCCGCAGCCCGGGTTCTACGTGATGCGGTTGAGATCAGGCGCGCCCTTGGTCGCGGCGATCATCTACCAGTTGTGCCCGATGGTGATCCCGCAGCCGATGACTATCGCGGGGCCAGATCCCGATGACTGGTGTCGACCTTTGGATCGCTCGCCCCGGTACGAGGCGCGGGTCGATGGCAAGCGCGTCGATATCGACCGGGTGTGGACGGCGCGCTCGCTGCGGCCGGTTAGCCGCGTCGAATTTGAATTCCGCAACGGACCGTTGCGCCAATGGGCCCGACTAAATCCCAGCGCGCCCGAGGCAAGGCCGCATCGACCCGTCGACCTTAGTGCCATTCCCCCACTCTTCTAGGAGACCAGAGGTGAGCGAAACCCCCGTTGTGTTACGTGCGCCAACCCACGGTCTCGGACACAACAATCCGCCGGAGCCGATCGACCCGATCGAAGCGCTCGATCTGCGGCTCGCCAAGACGCACCGCGAACTGGTCGTGCGCTTTGTCGATCTCGAGCTCGGCTGCGCCCGGGTCCCGAACCCGCTCACGAGCGAGGCGGACGCTGCCGCAACAACCGATTTTATCGCCCAATGCCAAGCGCACATCAAAAAGGCCGAAACGGCTCATAAACAGGAGAAGGAATATTTCCTCAAGGCGGGCCGCATCGTCGACGGGTTTTTCAAGCGGCGCTGTACGCGATTGACGGGAGCTTTGGTCCCGGTCGCGGTTCGCCTTAAGGCTTATCGCGACCGGATCGCGGAGACTGACGCCAAACGCCATGAAGAGGCCCGGCGCGCCAGTGAGGCGGAGGCTCAGCGCGCCGCAGCGGAAGAGGGCCAACATCGGGCCGAAGCCAACCGGCTGGCACAGGTAGCGCAGTCCCCAGCCGAGCGCCAGCGAGCTGCCGAGCAAGTGCTGCTGGCCGAGGCGGCGGCGACCCGCGCCGCGGTGGCACAACAGGCGGCGACGGCCAAACTCGAGCCCACGCACATTCGTGGCGACTACGGGTCGACCGCCTATGTCCGCAAGGTGTGGACCTTCGAGGTGGTCGAGTTGGACGCCGTGCCGAGGGAATACATGAGCCTTGACGTTGATGTGGTGCGCGAAGCGATCAACAAGGATGCGGTTCGCGATATCCCGGGGCTGCGGATTTATCAGAGTGAGACCCTGCATGTGCGGGGAGCCGCGTGAGATGGCAGACGGTACGAGCCCGCTCCGCCGGATAGCTCCAGACCGGCTCGACCTAGCGATAGACGCGGAGCCGCCCTGCCTCTCACGGGTCGCGGTCGGCGTGCCCGGCTTCCTGGCACCGAAGTCGCTGGGCGAGGTCAAAGAACTGGCCCGGATGATCGCGCTCGCCGAGTGGGCGCCCGATTGCTACCGCGACATCGATGGCAATTACCTCCAACCCAAGATCGAGCTGGCGATCCTGCATGGCGCGACGGTCGGGCTGGGGCCGATCGCCGCGGTGCACGCGATCGCACTCATTGGCGGGACCCCCAGCATCTGGGGCGACGGCGCGCTCTCGGTCATTGAGCACTCGGGTCTCCTCGAAGACATGGTCGAGGACTATGAGGTCGATGACGAGCAAGGCCTCACGGCGATCTGCACGATGAAACGCCGCGGCCGGGCGACGCCGATCGTCACCCGCTTCTCGATGGCGATGGCGGAGCGTGCCGGGCTCGCCCGCTCTGAAGGACCGTGGCAGACCTATCCCGAGCGGATGCTGCGCATGCGCGCCCGCTCTTGGACGATGCGCGACGCCTTTGCCGATGTGCTGCGCGGATTGCAGCTGCGCGA
>DATNJF010000342.1:0-23619 GCA_035604035.1 Allostellaceae bacterium | reverse complement strand
CGCCGCTTCATCGTCATCATGCTCGACGTGGTGCGTCGCGTAGATGTTTCCTCCGAAGTCGGAAAAGTGCACGCGGTAGAGAGTCATGACCCGCGCATAGCAGTTTCCGAGCGGTGGGCATTGATCGAGATCAACAATCACCATTTTTCGCCGGAGCGATGAGGATCGGCGGCCGAGTTGCGCGGCAGAGAGGGCACTGACCGTTGTGCGAGTTGTCGGGCGCCCGGCCCCATTGCCACCGCCTCTGATGATAAAAGGCTGCAGGGCGGTGGTCGGAATACCGCGCGGTCAGCTCTGCGACTGCTGCGGATCGGTGGCCGGTGGTGCAGCTTCATCGCCGTCTCGGGTGGACAGGCGCTCCTGCTGGCGCTTCAGCTTTTCTTCCTTTTTGACCTCTTTCGCCCGGTTGCGTTCGGCGCGTTCGAAGCGGTAATTCGGCCTACGCGGCATGTCAGTCTCCTTTCTCCTTTGTTCGCGGCGATGCGATATTAGTAGCCTTCGCGTTCGAGCCGCTTACGCATGGCCTTGCGGTATCGCCGCACCGACTGCGCCTTCTGACGCGCACGACGCTCGGACGGCTTCTCGTAGAATCGCCGCAACCTCATCTCACGAAATGTGCCTTCACGCTGCATCTTCTTTTTCAGAACCCGGATTGCGGCATTGACGTCGTTGTCGCGGACGTAAACTTCAACAGGCATGAATAACCTTTCTCCGCTCGCGCGGGACGATCGCTTATGGGTTCGGCATTTCCGTGCGCCGCTTGCGGTTCAGCGAGCGCCTGAGCGTGATAGCGTTTTTATCGACCCGCGTGGCTTTCCCGAGACTTCGGCAATCTTTCGATCCTGGGCCTCGATGTAAGGCTTTGCGGGAGTGTCCCCGTCAAGGCTGCGGAGCTCCGAACTCGGCACCTTGCGATTGGAGGTTCGCATGCCGTCCTCATAGAGGACGTCGAAGAGGACGAACTCGCCGGTGGGCTGGGTCTTGTCGCGTCTAGCCATAACTAGGTCCGGCCGGCATGGTTGAAAGCGCGCCCGGCGGGGGATTTGGAGCGAGGGGCCGCAGCCGGCTTCCAATCACGCAGGAAAGCCGGAAGCGAACCGCCGCGAGGGCCAAGTTTCGCCGCAAGTTGGGCTGGCGCGTGACGGGCACGGTGGTCCTGCTGCGTCGCTTCGACCTGGCGATCCGGCGGGCCGCTGCGCCCGGCCAGCGATGGCGCCGGCATCACCCGGACGGCACGGCGCGTCAGCTTTTCGATATCGCGCAGATAGGGCCGCTCCTCGGCGCTGCAGAAGGCGATAGCGATCCCCGCCGCGCCGGCTCGTGCGGTTCGCCCGATGCGATGGACATAGTCCTCGGGCACGTTCGGCAGCTCGAAATTGATCACGTGAGACACGCCGTCGACATCGATGCCGCGAGCGGCGATATCGGTGGCGACAAGCACGCGGGCTTGCCCATCGCGAAAGCCGGCGAGAGCGCGCTCGCGCTGCGGCTGCGACTTGTTGCCATGGATGGCCGACGCTTCGATGCCGGCATTCGTCAAGTGCCGGACGACGCGGTCGGCGCCGTGCTTCGTGCGGGTGAACACGAGAACCCGCACGAAGGCTGGATCGCGCAGTATCGTCGCCAGCAAATCGCGCTTCTGCTCGCTCTGGACAAAGAAGACGCTTTGCTCGACGCGCTCTACCGTCGTCGCCGCCGGCGTGACAACGACCTTGATCGGATCCGTCAGATATTGCTCAGCCAGGGTGGCGATAGCCTTGGGCATGGTCGCAGAGAACAGGAGGGTTTGCCGTTGCCGCGGCAACAGCTTCACAATGCGCTTCAGCGCGTGGACAAAGCCGAGGTCGATCATGCGATCGGCCTCGTCGAGAACCAGAACCTGCACGCTCGACAGCGCGAGCATCCGGTTGTCGATCAGATCGAGCAGCCGGCCCGGGGTGGCGACAAGAATATCGACGCCGCGGGCCAATTGCTGGCGCTGGCGCCCGATGGGGACGCCTCCGAACACCACCGCCGTCGAGAGTGGCATCCCGGCGCCGTACGCCCGGAAGCTGTCGGCGATTTGGCTGGCCAGCTCTCGTGTCGGACTGAGCACCAAGGCACGGCAAGTCTGCGGCGCCGGTCGTTGCCGGATCGCGGCCAGGCGCTGGAGGATTGGTAGCGCGAAAGCCGCGGTTTTGCCGGTGCCCGTTTGGGCGATTCCGCACAGATCGCGTCCGGCGAGCACCGGCGGGATAGCTTGGGTTTGGATGGGGGTGGGAGCCGAGTAACCCTCGGCGGCGAGGGCGCCAAGAATAGGCGCGGAAAGTCCAAGATCGGAGAAAACAGTCAAATGGATAAGCCCTTCAAGTTGTCGCGGCAACGCACTCACAGCGAGCGCATGCTCGGGTCGGGAGAGACGACCCGCGCGATTAGGGCTGTCCAATGTCGGCAGGGGATAAAGACGGGCCAGCTTTCCACCGTGAGGGTGGGACGCTCACGCAGGCCCGATCACGTGGCTCAACCAAAGAGCACGAACACTGCTCGCCTTATATGCTCCTGCATGCTGCCCGGATCAAGTGCCGATCAGCCCTGATTTCCCACTAGGGTGCAGCTTCGTCCTTTCTCGTGACGTGCCAATCCAAAATAAAACACCAATAATGAAGAACTTACTGGCAATACGATTTTTGATACCAGAAGATTTTATTTGCAGATCACTTAACGAAAGATCGGTTGTAAACTCTAAATTCAGCCCCATTTTTAATGCGCCGGCAGATCAACATCAGCCGAGCCGACCGCAGCCTGTCAATTCGATTTCGCATGCGGAGCCGCCGACCCAAGAACGCCGGGAGCTGATGACCATGGCGCAAGCCCCATACCCTGCTGCGACGCCGATGCGATGAGTTTGCGCCGGCCCTTCCGCCCGTTGCGCCCCGATCTCGATGAATTTCTGTTCGCGACGGTGGGGGAGGAGATCGACGGAATGCCGCTGAGCGTCATATCCGCCCTCACGCGCCTCGGCCTCGATCCCCGCGAAGAGGCTGGCCGGCTCTCTTCGCTAAGCGCCAGCGAGGCGGGCGAGCAGTTGGCACGTCTGATAGCGGAACTCCCTGGGTTCTTTCGACCACTAGGCGAGGCACGAGAAATTGCCAACGGCCTCGTCGGGCTACTCCCGACGCTCGAGGAGACACGCGCTTCGGCTCCGCAAGTCCAAATTCGAGCCCGTCACCGCATACCGATGCTTCCGAAGTCATCCCAATTGTGGGTTGTCTGCTTCGTGCTCGGCGCGGCCGTGCTGGTCAGCGCCCTCGCTCATGGTGGTCTCCCATTCGGCATCGGTGGCCACTAGCGAAACATGGGGCCGCCTCTGGGGTTCTCGATGCCCGACGCCGACTATTGGTGGCTTATTTAGGAAGCTATGAGACTTGAAGGAGGAACTGGTGTCAGTCCGTCTGAAGATCGAAGACAGCCGCGAGGGTCTCGTGGCGACCATTTCGCAGCGCGACGATGCCGGCAAGGTGATTGGTCGTCCCTCGGTCTTCCTCGTCGGCACCAAGGAAGAGGCGAAGCACCAGGCCAAAGCGCTGGCGCGGTCGCTGGGGTTGAAAGTCTACGGCATCGTCGACAAGACCGGCGGGAGCGAGGAGCCCCACCCTTGGCTCGTGCCTGCAGTCGGCAAGGCTGTTTGAGGCGCCGAAGCAAATCTCAAAACCGGTTTCCAAACTTCCGTAAACCCTCCGGCGACTCGCCTGCTGGGCCGCGATTAAGGAGGGGCGCTACGAGCGGCAGCTTTGCGCCGCCGCTCGTCATTGCCTTTGTTCTTGTTGTGGTATTCTAGGAATACGGGCTATTCCGAGGGCTGTCTTAGCCGACAGCATCACGAGCAGGCCGGATGCACACTCGCGCTTTGCGACGATATTACGCCGCCGAAATCGAAGCCGATTTCGTCGTCCATCTCCTCGGACTTCTTGCCGGCGCAATCGGCGCGACAGTGCTGCTGACGCTGGCCGCGCCGACCAATCCCGCCACCTTGTGCTCGGCATTCGCCTACAGCGTCGGCTTGATGGCGATGCTTGGGTTTTCCGCGGCTTACCACACTCAGCGCTCGTCGGAGCGGCGGGAACTCCTGCGCCGGCTTGACCATGCCGCGATCTTCGTCATGATCGCCGGCACCTACACGCCGTTCACCGCTTGCGTCTTGGACGGGGCCTACGCGATTTGGCTCACCGGCTCGATGTGGCTGGCGGCTCTGGCGGGTCTTGCCGTGAAATTGCTGTACCCGCGGCGTTTCGAGTGGGCTTCGACCGTGGTCTATCTGGCCTTGGGCTGGGCCGTGGTGATTTTCATGCGGCCCTTGCTTGCCGCGCTGGACCGACCGACGCTGATCCTGCTCGTTTCGGGCGGCATTCTCTACTCGATCGGAGCCGGCATTCATCGCTGGCGCCGTCTCCCGTTCCACGACGCTATCTGGCACGCTCTGGTGGTGGTCGCCGCGAGTTGTCATTACGCCGCGATCCTGCACGGCGTGGTGCTGATCGCACCGCGATCGTGAGAACTCGCCCGATTTATCGAGAGACATGCAAAGGGCCTAGCCGGGCGGCGGCTAGGCCCTTGACTTGATTGGTGGAGCCAACCGGGATCGAACCGGTGACCTCTACAATGCCATTGTAGCGCTCTCCCAGCTGAGCTATGGCCCCGCGGCGCTGGTCTTTTCTGCGGCGAACTTAGGAACGCGGCCCAGCGCCGTCAAACCTAAAAACCTTAGGGTTCCTCCTCCTCGACATTGTCGATGACCTCGGCCATGTCGTCCTCGTCCTCGCCAAGCTCGGAGGCGTCCTCGATCAGTTCCTCCTCCTCTTCCTCGTCGGCCTCGGCGAGCGGGAGCGCCTCTTCGTCCTCGACCGCCTCGACCTCCTCGGTTTCAAGATCGGCGTCGGCCTCGACATCGCCGACCGGCGCCAGCTCCTTCTCGACCGGCGCCACCGGACGCGCCCGCCGCGCCTTCAGGAACGCCTCCGGGTCGTACGGCGTGCTGCATTTCGGGCACACCACCTGCGCGCGCAGCAAATCGTAATAGCGGGTGCCACAGCTCGGACATATACGCTTGGTGCCCCATTCGGGTTTGGCCAATGGATACTCCCTATCGGAATTGACTCGCCGACGGTGTCGTAGACACGAAAGCCGGCGCGGCATTGCCACAGCCGGCGCATCCTGTCAAAAGCAAAGACACTGTCGTGTGCGCCGAGGCTGCGGCATATGGGCCATCGCGCGCGCATCAGCAAGAGCCTCGCCGACTGACCCGGACACGATCGATGCCCGATGACCTGATTTCCCGCACCGCACCGCTGACGGCTTCGCGACCGAAGGCGCCACTTGCGGGCACGATCCGGGTGCCAGGCGACAAGTCGATCTCGCATCGCTCGCTGATGCTGGGCGCGCTCGCGGTCGGCCGCACCGAGATCACCGGCCTCCTCGAAGGCGAGGATGTGCTGTGCACCGCGGCGGCGATGCGCGCACTGGGAGCCGGGGTCGAACGGCGGAAGGACGGGCGCTGGCTGGTCGACGGGGTCGGGGTCGGCGGTCTTACCGAGCCCGCGGATATCATCGATCTCGGCAATTCCGCCACCGCGGCGCGGCTCCTCCTCGGCATCCTCGCGACGCATCCGATCATCTGCTTTGTCACCGGCGACGCGTCGCTGCGCAGCCGGCCGATGCGGCGCGTTACCGAGCCGCTGTCGCGCTTCGGCGCCAAGTTCACCACTCGCGAGGGCGGGCTGCTTCCGATCGCGGTCACCGGCGCCATCGACCCGGTGCCCATCGAATACGCACTGCCGGTGCCTTCGGCGCAGGTGAAGTCGGCGGTGCTGCTCGCCGGCCTCAACACGCCGGGCGAGACCACCGTGATCGAGCGGGAGGCGACGCGCGATCATACCGAGCGGATGCTCGGCCATTTCGGGGCGAGCGTACGGGTCGAGCCGATCGAGGGCGGGCGGCGGATCACAGTGGTCGGACAGCCCGAGCTGAAGGCGGCGCCGATCGCGGTGCCGGCGGACATCTCCTCGGCCGCGTTCGCCCTGGTCGCCGGGCTGATCGTGCCGGGGTCTGAGATCACGGTCGAGGGGGTTGGGCTTAACCCGTCGCGCACCGGTCTGCTCGCGAGCCTCAAGGAGATGGGCGCCGACATCGCCTACCTCAACGAGCGCGTCGAGGGCGGCGAGCCGGTCGCCGATCTGCGGGTTCGCGCCGGCACTTTGAAGGGCGCCGATATCCCGCCTGGACGCGCGCCGTCGATGATCGACGAATACCCGATCCTCGCGGTTGCGGCGTCCTTCGCCAAGGGCCGCACGGTGATGCGCGGCCTCACCGAGCTCCGGGTCAAGGAGAGCGACCGGCTGAGCGGCACCGCGACCGGCCTCGCAAGCTGCGGCGTCAAGGTGTCCGTCGAGGGCGACGACCTGATCGTCGAGGGCAATGGCGGCCCGCCAGCCGGCGGCGCGCTGATCCAGACCCGGCTCGACCACCGCATCGCGATGGCCTTCGCGGTGATGGGCCTGGCGAGCAAGGCCCCAATCCAACTCGACGATGCGCGCACGATCGCCACCAGCTTTCCGGGTTTCGAGCCGCTGATGAACCAGCTCGGCGCCGGGTTCGCGGAGATCGGGTGAGCGGCGCTCCGATCGTTGTCGCCATCGACGGGCCCGCTGCCTCGGGCAAGGGCACATTGGCCCGCCGGATCGCCCGGCATTTCGGCTTCGCCCATCTCGACACTGGCAAGCTCTACCGCGCCGTCGCGCTGGCGGTGCTCGACGCCGGCGGCGATCCCTACGATGCCGCAACCTCGGAAAAGGCGGCGCGAAACCTCGATCTGTCGCGTCTCGCCGATCCGCGGCTACGCGGCGACGAGGTCGCCGACACCGCCTCAATCGTCGCCGCGATCCCGGCGGTGCGTACGGCGCTGCTCGAGGCGCAACGCACCTTCGCGCGCCAGCCGCCGGGCTCCGCAAAAGGAGCGGTGCTTGACGGCCGCGACATCGGCACGGTGGTCTGCCCGGACGCAACGGTGAAGCTTTTCATCACCGCCAGCGCCGAGTCCCGCGCCCAGCGCCGGTTCAAGGAGTTGCGGGAGAGCGGCGCGGAAGCTATATACGGCACAGTTCTGCAGGGCATGAAGGAACGCGACGCGCGCGATAGCGAGCGTCGGGTCGCGCCGCTCAGCGCCGCACCCGATGCTATGACCATCGATACGACATTGCTCGACCCCGACCTGGTGTTCGAGCAGGCCTCCGACCTCATCGCGCGCTCTCTCGCCCGTCGCTGACGGGAACCTCCCTTTCGCACCCTGCAGTACCGGGTCCATGCGGCCGCGCCCGACTCTCAACGCTGGCTGCCTGCTCCGCTTTGATCCTGGCGGCGCCGCATCCCAAGTGGATCGAGGACAAGGAATGGCTGTCGCTGAACCCACTACCGCCCCCAAGGAAAGCTTTGCCGCGCTGCTCGACGAGACGATGGGCGTCTCCAATGGTCTCGAGGGCACGGTTGTCAAAGGCCGCGTGATCTCGATCGAGAACGATGCCGCGCTCATCGATGTCGGCCTTAAGTCGGAAGGGCGGGTGGCGCTCAAGGAATTTTCCAACGGCGGCCTGCCGCCCGACATCCATGTCGGCGACACGGTCGAGGTTTTCCTCGAGCGGATGGAGGACAAGAACGGCGAAGCCTCGCTGTCGCGCGAGAAGGCGCGGCGCGAGGAGGCCTGGACCCTGCTCGAAAAGAATTTCCAGGCCAATGAGCGCGTCACCGGGACCATCTTCGGCCGGGTCAAGGGCGGGTTCACCGTCGACCTGTCCGGCGCCGTCGCGTTCCTGCCCGGCAGCCAGGTCGATATCCGCCCGGTGCGCGACATCGCCCCGCTCCTCGGCTCGCCGCAGCCGTTCCAGATCCTCAAGATGGACCGCTCGCGCGGCAACATCGTCGTGTCGCGCCGCGCCGTGCTCGAAGAGAGCCGCGCCGAGCAGCGCTCGGAATTGGTGGCGAGCCTCAAGGAGGGCCAGATCCTCGCCGGCGTCGTCAAGAACATCACCGATTACGGCGCCTTCGTCGATCTCGGCGGCGTCGATGGCCTCTTGCACGTCACCGACATCGCCTGGCGGCGCATCAACCACCCGTCCGAGGCGCTCAACATCGGCCAGAACGTCCAGGTCCAGGTGATCCGCTTCAACCCCGAGACGCAGCGTATCTCGCTGGGCATGAAGCAGCTCGAGGCCGATCCGTGGGAGGGCGTCGAGTTCAAGTACCCGGCCAACGCCAAGTTCACCGGCCGCGTCACCAACATCACCGACTACGGCGCCTTTGTCGAACTGGAGCCGGGGGTCGAGGGCCTGGTCCATGTCTCCGAGATGAGCTGGACCAAGAAGAACGTGCATCCCGGCAAGATCGTCTCGACCAGCCAGGAGGTCGAGGTCATGGTGCTCGATGTCGACCCGCAGAAGCGGCGCATCAGCCTCGGCCTCAAGCAGACCCTTGCCAACCCGTGGGAGGCCTTCCTCGAAGAGCACCCGGCCGGCAGCGAGATCGAGGGCGAGGTTCGCAACACCACCGAGTTCGGCCTGTTTGTCGGCCTGCCCGGCGAGATCGACGGCATGGTCCACCTCTCCGACATCGACTGGAACAAGCCAGGCGAAGAGGCGATGCAGGACTATCGCAAGGGCCAGATGATCAAGGTCAAGGTGCTCGACGTCGATGTCGAGAAGGAGCGCATTTCGCTCGGCATCAAGCAGCTCCAGGCCGACCCGTTCGAGGCCGGGATGTCCAAGATCAAGAAGGGCGACGTCGTCACCGCGACGATCACCGGCACATCCGACACTGGAATCGAGGTCGCGCTGCCCGACGGCATGCCCGGCTTCATCCGCAAATCCGAGCTGTCGCGCGACCGCAGCGAGCAGCGCCCTGACCGTTTCGCGGTCGGCGAGCGGATCGACGCCAAGATCACCCAGCTCGACAAGGCCACCCGCAAGGTGACGCTGTCGATCAAGGCGCGCGAGGTTGACGAGGAGAAGAAGGCGATGGCCGAGTTCGGCTCGTCCGACTCCGGCGCCAGCCTCGGCGATATCCTCGGCGCGGCGATCCGCCGGCAGCGCGGTGAGGCCGATACCGATGTCGATACTGAGGAAAAGAGCTGATCCTTCCCTAATCCCAAGGAGTTGGCCGGAGCTTGTCTTGACGCTTGCCCCGGGCTTTGGCACCGTAGCGCAGCCGCCTCCCCCAGCGGAGATGCCAACGCGATGACAAAGTCGGAGCTCATCCAGCGACTTGCGGAAAACAATCCGCATCTCTACCAGCGCGATGTCGAGATCATTGTCACCGCGATATTCGACGAGATCGCCGCGGCCCTCTCGCGTGGCGACCGGGTCGAGTTGCGCGGCTTTGGCGCGTTTTCGGTCAAACGGCGCGACGCCCGCGTCGGGCGCAACCCCCGCACCGGCGACAGCGTCAATGTCAGCGAGAAGCACATCCCGTTCTTCAAGACCGGCAAGCAGCTGCGCGACCGGCTAAACCATTAGGGCGCCGGGCTCTTTAGAAGGGCCCTTATCAAATCGTCACCCCCGCGAAGGCGGGGGCCCAGGGGCAATCGATCTAGCCGTTGCCCTGGATTCCCGCTTTCGCGGGAATGACGACTAAATATGATCGTCTGCTACTGAGGTCTTAGCGCGAGGGCGCTCGAATGAAGTTGCTGTGGTGGATCGTGCTCGCGCTGGTCGCGGTGGTGCTGATCCTGTTCGCCATCTCGAACCGCGAGACTGTGTCGGTCGCATTGTGGCCGCTGTCGGCGCTGATCGAGTTGCCGCTCTATCTGGTGCTGCTCGCCACGTTGCTCGTCGGCTTTGTCATCGGTGAGCTCACGGGCTGGATCGGCGGTTGGCGTTGGCGGCGCGAGGCGCGTCGCAGCCGCGAGCGCATCGCCATGCTCGAACGCGAGATCGAAACGGAGCGCACCCACCGCGCCGCCAGCCGGATTGCGCTTACCGCGGCCCCACCATGAGCGTCGTGGCGAAAATCTGCGGCTTGTCGAGCGAGGCGGCGGTGGAGGCGGCGGTCGCCGGTGGCGCCGCGTATGTCGGGTTCGTCTTCTATCCGCCGAGCCCGCGTGCGGTGACCCCGGGGCGCGCCGGCGCGTTGTGCGCTGCGGTTTCGGCCGGCGTACAGCGTGTCGGGATGTTCGTCGACGCCGACGACGCGGCGATCGAGGCCGTGTTGGCGGCTGCGCCGCTCGACATCCTGCAATTCCACGGCGCCGAAACCCCGGAACGCGTCGCCGAGGTCAAGCGTCGTTTCGGCCGCAAAGTGATGAAGGCGATCTCGGTCGCCGGGCTTGAGGATGTCGCCGCCGCCTCGCGCTACGAAGACGCCGCCGACATGTTGCTGTTCGACGCCAAGCCGCCGCGACGCGCCGACGCGCTACCCGGTGGCAATGGGCTCGTCTTCGACTGGCAGCTCATCGCCGGACGCAAGTGGCGGCTGCCGTGGATGCTGTCGGGCGGGCTTACCGCCGCGCTCTTGCCCGAGGCGGTGCGCATTTCCGGCGCCAAGGCGGTCGATGTCTCTTCGGGCGTGGAACGCCGCCCCGGTGACAAGGACCCGGATAAGATCCGCGCTTTCCTTGAGGTCGCGCGCGGACTATAGGCAGGCCGATGCAGACACCGAACACCTTCCGCGCCGGCCCGGACGAGCATGGCCATTTCGGCCTCTACGGCGGTCGCTATGTCGCCGAGACCTTGATGCCGCTCGTGCTCGCGGTCGAGGCCGCCTACAACGCGGCCAAGGCCGATCCCTCCTTCAAGGCCGAGCTCGATTACTACCTGAAGCATTATGTCGGCCGGCCGAGCCCGCTGTTCTTCGCCGAGCGCCTGACCCGCCATTTCGGCGGCGCCAAGATTTACATGAAGCGAGAGGAGCTCAATCACACCGGCGCGCACAAGATCAATAACGTGATGGGCCAGGTGCTGCTAGCGCGGCGCATGGGCAAGACCCGGATCATCGCGGAGACCGGTGCCGGTCAGCACGGAGTCGCCACCGCCACCGCCTGCGCGCTCTTCAACCTGCCCTGCATCGTCTACATGGGTTCGACCGATATCGAGCGGCAGAAGCCCAACCTCTTCCGCATGAAGCTGCTGGGCGCCGAGGTCGTGCCGGTGCATTCCGGCACCGCCACGCTCAAGGACGCGCTCAACGAGGCGCTGCGGGACTGGGTCGCCCATGTCGAGGACACGTTCTACGTGATCGGCACGGTCGCCGGCCCGCACCCCTATCCGGCGATGGTGCGCGACTTCCAATGCGTGATCGGCGACGAAACCCGCGTGCAGCTCCAAGAAGCCGAGGGGCAGCTGCCCGACAGCCTCGTCGCCTGCATCGGCGGCGGCTCGAACGCGATGGGCCTCTTCCACCCGTTCCTCGACGATCCTTCCGTCCGGATGATCGGGGTCGAGGCCGGCGGCAGCGGGGTCGAGACCGGGCTTCACGCCGCCTCGCTCAATGGCGGGCTGCCGGGCGTGCTGCATGGCAACCGCACCTATTTATTGCAGGACGATGACGGCCAGATCAAGGACGCGCATTCGATCTCGGCCGGGCTCGATTACCCCGGCATCGGCCCGGAGCATTCCTGGCTGCACGATCTCGGCCGGGTCGAGTACGTCTCGATCACCGACAAGGAAGCGCTCGAGGCGTTTCAGCTGTGCAGCCGCCTCGAGGGCATCATCCCGGCGCTCGAGCCGGCGCATGCGCTGGCCCATGTCGCCAAGATCGCGCCGACCCTGCCGCGCGACCATCTCCTCGTGATGAACATGTGCGGCCGCGGCGACAAGGACATCTTCGCCGTCGCCGAGCATCTCGGTGTGAAGCTTTGAGCCGCATCGAGAAGCGCTTCGCCGCGCTCAAGGCCGAAGGACGCGCCGGGCTTGTCGCCTACCTCACCGCCGGCGACCCCGATCTCGACACCTCGACCCGGCTGTTCGAAGGCGTCGCCGCCGCCGGGGCCGACCTCATCGAGATCGGCATGCCGTTCTCCGACCCGATGGCCGACGGGCCGCTGATCCAGGCGGCCGGGATGCGGGCGCTCAAATCCGGGATGACCCTCAGGAAGACGCTGGCGCTGGTGAGACATCTGCGCGCCCGCGATCCGGATACGCCCTATGTGCTGATGGGTTATTACAACCCGATCTACCGCTACGGCGCCGAGGCGTTTTGCCGGGACGCCGCGGTGGCCGGGGTCGATGGCCTCATCATCGTCGATCTGCCGCCCGAGGAAGACCCCGAGCTGGCCGAGCCGGCGCACCGGGCGGGGCTCGACTTGGTGCGTCTCGCCACCCCCACCAGCGATGAGCACCGCCTGCCGGTCATCGTAGATCGCGCCAGCGGTTTTCTCTATTACGTCGCGATCGCCGGCATCACCGGCACCCGCTCCGCCGATACCGCGGCGGTGCGCGAGGCGGTCGCTCGCATCCGCCGCTTCACCGGCCTGCCGGTCGCGGTTGGCTTCGGGATAAAGACCCCCGAGCAGGCTGCCGAGGTCGCCCGCGCCGCCGACGCGGCGGTGGTCGGCTCGGCGCTGGTTGACCGGCTGGCGCAAAACCTCGATCCCAGCGGCAAGGCCAAGCCCGGCCTCGCCGATGCGGTGCTCGGCGATATCGCTGCGCTCGCCAAGGGCATACGCGGCGCGCGCGCATGATCAAAGCTATTCCTCTTGTGGCGGCGATCTATGAAAGGCGATGAGGAACTCGCGCCGACAGACGAACGCAAAGCGCTTGCTCGCGTCCTCTACGAATTCCTGGGACCTGCTGCGAAGGAGACAGGGAAGCTCATCGCAGACCAAGTGCGTCTGTATCGATGGCGTCTTGCCGTTAAGATAGTGCAGAGAGCTGAAAAGTACGCGAAAGACCGCAATATAGAATCAACTGAAATGCCGTATAATTTCTTAGTTCCCTTTATAGAAAAAGCGTCACTATCTGAAGATAGTGACGGTCTAATTGGATTTTGGGCGAACTTACTAGTGGATGCGTCCAAGAAGACGGAAGCCAAACATCGGGTATTTTTTGATATTCTGTATCACTTAAATCAGCCGCAGGCGGTTCTCCTGCAAAACATGTATCGGACCCTGGATGTATCCAGGCGGCACTTGTGGGCAGAGCCTCTGAATTTTGACCGAGGGCTAGATGAGATCAGAAGGGAGCTTCGAGAACTCGTTCGGCAGATTTATGGTAAAACTTCTGATAGCCGGACATCAGACTCTTTTATTGCCTTAACCGAATGGTGGAAAGAAAGAAAAATTCCGGGTCTCATCGTGAGTCAAGGAGTAGGTACAAAACAACCTGATTCAGACAGCTTTGAAAATCCCAATGATTTTCTCGAACTAGGAGGTGAATTGTTTGATATCTTTAATCTATGCCAATTGCGTCTGTTGATCGCCAAGAATTTCAATTTTGATGTTCAAAGAGCGGGCGTTCGGCCTGTCACAGTCCATATTCGGGCGCTTATCCTTTCTCCGCTGGGTTACGCTTTTTTGGAAACCTGCGAAGGTGGCAGGTCCTCGCCATGAGCTGGCTCACCAATTTCGTCCTGCCAAAAATCCGCGCGGTGGTCCGGCGCAAGGAGGTGCCGGACAATCTGTGGAAGCAGTGCCCCGGCTGCGAGCAGACCCTGTTTCTGCGCGATCTCGTGACCGATCTGATGGTCTGCCGGCATTGCGGCCATCATTTCCGTATCGGCAGCGGCGACCGTTTCAAAATGCTGTTCGACGGCGCCGCGTTTGAGACCGTCGAGCTGCCGAAGACTCCGGTCGACCCGCTCCGCTTCCGCGACCGCAAGCGCTACACCGAGCGGCTGCGCGAGGCACACGCCGCTTCCGGCGCCGGCAGCGAGGCGGTCGCAGTGGCGCGCGGCCGCATCGGCGGTATCCAAGCGGTGATCGCCGCGTTCGACTTCGCCTTTATGGGCGGCTCGATGGGGATCGCGGTCGGCGAGGCGCTGGTCGCGGCGGCGCGGCTCGCGGTCGAGCAACACGCGGCGCTCATCGTCATCCCCGCCTCGGGCGGTGCGCGCATGCAGGAGGGCATCCTGTCGCTGATGCAGATGCCGCGCACGATCATCGCCGCGGATTTGGTCAAGGAGGCGCGGCTGCCCTACATCGTTGTGATGACCGACCCAACCACCGGCGGGGTCGCGGCCTCGTTCGCGGCGATCGGCGATATCGCCATCGCCGAGCCGGGCGCGGTCGTCGGCTTTGCCGGTGCGCGGGTCATTGAGGAGACGATCCGCGAGAAGCTGCCCGAAGGCTTCCAGCGCGCCGAATATCTCCATGAGCACGGCATGGTCGACATGGTCGTGAAGCGCGCCGAGCTGCCGGCGACCCTGGCCCGCATTCTGAAGCTGCTGCGCGAGCCGCTCCCGGTGCCGGCGCTGCCGGCCAGCCCGGCGTGAACGCGCGCGTCGAAGCCGTTCTCGCCCGGCTCGGGGGACTGCATCCGAAGCGGATCGATACCATCGACGGCAGCACGCTATCGCTCGACCGCATCGAGCGGATGCTGGCGCTCCTTGGCAACCCGCAAGACACGCTACCTCCGGTGATCCATGTCGCTGGCACCAACGGCAAGGGCTCGACCGTCGCGACTCTGCGCGCCTGCCTCGAAGCTGCCGGGTATCGGGTGCACACCTATACCTCACCGCATCTGGTGCGCTTCAGCGAGCGCATCCGCGTCGCCGGTGAACTGATCGATGACGACGCGCTAGCCGCGGGCCTCGAAGAATGCGAGCGCGCCAACGCCGGCGGTACGATCACCTTCTTCGAGCTCGTCACAGCCGTGGCGTTCTTGGCGTTTTCCCGGGTACCGGCGGATTTCGCGCTGCTCGAGGTCGGTCTGGGTGGACGGCTCGACACGACCAATGTGATCCGCCACCCAGCGGTGACCGCGATCACCCCCGTCTCGCTCGACCATCAGGCGTTCCTCGGTCCGACGATCGCCGCGATCGCCGGCGAGAAGGCCGGCATCATCAAACCGGGCGTGCCGGTAGTGGTCGGGCCGCAGGGCGACGAAGCGGAAGCGGTCATCGAGACGCGCGCTGCTGAGATCGGCGCGCCGATCTGCCGGTGGCGGCAGGAGTGGCGCTGCGATGCCATCGGCGCGGGTATGCGCTACGAGGGTGAGCGATGGACCGTGGACCTGCCGCTGCCGTCGTTGCCCGGTGCGCACCAGATCGCCAATTCCGGCGTCGCGATTGCTTGCCTTGAGCAGCTCACTGGCGCCAGCCTGACGCAAGCTGCCATCGCGGAGGGCCTGCGCAATATCGACTGGCCCGCGCGGCTGCAGCTCCTGCGCCGCGGGCCGCTGGTCGAGATGATGCCGGGCTGGGAACTCTGGCTCGACGGCGGGCACAATCCGGCG
Source organism: Allostellaceae bacterium (assembly GCA_035604035.1). Classification (GTDB taxonomy): domain Bacteria; phylum Pseudomonadota; class Alphaproteobacteria; order ATCC43930; family CGMCC-115725; genus DATARH01. The sequence continues at coordinate 8,212 of DATNJF010000342.1, read as the reverse complement.
GCGGGCGAAGTGTTGGCCGCGGTCGCCTCAGGCTGGCGTGACCGCCCGCTCGATCTCGTCGTCGGCATGCTCAACACCAAGGATGCCGGCGGCTTTCTCCGGCCCCTCGCCAAGTTCACGCGGAGCCTCCACGCCGTGACCATTCCTGGCGAGGAAAACCCCCTGCCGGCCGCCGCGATCGCGGCAACGGCGCGAACGGCTGGGATCGCGGCGAAGGAAGCGGAGACCGTCAACGCCGCCCTCGCCGACATCAAGACCGCGGACAAAGCCGGTCGAGTACTGATCTGCGGCTCGTTGCATTTTGCCGGGGTGATCTTGCGCGACGACGGGTGAACCAGGCCGTCATACCTAACCGGCCTTAAGCCGTTTCGCCGCTTCGACCGCGAAGTAGGTCAGCACCCCGTCGGCCCCGGCGCGCTTAAAGCACAAGAGGCTCTCCATCATCGCCCGTTCGCCGTCGAGCCAGCCCCTCTCGGCGGCGGCCTGGATCATCGAATATTCGCCGCTGACCTGATAGGCAAAGGTCGGCATGCGGAACGCCTCCTTCACCCGGCGAACCACGTCGAGATAGGGGAGGCCCGGCTTGACCATGACCATGTCGGCGCCCTCGGCGATGTCGAGCGCGACCTCGCGGAGAGCCTCGTCGCCGTTCGCCGGGTCCATCTGGTAGGTGCGCTTGTCGGCGCTGCCGAGCGAACTCGCCGAGCCGATCGCGTCGCGAAACGGCGCAAAGAAGCACGAGGCGTATTTGGCCGCGTAGGACATGATCCGCACCCGGTCGAACCCGGCCTCGTCGAGCGCGCGGCGGACCGCGCCGACCCGCCCGTCCATCATGTCGCTGGGCGCGATGATGTCGCAGCCCGCCTCGGCCTGGACGATCGCTTGCCGCTGCAGGATCGCCACAGTCTCGTCATTGGCGACATAGCCGTCGCGGATGACCCCGTCATGGCCGTGCGAGGTGAACGGGTCGAGCGCCACGTCGCACAAGACGCCCATCTCCGGCACCGCTTGCTTCAGCGCCGAAACCGCGCGGCAGATCAGGTTGTTGGGGTTGACCGCCTCGCTGCCGTCGGGGTCTTTCAGCGCCGGGTCGACCGCGGGGAAGACGGCGATCGTCGGGATGCCGAGCGACGAGGCCTCGCCGGCGGCGTCGACCAGCGCCGCGATCGACAACCGGAATGCGCCCGGCATCGTCTCGACCGGGGCGCGCTTTGCTTCGTCATGGACAAACACCGGCCAGATCAGGTCGGCGGAGGAGAGCGTGTTCTCGGCAACGAGCTTTCTCGACCACACATCGCGGCGGTTGCGCCGCAGGCGTGAGGTCGGGTAGGGCGGCAGCGGCGGCAGGTAAGACTGGGTCACGATCGGGTTACCCCTCTCGACACGGGCGCAGCCTGGGTAAGATAAGGTCGCGCGGCCGGCGAAACAACGCGCCGCCGTGACGCGTCCCGGCTCAGCCGTTCCCGGTTCCGGAAAAGGCGGGGGATGGCGAAATTTTTTTGGTTACGGCATTTTACTTGCGGAGTGCCGTTGTCCCATAGTGCCGCGTGAACCGATTCCTGCCGGCTGTCCCATACCGGTGGTTGATCACCAAAACCGGGTCCAGGGGAGGGGCGTTATGGCTCGAAAACTAGCAACACTTTGGTTTTTCATCGGCTTCGGCCTTTGCACGGCTGGGGCAGCGCTGACGATGCAACCGGCGACGGCGCAAACGATTTGCCCGCCCGGCCAGGTATTCGCTCTAATCGAAGGCCGTTGCGTCAATGCAGAACCGGCAGGGCATTGCCCGCAAGGCCAGCAATTCGACGCGCGGGAAAACCGCTGCGTCACGGCGGGTCCGGAAAACCGTTGCCCGCAAGGCCAGCAATTCGACGCGCGGGAAAACCGCTGCGTCGCGGCGGGTCCAGAAAACCGTTGCCCGGAGGGTCAGCAATTCGACGCGCGGGAAAACCGCTGCGTCGCGGCGGCGCCGGAGAACCGCTGTCCGCAAGGCCAGCAATTCGACGAGCGGGAGCGTCGCTGTGTCGCGGCGGGGCCGGAGAACCGCTGTCCGCAGGGCCAGGTATTTATCCCGCTGGAGAATCGCTGCGTGGCCGCCCATTAGCATCATAGGCTGTTGGCCCGCCGCTGGATGCATCTCGATTGAGGTAACCGGCCGGCACGGCCATCATGGCCGCTCCGCGCCGCCCGCAAGGGGATGCGTCAGCCGAGCGCGTAATCGTAGCGGATAAAGCCGGTGAACTTCGCCAGCCGGTCGTAGAGCCGCCGCGCGGTGGCGTTGTCCTCCTTGGTCGTCCAATAGAGGCGCAGGCAATCGCGCTCCCGCGCGACCTGGCCGACCCGCTCGATCAGCGCCCGGCCGGCGCCCGCGCCGCGCACACTGGCATCGACGAACAGATCCTGCAGATAGCACACCTGCTTTGGCGACTAGGCGTGGTCGTGGAACAGATAGTGAGTGATGCCGACCAGCGGCGCCTCTGCGTCGCCGAGCCGCGCGCCGAAGCCGTAGAGGGCTTTCGCCTCCATCAGCCGCTGCCAAGTCAGGTCGTAGATCGCTTCCGGCAGGCTCGTCTCATAGAAATCGAGATAGCCTCGCCACAGCTGGCCCCAAGGCTGCCGGTCCGTCGCGCGCAATTCGGTGACGACAATGTCGCTCATCTCTTGCCTCCTGCCCCGGAGTCGAAGCATATCGGATCAGGGCACAGCTCGGGGGGACCGATGCTGATCTTTCGCCAGCTGTTCGATCCGCAATCCTCGACCTACACCTATCTGCTCGGTGATAGCGAGAGCCGCGCCGCGGTACTGATCGACCCGGTCTTCGAGCAGGTGCGCCGCGACGCCGCGCTGATCGACGAGCTCGGTCTCAAATTGATCGCGACGCTCGAAACCCACGTCCATGCCGACCACGTCACCGGGGCCTGGCTTATGAAGCAGCGCACCGGCAGCAAGATCATGCTCGCGAAATCGTCCGGCGCCCAGGGCGCCGACCGCTATCTGGTGCAGGACGACGTCATCGCGTTTGGCGGCCGGCGCCTCCTCGTCCGCGCTACTCCCGGCCATACCGGTGGCTGTCTCACCTATGTGCTCGACGACAGCTCAATGGCGTTCACCGGCGATTGTCTCCTGATCCGCGGCAGCGGTCGCACCGATTTCCAGGAGGGCGACGCGGCGGCGATGTACCGCTCGGTGCGCGAGCAGATTTTCGCGCTGCCCAACGATTGTCTCCTCTACCCGGCGCACGATTACCGCGGCCTGACGGTGACCAGCGTCGGCGAGGAGCGTCGCTACAACCCTAGGCTCGGCGGCGACATCGCGCTCGGCGACTTCGCCGGCTACATGAAGAACCTTCGCCTCGCGCATCCCAAGCTGCTCGAGGTCGCGGTGCCGGCCAATTTGCGCTGCGGCCGGCCGGAGGCTGATACCACCGGTCCAGGTGCCGATCCAAGCTGGGCGCATCTGCGCTACAGCTTCGCCGGCGTTTGGGAGATCGACCCGCACGGGCTGGAGGAGCACCAGGGTCCGGTGCAGATCCTCGATGTGCGCGAGGAGGACGAATTCAGCGGGCCGCTCGGTCATATCGAGGGCGCGGTGCTGATCCCTTTGGGCGAACTTGCCGCGCGCGCCGAGGAATTGGCGAAGGATCAGCCTATCGTCGCCGTATGCCGCGCCGGCAGCCGCTCGGCGCAGGCGACGGTGATCTTGCAGCAGGCCGGTTTTACCGATGTCGCCAATCTCAATGGCGGCATGTTGCGCTGGCGCGCGGAAGGCTACCCGGTCGAGGGCGGCAGCGCCTGATTTCGCGGCGGACGCCTAGTTGAGGGGGCCGTAGCCCTCGATGCTGACGCCGATCCACATCAGCACGATCAAGCTGAGCATCAGCACCCAGAGCACGGTCCGTCCCCGCGACGGAACGGGGATCAGGATCGCTGCGAGCATCAGCGCACCGGTAACGAGAAAAAGGGTCGTATCACTCATCTCGCGCCTGACAACCTTTACGGGTGCCCTATGTTTGCACCCTGTTGGTTAACAGCGGGTGAACTCGAATCGCGGTTGACGCTACTCGCCTGACAGCGTGCGCTCGGTTGGGACGAGGGCGATGATCTCGGCGTCGCGCGCGCCGATTTCGGCTTCGGCGCGTGGCAGCCGGGTCTGGGTCTCGACCGGCTTCAGTTCAGCGAGGGGCTCGCCGGTACCCTCGATCTCGAGCTCGTTGAAGCGCCGCGCCTGCGGCATCACCCGGCTTTCGAGGCTGCCGACCAGATCGTTGTAGCGCTTGACCGCGCCGTCGAGCCCGGCGCCGACCCCGGCGACATGGCTTCCCATCGTCGCCAGGCGGCGATAGAGCTCGCGGCCGAGGTCGCCGATATGTCGCGCGTTCTCGGCGATCTTCTCCTGGCGCCAGCCGATGGCGATTGCCTTCGCCAGCGCTATCAGGGTCGTCGGCGTCACGATCAGCACCTTGTTCTCGATCGCGTCCTCGAAGAGTTGCGGGTCGCGCTCGATCGCCGCCGCGTAAAAATTTTCGCCTGGTATGAACATCGCGACGAAATCGGGGGTGCAGGGCAACGCGTCCCAATACGCCTTGCCGGCGAGGAGCCGCATATGCGTGCGAAATTGCTTCGCGTGCAGCTCGAGATGCGCCTCCCGCGCGTCGTCGTCGGCCGCCTCGATCGCGTCGAGATAGGCGGCCATCGAGGTCTTGGCGTCGACGACGATGCGGCGCTCGCCGGGCAGGCGGATGATGACGTCGGGGCGCAGGCGGCCGTCGTCGCCGTCGATAGTCTGTTCCGGCAGGAAATCGACATGAGCCGACATGCCCGACAGCTCCATGACATTGTGGAGCTGGTGCTCACCCCAGCGACCGCGGGTCTTGGGCGCCGCCTGCAGCGCGTTGACCAACTTGCGGGTCTGCGCGCTGGCGTCGGCCTGCATCAAGACGAGCGCCTTCATCTCCTCCGATAGCCCGCCATAGGCCGCCGCGCGCGCCTTCTCGATCTCGGCGAGCCCGGCTTTATAGTCGTCCAAGGTCTTGCCAATTGGCGCGAGCAGCGCCGCGATGTCCTTCTGCCGCTGGTCAAGGGTCGCCGCAGCACCCTTGTGGTGCTTGTCGAACACCTCATTGGCGAGGCCGAGAAACGATTCTTGGCTCTGTTGCAACGCGTCGGCAGCGAGACCCTTCATGGTCTGCTCAAACTCGCCGTGGACCGTCGTCAATGTCGCGAGCCGCTCCCTATGCGCGTCGCGCTCGGCGGCGAGTTCGCGGCCGCGCAGCCACCACGCGATCCCGGCGCCCACGCCCAGCCCGACGAGCAGCAGCACCGACGCAAGAATTGCTTCCATCCGGCTTTCCCCAAAACCCGACAGATGGTTTGTCGTAGCGGTCAGATATACAAGGTTTTGTGTCGGGGTGCATCACTGCATACTTGTCCTTGCGTCCTTCGAGACGGCCGCTTCGCGTCCTCCTCAGGCTGAGGAGTGTCTGTTGGTGGCATTAAAGGCCCGCTTCATCCTGAGGTGCCTCGCCCAGCGAGGCCTCGAAGGACGCATGATCGCCATCCAGTTTCGGCGTAATCTCTCGTTATGGACTTCTCCCTTTCCGACGAGCAGCGCGCGTTCCAGGAGACGGCGCGCGAGTTTGCCTGCACCGAGTGGCTGCCGCACGCGCCGGGCTGGGACAAGCGCGAGGAGTTTCCGGTCGCGGCGCTGCGCGCGGCGGCGGCGCTTGGCTTTGCTGGCATCTACGTCAAGGAGGAGTTCGGCGGCAGCGCGCTGACCCGGCTCGACGCGGCGCTGATCTTCGAGGAACTGGCAACCGCCTGCGCCTCGACCGCCGCGTACCTATCGATCCACAACATGGCGGCGTGGGTGATCGACCATTTTGGCGACCGGCATCAGCGCGCGCGCTTTCTGCCGAAGCTGATGTCGATGGAGCATTTTGCCAGCTATTGCCTGACCGAGCCGGACAGCGGCTCGGACGCGGCGGCGCTGGCCACGAGCGCGCGGCGCGATGGCGACGGTTATGTGCTGAACGGGTCGAAGGCGTTCATCTCGGGTGGCGGGTCGAGCGACATCTACGTCGCGATGGTGCGCACCGGCGAGAGCGGGCCGAAGGGCATCTCCTGCGTCGTCGTCGAGAAGGGCGCGAAGGGCCTCTCGTTTGGCAAGCACGAGGAAAAGCTTGGCTGGCATTCGCAGCCGACCGCCGCGGTCCTCTTCGAGGATTGCCGCGTGCCGGTTGCCAACCGCATCGGCAAGGAGGGCGACGGGTTCACCATCGCGATGATGGGGTTGGACGGCGGCCGGCTCAATATCGGCGCCTGCTCGCTGGGTGGCGCCCGCGCCTCGTTCGAGGCGGCGCGCGATTACATGCTGGAGCGGCGCCAGTTCGGCCAGCGCCTCGCCGATTTCCAGGCGCTGCAATTCAAGCTCGCCGACATGGCGACCGAGTTGGAGGCGGCGCGGCTTCTCCTCTGGCGCGCGGCATTGAGCCTCGACAAGGGCGACCCGCAGGCGACCTTGCACTGCGCGATGGCCAAGCGTCTCGCCACCGATGCCGGGTTTCATGTCGCGAACGAGGCGCTGCAGCTGCACGGCGGCTACGGCTACCTCAAGGATTTCCCGATCGAGCGCTACCTGCGCGATTTGCGCGTGCACCAGATCCTCGAAGGCACCAACGAGATCATGCGGGTCATCATCGCCCGGCATTTATTGCGGCAGTAAGCCTCGGCGCGCGCTGGTTTTTGCGCGGACGCCGTGCCAGGATGCCGCGAGAGGCAAGAAAGTTCTCATGGGGGAAACGATGACCCGGAAGCGGCCGGCCTGGCTCCTGGCACTGGCGTTCGTCTTCGGCCTGGCGGCATCGACCGCCGTGCTCGCGCAAGACAAGCCGCCGATCACGATCGGTTGCGGCATGGCGCTGACCGGCGGGCTCGCCGGCGGCGGCAAGGGCGCGCTGTTGGCGATGCAGATCTGGACGGACGAGATCAATGCCAAGGGCGGGCTGTTGGGCCGGCCGGTCAAGCTCACCTGCTTCGACGACCAGAGCAAACCGGATACCGTACCGGCGCTCTACGAGAAGCTGATCAGCGTCGACAAGGTTGACTTCATCGTTTCGGGCTATGGCACCAACCAGATCGCCCCGGCGATGCCGATCGCGATGCAGCACGACAAACTGTTCTTCGGGCTGTTCGGCCTCGCGGTGAACAGCGAATTCCACTACCCGAAATACTTCTCGATGCTGCCGAGCGGCCCCGATCCGAAACACTCCTTCGCCGAGCCGTTCTTCAAGATCGCGCTGGCGGCCAACCCCAAGCCGAAGAAGCTGGCGCTGCTCGCCGAGGATTCCGAATTCCCGAAGAATGCCTCCGAGGGCATCCACGACATCGCCAAGGATAACGGGCTCGATATCGTCTATGACAAGACCTACCCGCCGGGGACGCCCGACTTTACCCCGATCGTCCATGCGATTCAGGCGACCAGCCCGGACATGGTGTTCGTCGCCTCCTATCCGCCGGGCTCGATCGGCATGCTCCGCGCCGCGACCGAGGCCGGGCTCAAGACCCGGTTCTTCGGCGGCGGCATGGTCGGGCTGCAATTCACCCCGGTGAAGCTGCAATTCGGGCCCAAGCTCAACGGCATCGTCGATTACGACTGGTGGATCCCGTCGCAGACGATGCAGTTCCCCGGCATCCTCGATTTCCTCAAGACCTATCAGGCCAAGGCCGGCGAGGCCGGGGTCGATCCGCTCGGCTGGTACCTGCCGCCGTTTGCCTACGCCTATCTCGAAATCCTCGGCGATGCGATCGCGGCGACCAAGTCGCTCGACCAGAACGTCGTCGCCGACTACATGCACAAGAACACGTTCAAGACGATCGTCGGCGACATTGCCTTTGGCCCCGATGGCGAGTGGACCAAGCCGCGCGTGATCGAGGTGCAGTGGCAGGGGATCAAGGGCAATACAATCGACGACTTCAAGGACACCAAGACCGAGGTCATCCTCACTCCCGACGAGTACAAGACCGGGACGGCGGTCGAGCCCTACGACCCGACGAAGTAGGTGCCATAAGCTGCCTTGCGGGTAGTGTTTCAGTTTGAATTTCGCCTACCGGCTCAAAGCTATCCGTCACGGCCGCGCTAACGTCGGTCGGATAAGCGAGTGACGACGGACTGCTTCGACTATCTTAAGTCGAATTGATAGGCTCGCCCGCGCCGC
>DATNJF010000341.1:0-4218 GCA_035604035.1 Allostellaceae bacterium | reverse complement strand
CCCGGGCGGTGGCGGCGGCTATGACCAGACGCCGCTGGTGGCCTCTTCGCAGGAAGGTGGCACGGTCAAGTGGTACAACGCGACCAAGGGGTTTGGCTTTATCGTGCGCGATGGCGGCGGCAAGGACGTGTTCATCCATGCTTCCGCCTTGCAGCGGGCCGGGCTGACCAACCTGGCCGAGGGTCAGCGGGTGGTGGTCGACATCGCCGAGGGCCGCAAGGGACCGGAAGCCGTCGGCATCACCCTCGAATAGGCGCCAGCAACGCGTCGCGAATGCCGACTGAGCATCGCTAATTCAGTCGGCCTTGCTGCGAGAAAAGTGCTAGCTTGGGCCGAGGCGAACCGGTTGGGTTCGGCAGATGCCCAAGATCACGTACATCGAGCATAGCGGTCGCGAGCACCAAGTCGAGGTGCCCGTTGGGCTGTCGGTGATGCGCGGCGCGGTCGACAACAACATCCCCGGCATCGACGCCGATTGCGGCGGCGAATGCGCCTGCGCCACCTGCCACGTCTATGTCGACGCGGCCTGGCTCGACGCGACCGGCACCCCGGTGCCGGGCTCGCAGGAGGCCAGCATGCTCAGCTTTGCCGCGCTCGCTCAGCCCAATTCGCGGCTCTCCTGTCAGATCGCGGTCAGCGACGCGCTGGATGGGCTGGTCGTGCGCATGCCCGAAGGACAACATTAGCGTCACCCGAAGGGGAGGCAGGTCAAATGAACGACATCGCGGTTCGTGCCGACGCCGATAAAGTGGCGCTCGACGACATCGACGTCAGCGATCCCAAGCTCTACCAGGACGATACCTGGTACCCCTATTTCGCCCGGCTGCGGCGCGAGGACCCGGTGCATTACTGCCGACAGAGCCTCTATGGCCCGTACTGGTCGGTGACCAAGTACAAGGACATCATGCAGGTCGAGGTCAATCACCAGGTCTATTCCTCGGCCTCGGAACTGGGCGGCATCGCGGTCGAGGATCAGCCCAAGGACATGGACCGGCCGAGCTTTATCCGCATGGATCCGCCCAAGCACGACGAGCAGCGCATGGTGGTCAGCCCCGTCGTCGCACCCGGCAACCTCGCCAACATGGAAGGCCTGATCCGCGAGCGCACGATCAAAGTTCTCGAGGGATTGCCCCGCGGCGAGACATTCGACTGGGTCGACAAGGTCTCCGTTGAGTTGACGACGATGATGCTCGCGACCCTGTTCGACTATCCCTGGGACGACCGACGCCAGCTGACCTACTGGTCCGATGTCGCGATCGCTAACGTCCGCTCGCCCGAGTCGCCGGTGCACTCGGAGGAGGAGAAATTCGCCGAGCTGACAAAGATGACGGAGGCGCTCGGCAAGCTGTTCAACGAACGGGCGCAGCTCCCGCCCAAATTCGACCTATTGTCGATGCTGGCGCACGGCGAGGCGACGCGGAACATGCCGTTCCGCGAGTTCATGGGCACGTTGTCCTTGCTGATCGTTGGCGGCAACGACACGACACGCAACTCGATGACCGGCGGGGTAATGGCGCTCAACGAGCACCCCGGCGAATACCAGAAGCTGCGCGACGATCCGTCGCTGATCCCAAGCATGGTGTCGGAGGTCATCCGCTACGTGACCCCGGTTATCCACATGCGGCGCACCGCCAAGGAAGATTCCGAAATCGGCGGCAAGCAGATCAAAAAGGGCGACAAGGTGGTGATGTGGTACGTCTCGGGCAACCGCGATCCCGAGGCGATCGAGGACCCCGACAATTTCATCATCGACCGGGCGCGGCCGCGCCAGCATTTGTCGTTCGGCTTCGGCATCCACCGTTGCGTCGGCAACCGGCTCGCCGAGCTGCAGCTCCGCATTCTCTGGGAGGAACTCCTGCCGCGCTATCCCGTCATCGAGGTCATGGGGCCGGCGCGCCGCACCTACTCCAACTTCATCCACGGCATCCGGTCGCTACCGGTGCGCATCCCGGCATAACCGCAGCTCAGCTCAAGCCGCCGCGGTAATCGGTATCTTGTAGAGGCGCACGGAGTTCTCGAAGACGAGCCGGTCGAGCGCCTGCTTGCCGAGCGCGGCTTCGACCGGGGCGTGGCCCTCCGCCTTCGAGTGTGGCCACGGGCTATCGAGCCCGGGGAAGTCGCTCGCCCACAGGAAATTGTCGAAGCCGACCTCGGGCACGCGCCGGAAGCCGCCCTCTTCTTCGACCTCGAAGGTGAAGAAGACGTGCTTCCGCACCACCTCGCTTGGCGTCATCGACAGCGGGATGTCGGGCTTGAACACGCGTGTCTCCGGGCCGCCGAAATGGTACTCGCGGTCGAAGCGCCAGAACATGAACGGGACCCAGCCGACCCCGGCCTCCTCAAGCACGAAGCGGATCGCTGGGTGGCGATCGCAAATGCCCGAGAACACCACCGCGCTCATCAGCTCGGCCATCATGCCCATCGGGAAATTGGCGACGCGCATCAGATGCTGGTTGCGCGGCTCGGCCCCGGCGACCCCAACCCCGATCTGGCGCGAGCCGCCGCTTGGGTTGGCGTGGAGATTGACCGGCATGCCGGTCTCCGCGGCGGCGGCCCAGACCGGCTCCCACATCTGGTGCAACACCGGCTCGGGGGCGCCGACCCAGTCGAAGATTACCCCGGTCGGCAGGCCGAATTCGGCGACGCGCAGCAGTTCCGCCGTCGCCTCCTCTGGCGTCATGCACGGCAGCGGCAACAGCATGATGAAGCGGCCGCCCGACTCCTCGTAAAGCTCGCGCGCCCAGTCATTGACCGCGCGCACGCAGGCGGCGCGCAGCTCGGGGTTCTTGATCTGGTGGATCTGCTCATAGGGGCCGTTGACCAGCTCGGCGTCGACCCCGTCGCGGTCCATGTCCTCGCAGCGGTATTTGGCGCTGGCGGCGCGGAAGATGCCCGGCTCGGCCTCTTCCGCGAGACCGGCGCGGGTGTAGCAATTGACCGGGCCGCGCCCGACGCCGGCCCAGCCGACCCCGCTCCACGGATGGCCCTCGACGACCCATTGCCGCGTGCCGTCGGGTTGCTGCACCACCCGCGGCGCGTCGTCCTGAAGCTGCCGCGGCAGGCGTTTCGTCCATAGATCGAAGGGCAAATGCGGTAGCCGGCAATGCCCGTCGGCGGACACCACGCCAAATCGCTTTTCCATCGCGCTTCCTCCCTGCGAAGGCAATGACTCAGGCGACTTCCAGGCCGCTCTTCACCGATTGCTTGACCACATTGCGCGCCACCTCGCGCATCAGCTTGCGGTCGGCTTCTTGTGTCGCCGCCGGCGCGATGCCGTTGACCACCCGGTCGTGGCTATAGGTCGGGATCGCCGCACCGTTGTGCAGCGTCGGATGGTCGAGCGTTGCGCCCTTCTTCACGGTGCGGATGCCGGCGCGGATCATGTTGCGCATCATGATGATGCCGCGGTCGGTCGAGGCCAGGTGCTCGAGTCCGTGGCGCGACATTCCGCCATGGATGCTGACCTGCGCGTCCCAGTCGCCCGGCACCCGCTGGCGTTCCTCGTAGGAGCGGCTGTCGTCTTGGCCAAACCCGGTGCCGCGCCGCATGTCCCGGCCTTCGGGTGCCCGGTAATAGCCGATCTGCATCGTATGGTTGTCGTCGAGCGGCACCGCCCAGGTCGTCGCCTGCGGCCGGCTGATCGAGTTTCTGAGGGCCATCGGGTCGGCGTTGGGCGGGAACTGGTGGATGTTCGGCAGGATGAAATCAGCGACCCGCACCCATACTCGGTCGTCCTGCCGCCGCGTGTCGATATAGACCATGCCGACCGGCGTCTCCATCCAGTCCCATTCGGGCTGCATCTTGAAATCGTCGGTGAACCCGTCGCTGCCCGGCAGCGTGTGGAGGAATTGCAAGTGCGCCGGGTCCATGGCGTTTTCCTTGACCTGCAGCCAGTTGCAACCCCACAGGGTCGGGGCGCGCGCAACCTGCCGATAGCCCGGCAAATCGTAGGTATCGAAGATCGGAAAATCGGGCCGGTTCTCCGGCGGGCCCATATAGGCGAAGACCAGCCCCTCGTGCTCGCGCACCGGATAGGCGCCGTGGAACAGGCGGTCCTTTAGGGTGCTGTCGGCCGGTTCGCCCGGGGTTTCGAGGATCGTCCCGTCGCAGCCGAACAACCAGCCGTGGTAGCAGCAGCGGATGCCGTGCTCGCCGACGAGGCCATACTCTAGCGAGGTGCCGCGATGCGGGCAGTGCAGCTCCAATAGGCCGATGGCG
>DATNJF010000340.1:0-7245 GCA_035604035.1 Allostellaceae bacterium | reverse complement strand
GTGGGACCGCATCGCCTTTGCCGCCTGGGCCTCGGCCGATCCCGGCGTGCAATTCGACACCACGATCAACGAGTGGCACACCTGTCCCGAGGGCGGACGCATCAACGCATCGAACCCGTGTTCCGAGTACATGTTCCTCGACGACACGGCGTGCAACCTCGCCTCGCTCAACCTGATGACCTATCGCGGCGAGGATGGATTCGCGGTCGGCGATTTCCGCCATGCGACGCGACTGTGGACTGTCGTTCTCGAAATCTCGGTGATGATGGCGCAGTTCCCGTCGCGCGAGATCGCCCGGCTCAGCTACGCCTACCGCACGCTTGGCCTCGGCTACGCCAATCTCGGCGGCCTCCTGATGTCGATGGGGATTCCTTACGACAGCGACGAGGGCCGCGCGATCGCCGGCGCGATCACGGCGCTGCTCACCGGCACCACCTATGCGACCTCGGCCGAGATGGCCGCCGAGCTCGGCCCCTTCTCCAACTACGCTAAGAACCGCGAGGCGATGCTGCGGGTGATCCGCAATCATCGCCGCGCCGCGCATGGCGAAAACCAGGGATATGAGGACCTTTCGGTGCCCCCGGTCGCGCTCGACGCCGCCAATTGCCCCGACGACGCGCTCAGCGAAGCGGCGGCCGCGGCATGGGACGCGGCGTTGGCGCTAGGCGAGAAACACGGCTTTCGCAATGCCCAGACCACGGTGATCGCGCCGACCGGCACGATCGGCCTGGTGATGGATTGCGACACCACCGGCATCGAGCCGGATTTCGCGCTGGTCAAGTTCAAGAAGCTGGCAGGCGGCGGCTATTTCAAGATCATCAACCGCATGGTGCCCGACGCGCTCACAACCCTTGGCTATGGCCAGGACCAGATCGCGGATATCGAGCGCTATGCGCTCGGCCGCGGCACACTCAAGGACGCACCGGGGATCAACCACGCGACGCTGGCGGAAAAGGGTTTTGACGTGGCGTCCCTGACCACGATCGAGGGCGCCCTCGCCTCGGCGTTCGATATTAAGTTCGCCTTCAACAAATGGACGCTCGGCGAGAGCTTCTGCACCGAGAAGCTCGGCGTCGCCCCGGCGACGCTGGCCGATCCCGGCTTCGATCTGCTTTCCGCGCTCGGCTTCAGCAAGGCCGATATCGAGGCGGCGAACACCTATTGTTGCGGCGCGATGACGTTGGAAGGCGCGCCCCAGCTGAAGGCTGATCATCTGCCGGTGTTCGACTGCGCAAACCCCTGCGGCCGGCTCGGCAAGCGCTGCCTGTCGGTCGACAGCCACATTCTCATGATGGCGGCGGCGCAGCCCTTCATCACCGGCGCGATCTCAAAGACCATCAACATGCAGAACGCGGCGACGGTCGAGGATTGCAAGGACGCGTACATGCTGTCCTGGCGTCTTGGCCTCAAGGCGACCGCGCTCTACCGCGACGGCTCGAAATTGTCGCAACCATTGGCCTCGAACCTGTTCGCTGACGATGACGAGGCAGAGGACAAGGCGGCCGAGCTTTACGAACGGGGGCTGGGCGAGCGGGTACCGCTGGTAGCCGAGCGCATCGTCGAGCGGATCATCGAGCGTGTTGTCTCGCGCGCCGAGCGCCGCCGTCTCGCCAATCGCCGCAAGGGCTACACGCAAAAAGCCATGGTCGGCGGCCATAAGGTCTATCTGCGCACCGGCGAATACGACGACGGCAAGCTCGCCGAGCTGTTCATCGACATGCACAAGGAAGGCTCAGCCTTCCGCTCGCTGATGAACAATTTCGCCATCGCGATTTCATTGGGCTTGCAGTATGGCGTGCCGCTCGAAGAGTTCGTCGAAGCGTTCACCTTTACCCGCTTCGAGCCGTCGGGGATCGTCGAAGGCAACGACGCGATCAAGATGGCGACGTCGATCCTCGACTACATCTTCCGCGAGCTGGCGGTCTCCTATCTCGACCGCAACGACCTCGCCCATGTCGAGCCGGCCGACCTGATGCCTGACACGATCGGCAAGGGGGTCGTTGCCGAGTCTAACCTCCGCGAAATCGACGACGACGTATCGGTCGGCGCCGAGGTGGCGGCGATGATGCAAAAGGTCACCTCAAACGGCTATGTCCGCAACAAGCTGACCGTATTGCATGGTGGCAAACGCGGTGCCGCGACCGCTCGCGCCGATGCCGAGCCAGCCGAGATGCCGTTGTTCAGCAGCGGTGCGCTGGCCATCTCCACCGAAACCTTGGAGATCGCCACGCTCGCTCCCGACCCGCGCCTGGAGAAAATCCTCGAAGCGCGGATGAAGGGTTACGAGGGCGATAGCTGCGGCGAATGCGGCAACTTCACCCTGGTGCGGAACGGTACTTGCCTCAAATGCGAGACCTGCGGCTCGACTAGCGGGTGCTCATAGGCTGCGAAAGGAGCCCTCATGTCAGGCATCCCACTGATTTATGAAGGCGTCGAGTTCTCTCTCATCCAGGAGACGCGCGGCTGGGTGGCCAACATCCCACGCTTCGGCAGGACCATGTACTTCGCCTCGCAGGAGGAAGCTATCGACGAAGCCGTGCGGCTCATCAATGCTTTCCTTCTCCCCCGCGTGATCCGGCAGCTGGACCACGCAGCATGACGGCTTGAAGCATGATCTTCCTAGCGATATTGATTGGGCGATATCGATAGGAAGGCCCATGGCTGGAACCCAGCAACTCCTGCTGCATCTGCCAGATCAGCTGGTTCGGCGCCTGAGGCGCGCGGTTCCGGCGCGCCAGCGCAGCAAGTTCATCCAGGACCTTCTCGAGCAGGCTCTGCCGCCCGACGGCGCGGTCGAGACCGATCCGCTTTATCTCGCGGCGCTATCGGTCGAGGCGGACGAAGCGCTCGCCGCGGAGATGGTGGAATGGGAGCCGGCGACGATCGCCGACGGCGTCGCTGTGCCGTCCGGCGGTGGGGCGAGCGACTGATGGCCGCGCCGCCTCCCTCGGACGGGATGAATGTCCGCCGCGGCGAGGTCTGGTGGGTCGATTTCGACATCGTCGAGGATGGCGAAATCCGCAAAATGCGGCCAGCGGTCGTGGTTACCGCCGACGCCCTGAACCGGGCGCGCCGCACGGTCGTCGTAGTGCCCCTGGCGACCGGCCCGCAACCGCGCCCGCCGATCGTCGTCGCAACCCCCTCCGCGGGTGAGCGGCGGGTCGCGGTCTGCGATCAGGCCCGCGCGGTCGACAAAAGTCGCCTTACCCGTACCGCCGGCACCTTGTCGACCTCCGATTTGCGTGCGGTTGAGGAAGGCTTGCGCCGCGTCCTCGAGCTGTAACGGGTCTAAAAGTATTATTACGAAATGGATATTGACATCGTAGTATTGCGATCCCGTATCAAGCGCTCGTTGATTGAAAGCTGAAACCGGAGCTTGACGAGCGAGCTGACCTTCCGCGCGCGGGCATAAAACAAGCGCAACCAAGAAGAAGAGCCGTCTGTCGTCCGCGACCGAAACAACAACGAACATCGGCGCGGCAACGCTGTTGAGGCACAAGCCACATAACAAGCCCAGCAGCGCACGGAAGCAAAGACGCCCGGCAAACCGGGACTAGGCAGTGAATAAGAATTGCGGGCGTCCGAGCGATCGGAGCCGGCTCCCTGCCCAACCCTCCCTCGTCATCGCGGAGGAATAATATCCGCAGTGTTGACTGCGGGTGGGTGAGGGGCTGGCTCCGGCGGCTCGATCCGAACGGACGTGCTGTGGGCTCGCGCTCATTGCGGCAGCGTTCCTCATCGAGAGCCAATGCCGCGGCGCGAAGGACGTCAAGCGCCGATCCAGCGTTGATCGTCCACCGAAATGGTCTAGGCTAGCCGTCAAGAGAGATTTCACCGGAGGGTGCGATGGAATACGGGTTTGGGGCGCCGGTGAGTGGGCCGTTGTCGGGGCCGAAAGACCTCGCGCGCATCACGGTCGAGGGCGAGGCGATCGGCTATGATTACTGCACTCTGAGCGACCACGTGGTGATCCCGCGCGAGCTGGAGGCCAAGTACCCCTACTCCGATACCGGCGAGTTTCCCGGTCGCGCCGGCGGCGACCGCCACGAGCAGCTGACCGCGGTCACTTATGTCGCCGCCAAGACCTCGAAGCTGCGGCTCGTCACCTCGGTCATGGTGGTGCCGCACCGGCCCGCGGTGTTGACCGCCAAAATCCTGGCGACCATCGATGTATTGTCGGAAGGGCGGCTGGTGCTTGGCATCGGCGCCGGCTGGTGCCGCGAGGAATTCGAGGCAATCGGCACCGACCCGTTCGCCGAGCGCGGCGCGGTCACCGACGAATACCTACTCGCCTGCCGCGAGCTGTGGACCAACGAGAACCCGTCGTTCAGCGGCAAGTACGTCAACTTCTCGAACATCTTCTTTCAGCCGCGACCGCTGCAGAAGCGGGTGCCGATCTGGGTCGGTGGTGAAAGCGGCCCGGCGTTGCGGCGTACCGCCAAGCTTGGAGACGGCTGGTATCCGATCGGCACCAACCCGGCGTTCCGGCTCGACACGCTCGATCGGTTCAAGGGCGGCATCGAGCGGCTGCACCGCTATTGCCGCGATGCCGGCCGCAACCCACAGGAGATCGCGCTGGCCTATCGTGTGAGCCAGCGCGGCGCCGCGGTCCCCGAAAAGGCCGACAATGGTGACCGACGCCTCTTTTCCGGCAGCAACGGTGCGATCGTCGGCGATTTGCGTGCGTTCAAGGACCTCGGCGTCGTCGCCGTCGATTTCAGCTTTGATGGCGCCAACGCCGGCGAGGTGCTCGCCAATATGCACCGCTTCCGCGAGGACGTGCTGGCAAAAGTCTGATCTTTTTCATAGGAGTAAGCCGTGCTGAAGCTCGGATACAAGGCGTCGGCCGAGCAATTCGGGCCGCGCCAATTGCTCGATTTCTCGGTGCTCGCCGAAGAGGCTGGGTTCGAGTCGGTCTTTGTCAGCGATCACTTCCAGCCCTGGAAACACGCCGACGGGCACGCGCCGAACTCGCTCGCCTGGCTCGGCGCGCTCGGCGCCAGCACTAAGCGAGTTGTCATCGGCACCAGTGTGGCGACCCCGACCTTCCGCTATCACCCGTCGATCGTGGCGCAGGCCTTCGGCACGATGGGCGTGATGTTCCCGGGCCGCGTCGTCCTCGGCCTTGGCACCGGCGAGTCGCTGAACGAGGTTCCGTCGGCCGGTATTCAATGGCCCGGGCCCAAGGAACGGCGGGACCGGCTGCGCGAAGCAGTCAGGCTGATCAACACGCTATGGACCCAGGACCGGGTCAGCTTCGAGGGCCAGTTCTACCGCACCGAAAGCGCGACGATTTACGACAAGCCCAAGCACAAAGTGCCGATCTGGATCGCCGCTTCGGGCCCGCTCGCCGCGCAAATGGCCGGACAGATCGCCGAAGGCTTCATTTGCACCAGCGGCAAGAAGCCGGAACTCTACACGGAATTGACCGACAAGGTCACCGAAGGGCAACAGAAATCTGGTCGAAGCGGCAGCGCCATCGAGAAGATGATCGAGGTCAAGGTGTCGTTTGACACCGATGCCCAACAGGCCAAGGAGTTGACCCGCCACTGGGCGGCGCTGGCGCTGTCGCCCGAGGAGAAGATGGGGGTAGAGGATCCGATGGAGATGGAGCGCCGCGCCGACGCGCTGCCGCTCGACCGCGCCGCCAGCCGCTGGATCGTCTCGAGCGACCCGGACGAGCAGGTCGAGCGCATCCGCCCCTATGTCGAGCTCGGGTTCACTCATCTCGTCTTCCACGCCCCGGGACCCGACCAGGCGCGGTTCATCAAGCTCTACGCCGAGCAGGTGTTCCCGCGGCTGCGCAAAGCGTTCGGCTGACGCGCTTCGCCATGGCCGATCGGGTGGAGATCATCGGATTACACGGCGTGCCAATGGTAAAGCCGGGTGACAATCTCCATGCCCTCACCGTGTCCGCCCTGGTCGATGCCGACATGGCGCTCGAAGCGGACGATGTGCTTGTCGTCGCGCAAAAGATCGTGTCGAAAGCCGAGGGACGTTTCGTCGATATCGCGACCGTCACCCCCTCGGACCGCGCGATAAAGTTGGCGGAACAGACCGGCAAGGACCCACGCTTTGTCGAGGTCGTCCTGTCGGAGTCGAAGCGGATCGTCCGACATCGGGCGAATTTGATCATCGCCGAGCACACGCGAGGCTGGGTGATGGCCAATGCCGGGATCGACCATTCCAATGTCGCACCCGGCGAGGGCCATGAACGCGTCTTGCTGCTGCCGCTTGATCCCGACGCCTCGGCGCGAGCGCTGCGCGAGGAGTTGGTAGCCTCCTATGGCGTGCCGGTCGCCGTGATCATCAGCGACAGTTTCGGCCGGCCCTGGCGTCGCGGCACGGTTGGCATTGCCCTGGGGTCCGCCGGCCTCCCGTCGATCATCGATTGGCGCGGTCATCCGGATCTGTTCGGCCGCCCGCTCGAAGTCACCGAAACCGGGTTTGCCGACGAGATCGCCGCCGCGGCGTCACTGGTGATGGGTCAGGCCGCCGAAGCGATGCCGATCGTACTGGTGCGCGGCCTCCATTGGGTCGCGCCGGAGGCCGATGCCGGCGCGCTGGTGCGTCCGCCGGAGCACGACCTGTTTCGATGAGCGAGAGCCAGCCGGTTCTGGCGCTGTCGGGTGGCGTCGGCGGCGCCAAGCTAGCGCTCGGGCTTTATCGCATCTTGGCGCCGGACACGCTGACCGTCGTCGCCAACACTGGGGACGATTTCGAGCATCTAAGGCTATCGATATCACCCGATCTCGATACACTGCTCTACACGCTGTCAGGCCAATCGAATACCGAACTCGGCTGGGGTCGGCAGGGCGAAACCTGGACCTTTATGACCGCGCTCGAAAAGCTTGGCGGCGAGAGCTGGTTCCGCCTCGGCGACGGGGATCTCGCCACCCATATCGAGCGCAGCCGGCGGCTGACCGCCGGCGAAAGCCTCTCGGCGATCATCGACGATTTCCGCTGCCGCTCTGGGGTCGCCGCGCGGCTGCTACCGATGAGCGACGACAGGGTCCGCACGCGGCTCGACACGGATCAAGGCTGGCTCGACTTTCAGGATTATTTTGTCCGGCTGCGCTGTGAGCCCAGGGTACGGCGGCTCGATTTCGCCGGCAGCGAGACTGCCCGTCCGCATCCCGATTTTCTTGCCGCGCTGGCCGATCCCAAGCTGCGCGCGGTCGTGATCTGCCCGTCGAACCCGTTCATCAGCATCGACCCGATCTTGAGCATTCCCGGCGTGCGCGG
>DATNJF010000339.1:0-5176 GCA_035604035.1 Allostellaceae bacterium | reverse complement strand
GTATAGCCGAGCAAAGGACGTTGTCCTATGCCTACTGTTTCTTGGTCAGCGCTACAATCTTGTCTGCCGCTTCAACAAGACCGTTTCCAAGGTCACGGGCCATTTCCGGCGCTATACGAAATCCCGACAGACGACCCGAGGGAGATAAAATCAAAAGCGACACCGCTCCCAATAGGTCATCAACCCCCACTGTCATTTTGGCCGCACCTTCGTAAGCGCCTAGGAGCATTGTTCCGGCTTGAGGTTTGAAGGCGATTTGCGGATCAAGTGGAAGATCGACAATGTGCCCCGCTTGGGAAAGGACAAGCGCGTGCTGGCAATGGCTAAGGATCGTTATGAACTCGGCAATTTGATCTAAATCCATGTTCGCTTGAACGTGTTTCCCGGCGGCATTTTGGACGCGCATACGGAGCACCTTGCGTCCATGATCGATTGCCAGCCTCATTGGTATGGCTTTGACCATTTTTCGCTCCTAGGTCGTGTGGCAACGCCCAGGATACAGCGGAAGCGGGCGGGGTGTTATGCCCCACCCGTTACTTGCCAGCGGATCGTCCGGCCACCCGAAACGATGCGCTCGATAGTCCCGCGCTTGGCGATCTTATGTAGAGCTTGATGGACGGCGGTGCTGAAACTGGCGCGCTCGGCTTGCGTCAAGGCGCGATCCCCAACCGCCAGCGGCAGAATGTCGCCAACGGTGATCCGGTTCGGAGCCAGGCGACGGTGGAGCGGTAGCTGCCCCTCACCCTCCCACGCCTCCGGCGCGGGTCCCTCCCTCTCCCCACTCGCGTGGGGCGAGGGGACAGGATACCGGCGCGCTCCCTCGCCCCGTTTACGGGGAGAGGGTCGGGGTGAGGGGCAGAAGGACTAGAGGTCCTTCAGCATCGTGTCGGCGTCGGAGACCTCGAACTTGCCGGCGGCCTCGACGTGGAGCGCCTTGACGACGCCGTTATCGACCAGCATCGAATAGCGCTGCGAGCGCTTGCCGAGGCCGTTGCGGGTGGCGTCGAGCTCGAGATCGACCGCGCGGGTGAAATCGCCGCTGCCGTCGGCGAGCATCGTCACCTTGCCTTCGGTCTTCTGGTCCTTGCCCCAGGCGCCCATGACGAAGGCGTCGTTGACCGATATGCAGGCGATGGTGTCGACGCCCTTGGCCTTCAACGCGGCGGCCTTGTCGACATAGCCGGGCAGGTGGCGCTGCGAGCAAGTCGGGGTGAAGGCGCCGGGCACGGCGAAGAACGCGACCTTCTTACCCTTGAAGAGTTCGTCGCTGGTGAGCTCCTTCGGGCCTTCGGCGGTGAGAACGCGGAAATTGACCGCGGGAACCTTGTCGCCAACCTTGATCGTCATCGGGGGATTCCCTCTTAAATTGTGGCTCGGCGGGCGCTGGACGCGCCGCGCCGAAACGGGGGCTAGAGCGATAGCATAGCGCGGGGAGCCGCGTAAACCGCAGCCGGCGCATCCGCCAAAGTGGGTATTTTTGTCCTCGCAATCGGGCTCGCGACCCTATATTTGCCGGTAGAGGAATGGGAGGGGTGTGGTGAGCTCGCTGACCGGCCAGCTTCTCGTCGCGATGCCGCAGATGCAAGACCCGCGCTTTGCGCGCTCGGTCGTTTATATGTGCGCCTATAGCGAGGAGGCCGGTGCGATGGGCCTCGTCATCAACAAGACCATCGACGCCTTAACCCTCGACGAGCTCTACGCGCATCTGAAGATCGAGCCGGTGCGCGCCAACCGGCCACAGCCGGTGCATTTCGGCGGGCCGGTCGATCCCGGCCGCGGCTTTGTGCTGCACAGCGCCGACTACCGCGAAGAAGCCACGCTCGACATCACCGACGACTTCGCGATGACCGCGACGATCGACATCCTGCGCGCGATCGGTAAGGGCGAAGGGCCGCAACGCAGCCTTCTCGCGCTCGGCTATGCCGGCTGGGCGCCGGGGCAGCTCGACGCCGAGATCCAGGCCAATGGCTGGCTGTCGGTCGCCGCCGATGCCGGGCTGGTCTTCGATGATTCCGACGACAGCAAATGGCAGCGCGCGTTGAACAAGCTCGGCATCGATCTGTCAAAACTGTCGACCGACGCCGGACACGCTTAAGTGCCGGCCTCATCGCGAGTGGCTACCATGTCACTCCAGTTCCGAATTTTTATGTGGCTGATGATTTTCGGTGCTTTGGCAGGAGGCTTCGAAATCGTTGAATTGGTCAATGGTTGGCCGACCGATCCCCATATCCTCTACACGGCACCGTGCGTATTTGTAGTTGGAGTGATTGGAGTTGCCTGTCGGTGGCGCGTTGAGATCCCCGCGCCTCCGCGGCCCAGTTCTGGGCGTCACTCGCAATGAATCAGTGAGCTAGCCCCGCCAATCCTCGCGCAGGATGGCGAACAGCACATGGTCCTGCCACTTGCCGTCGATCAGCAAATAGCGCCGCGCGTAACCTTCCTCGGTAAAGCCGGTGCGCTTTAAAAGCGCGTGGCTCGGTACGTTGGTTGGCAAACACGCGGCTTCGACCCGATGCAGGCGCAGCCGGCCGAACGAAAAATCGAGCACCAGCGGCAGCCCCGCGGTCATGAACCCCTGGCGCGCGAACGGCTCGCCGACCCAGTAACCGAGGCTAGCGGTCTCGGCGACGCCGCGTCGGACATTGGAGAGACCGATCCCGCCGACCAGGGTCTCGTCGTCGCGGAAGATGAAGAAATTGTAGCCTTGGTCGCCGCGCCAATCCTCGGCGTAGCGGGCGATGCGGGCGCGGAAGCTGGCGCGGCTCAGCGCGTCGGGCGGCCAGGTCGGCTCCCATGGCGTCAGGAAATCTCGCGAGCGCGCCCGCAGCGTCGCCCACTCGTCGTAGTCGCCGCGTTCCGGGGGGCGCACGAATACCTTGTCGCCGATAAGGCGCAGCGGCTCGGTGCGGGTCGCGAACAGTCGCGGGAAGGTCTTGCGTTGCGGCGCCATCGGCTTGCCCGCCTTCAGCCGTTAAGCCGCGCTTCGAAGCGCGCGAAGTCTTCGAGGCGGCCAGCCGGTCCTAGCGCGACCAGCGTGGGCGAGGCGATGCGCCAGCCGGCGACGACGCGGCCGATCGCGGCATCGTCGACCGCGTCGATGCGACGGACGATGTCGGCGGGATCGAACGGGGTGCCGTGGATCAGCATGTGTTGCGCCATCTGCTCGCAGCGCGCTGAGGTGCTTTCGAGCGACATCAACAGCCCGGCCTTCATCTGCGCCTTGGCGCGGGCCAGTTCCCCCGGCGCGAAGCCGTCATCGAGCTTGCGCGCCTCGTCGCACAGCACCGGCAGGAGCTCCGCCGCCTCGTCCTCGCCGGTGCCGGCATAGACGCCGAAGAGGCCACCGTCGCGATAGGAATGGGCGAAGGAGCTGATCGCGTAGACGAGCCCGCGCTTCTCGCGCACCTCCTGGAAGAGGCGCGAGGACATGCCGCCACCAAACGCGGTCGAGAGCACCGCGGCGGCGTAATAGTCCGGGTCATCGAGCTTGAGGCCCGGGAAGCCGAGCACCAGGTGCAGCTGCTCCAGGTCGCGGTCCAGCCGGAAATCGCCGCCGACATAGCGCGCTGTCTCGGTGGCGACCGTGCGCTCGGCCGGAATGTCGCAGACCAGCTTTTCGGTGAGCGCGACAAACGCGTCATGGTCGAGGTTGCCGGCGGCCGACAGCACCATGCGCTTGGCGCCGTAATGGTCCTTCAGATACGAGACCACCGAGTCCCGCGACAGGTTTTTGATGATCTCGGGGCTGCCCAGCACCGGCCGGCCCATCGCCTGATCGGGAAATGCGCGCTCTTGGAAATAGTCGAAGATGATGTCGTCGGGCGTGTCGTTGGCCTGGCCGATCTCCTGCAGGATCACGGTGCGCTCGCGTTCGAGCTCCGCCGGCTCAAAGGTCGAGTGCTGGAGGATGTCGGCGAGGATGTCGAGCGCGAGACCGATATCCTCCTTCAGCACCTTGGCGTAGAAGGCGGTGCTCTCGCGCGAGGTGTAGGCGTTGAGGTGGCCGCCGACCGCCTCGATCTCCTCGGCGATGGCGAGCGCGGAGCGGCGCTTGGTGCCCTTGAACGCCATGTGCTCGAGGAAATGGGCGACGCCGTTGATCGCTGCCGGCTCGTGCCGCGTGCCGACATCGACCCAGAGGCCAAGCGACACCGTGGCGACCGTGTCGACGCGGTCGGTGACGATCCGCAGGCCGTTGTCGAGGGTGGCGAGACCGACGCTCATGCTGCCCTCTGGTGGCGCCGCGCCCGTTCGCGGACGAAGCGCGCCACGGCGGCGATGTCGTTGGGCAGGATTGTGACCCGCTCCGGCCGCTCCATCATCTCGGCGAGCGCCGGCGGCAGCGGTGGCCGCACTCCGGTGGCGCGTTCGACCGCGTCGCCGAACTTGGCGGGATGCGCGGTCGCCAGCGCGACAATCGGGGCATCTCCCTCGCGATGCGCCCGCGCGGCGGCGATGCCAATCGCGGTGTGCGGATCGACGAGGATGCCGGTACGCCGGTAGGTCTCGCCGATCTCTGTGAGCGTGCCGGCATCGTCGATCCGGTAGCCAGCGAAGAGCTTGGATGCGGCGCGCCAAGCCTGGTCGTCCGGCGGTAGCGCGCCGTCGCGGCGGAAGGTGGCAATCGCCTGCGCCACCGCGGCGCCGTTGCGGCCTTTCAGCTCGAACAGCAGCCGCTCGAAATTGCTTGCCACCTGGATATCCATGCTCGGGCTGAGGCTCGGGCTGACCTCGGCGATACTCATATCGCCGTGGGCGAGATAGCGCGCCAGAATGTCGTTGGCGTTAGTCGCCAACACCAGAAGCTCGATCGGCAGCCCCATCGCCTGCGCCAGATGCGCGGCGTAGATATTGCCGAAATTGCCGGTCGGCACGGCAAAGGAAACGGGTCGCTCGGGCGCGCCGAGGGCCATTGCAGCGGCGACGTAATAGACGGTCTGCGCGGCGATTCGGGCGAAGTTGATTGAGTTCATCGCCGACAGGTTCAACTCGCGGCGCAGCACGGTGTCGGCGAACAGCGCCTTCACCAGATCCTGGCAGTCGTCGAATGTGCCTTCGATGGCGATGGCATGGGTGTTGGGCGCCTCGATCGTCGTCATTTGCCGCCGCTGCACCTCGGAAATGCGGCCATGCGGGTAGAGAAAGAAGGTGTCGATGCCCTTGCGGTCGCGGCAGG
>DATNJF010000338.1:0-7918 GCA_035604035.1 Allostellaceae bacterium | reverse complement strand
GATGCGCAGCCGCCGCGGCAGCTCGCTCAATTCGCTCGCCACGATCACCGGCTGCCAGAACCGGCGCAAATACTCACCGCACGGCGTCCCCGGCCCGACCCGGGTCAGCTCCTCGTCTTCCTTCGGGCGCGCGCGGTGGCGATAGGCGCTGTATGCGGTGTTGAGGAACGGCGCTCGCTTGGCCATGACGCTCTCCGTGCCCTGTCCGCCACGATAGTGCCGGGCGGATGCTGAGAGGGCAAGGCGGCGCTGGTGACGGCGCGAGTGCGGCTTGTCAGTGGCCCTAATCGGTATGGCTGTGCGAGGTGGCGCAGGGGCCGATCGGATTGGGATCGGGGTCGGGGCAAGCGGTCGTCGACGCCCCGGCGGCGCAACCGGCGAGGACGAAGATCAGCACAAGGAGCGCTACGAGCCGCATATCGAGCCAACATTATACGACGGGAGGTGTTGCTTTGTTCAATCGAACGTGAACGCGCACGGCGCCAAGCCCAAGTTCGCTCGGATGTGATGGCATCTCGAGAGGGTGGTGTTGCAGCTCCCTGCGGTTCTTGGTCTACACTTGCCCGGTTGAGGATCGGGGCGCGGGGTAAACAGGATGAGCGACTGGAGCCAGGTGACCCGGCCGATCCCCGTGCCCAACGAGTGGACAAAGCCGTTCTGGGATGCGGCCAAACGAGAGGTTCTGGAGCTGCAGCGCTGCCAGAGCTGCGGGCATTTTCAGCACCCGCCCTATGCGACCTGCACCCAATGCGTCTCGACCGACCTCAAATTCGAGCCCGTCCGCGGCGCCGGTACGATCTACGCCTACACCATCATGTATCACACCGGCGACAAGCGCTTCGCCTCGGCGGTGCCCTACGCCAGCATCATCGTCGAGCTCGACGATGCGCCGGGCGCGCTGATGGCCGGCAATCTGCTGGATGCCGAGTACACCGAGGCCAAGGTCGGGTGGCGCGTCGAGGTGATCTTCGAGAAACTCAACGACGACATCACACTGCCGCAGTTCCGCCTCGCGCGGGCCGGGTGAGGGGGAACGGCGACATGTGGGACAACCGCTGCAAGATCGCCGTCAGCGGCGTGGGCTTTTCTAAGGTCTCGCGCCTGGCCGACACTCCGCTCGCCGCCCACGCCCTCACCGCCGTCAAGGAGGCGGTCGCGGATTCCGGGCTGCGGATGTCCGACATCGACGGGTTGGCGACCTATCCCGAGCTGCCGGCCACTGGCCACGCGGAGGTCGACGGCATCTCAATCGTCTCGGTCAACTGCATGATGGCGATGCTGAAGCTGCCCAACCTCACCTGGCACATCCAGGTGGGCACGACCAACATTGGCGGCGCGGTGCAGCAGGCGGTCAACGCGTTGCTCGCCGGGGTGTGCAAATACGCGGTGGTGTGGCGGGCAATGCACAATCCGCGCGGCACCTATCAGAACCTGCCCAGCGGGATGGCGGCCGGCGCCACCCAGTTCACCGCGCCCTACGGGTTTGGCGGGCCGGGGCAGGGCATGGCGGTCGCCTATACGCGCTGGCTCGAAAAGAACAACCAGACCCGCGACAAGATGGCGACGCTCGCCGTCACTCAGCGCAAGCACACCCAGCACAACCCGCATGCTTTTTTCTACGGCACGCCGCTGACGCGCGAGGACTATTTCGCCTCGCGCATGGTGGCGTACCCGTTTTGCCTGTTCGATTGCGACATCCCGGTGCAGGGCGCGGTCGCGATCGTGTTGACCACCGCCGACCGGGCGCGCGACCTCAAACCGACCCCGGCCTACCTCGCCGGCTACGGTCAGCGGCTGCATTTTGAGGTCGCGGGCCGCATCGGCAGCCTGTCGAGCTACATGGAGGGTGGCAGCAGCTCGGCGAAGCTGACTTGGGAGCGCTCCGGCTTCGGCCCCAAGGATGTGGACGTCGCCCAGATCTATGACGGTTTCTCGGCGTCGGTGATCTACGGTCTCGAATCCTACGGTTTCTGCAAGGAGGGCGAGGCGCTCGACTTCATCCAGGACGGCCGCATTGAGTTGGACGGCGACTTGCCGCTCAACACGTTTGGCGGCAGCCTTGGCACCGGCCGCATCCACGGCCTTTGGCACATCATCGAGGGCGCGCTCCAGGCCTCGGGCCGCGCCGGCTCGCGCCAGGTGAAGGACGCCAACGTGTCCTTTGTCGGCGCCAGCGCCCCGATTGTCACCGGCACGACATTTATTTTCGTCAGCGAGCCGTATTGAGAATGTAGGGCGGATAAGCGGAGCGTCATCCGTTGATTCAATCGCGGGAGGAACAGCCATGCCGTCACCCACCGCTCAAAGACCGCCGGTCGCGGTCGGTCATGTGCGGCTGCCATGCGTCGATGTCGCCGAGGCGGCGCGCTGGCTCGAAACGGTCGGGCTGCGCCCGATCGTCACGATGGAGGACCTGGCGGTGCTTGAGCTGCGCGGCGGCACCCATGTCGTCGTCAGGAAAGCCGAGCCGCCGGCGCCAGGCGCCATCGCCCCGTTTGATCTGATGGTCGACGATGTCGACGCCACGCACCACGACTATACCGAGAAGGGGTTGTCGCCGACGCCGATCAAGCGCGGCCGCATTCACGACTCGTTCGAGGTCCCCGGCCCCGACGGCTGGACCTTCACCGTCAACTCGTCGCACGCCAGCGGCAAGCCCGTCTAAGCCAGTAAGAGAAGTAGGGCGGAAAACCCCGGCGAAAGCCGGGGACCTTCCGCCAAATCGGTACCAAGATCGGCGGATGACGCTTCGCTCATCCGCCCTACAGGAGGAACAGCCATGACCCAAGTCGGAACCGGCGAATACCGTTACGAAGTCATTCACGATTTCTTCAAATCGCTCGACGGCGAGCCGTTCGGCCTGATCAGCCGGGTGGCGGCAGACGACCAGGACCGCATCTATGTATTCCAGCGCCGCGACCCGCCGGTCGTGGTCTTCGACCGCGACGGCAAGCATCTCGCGTCGTGGGGCGTGGGCGAGGTCACCGACCCGCACGGCCTCAAGATCGTCGGCGACACCGTCTACACCACCGACCGCATCGACTCGGTCGCCAAATCCTTCAGCCTCGACGGCAAGGTCAAGCTGCAGCTCGGGACGCCCGGGCAATCTTCCGATACCGGCCATGTCGAGAACTGGCTCGTCGAGCGCGCTGCCGGGCCGTTCAACCATCCGACCGAGATGATGAAGCACCCCAACGGCGATATCTACGTGACCGACGGCTATCAAAACGCCCGCGTTCACCGCTTCGCCGCCGACGGGACGCTCAAGGCGTCATGGGGTTCGCCGGGCAAGGGGCCAGGCCAGTTCCACCTGCCGCATTCGATCGCCTTCGACGACGCGGGCAATTTGCTGGTCGCCGACCGCTCGAACCGGCGCATCCAAATCTTCACTCCCGAGGGCCAGTATCTCCGCGAGTGGACCGGCATGGGCGGCCCCAACGACATCAGCCGCGGCAAGGACGGCAACTACTACATCGCCGAGCAGGAAGCCGACGGCAACCCGGCCTACTGCACCGTCCGCAGCCCCAAGGGCGAGGTGCTCGCCAAGATGGAAAGCCGCCACGTCCACGGCATCGGCGTCGACTCGCACGGCGACATCTACGCCGGGCTTACCCAGAACCGCGGCGTCGACAAGTTCGTGCGGGTACGGTAGGGCGGAAAGGCCTTGCCCCGCGGGCTTGACCTGCGGGGCAGCGTCTTCCGCCGTATCGCTGGTCGCATGCCGGCCAACAAAATTTGGCGGCGGATCTTGATCAGAACATAACAAGAACATAAATCCTCAGTGTCGCTCGCTCCCGCGAGCGTCACCGAGGCTCGATGTCGTTGCCGATCCGCCTGCTCTTGCCGGTTTTTCGCCTGCTGCTCAGGGCGAACTCGCGAAATCTCGATAGGCTGATGCTGATCGTTCTGCGTCTCGCCCACCCGGACGAGCGGACGGGGCAGCAGCGTGTCCCGCCGCCGCCCCGCTCTATCGACGTTCGCGGCTTACTGCGCCGCGGCCCTGACCGGCTGCTGCGCCTGGCTGGCCGGGCGGTTGGCCTTGAGGAAGGTGCCGATGTGGCGCACGGCGAGCGAGACCTGCTCCGGGTTCGCCTTCCACGGATACATGCTCACCTGAGCGTTCGGCGCGAGGTGCGCGGTTTCCATCGCGACCGCGTAGGGATGCGCCGCCACGTCATCGGGAAGCACCAGGATCGGCGTCCGGCACTGGCGCACGAAGTCGCGCGTCACGGTGAACACGAAATCGGCTCTCTTCGTGTACATGTTGTTGAGGAAGTCGCTGACCATCGCCATCGTGATGTCGGGCCGGCGTTCGCACAGCCCCGGGCCCCAGCCCTTGATGTTGTTCTGGTAGAACAGGTCGGGCATCGTCGGCCGGTAGCCGGAAGGCTGCGTCAGCACGCCGGCGACCACCCGGTCGCCAGCCCGCTTCAGCAGGTTCCAGATAAACGGGCCGCCGATGCAGAAGCCCAGCACCATGAACTCGCGGATGCCGAGATGGTCCATCAGCCCGAGATGGTCGTCGGTGTAGGAATCCCACGGCCGGTCGATTTCGAGCGGGCCGGACGACTGGCCGCCACTGGCGTTGCGCAGATCGGCTGCGATCACGCGATACCCGTCGGCGAACTCAACCATCGGGTCGAACGGGTGGCTGGCCGCGAGACCCGCGATCGTCGAGTTCAACCCGCCGCCGGGGATGACCAGCAGCGGAAAACCGGAACCGGCCTCTTCGTAATGAATGCGAACGTTGCCTCTTTCGTACATCGGCATGGCGATCTCCTCGTCAAACTGGTGGGATCGGCGCTACTGCGCCGCGGCGGCGAGCGGTCGTGCCGCCGCCGCGGGTCGGTTGGCGCTCAGGAACCCGCGCACGTGGCGGAGCGCGATCTGGGTCTGTCGCGGGTTCATCTTCCACGGGTAGAGACTCACCTGCGCGTTCGGCGCGAGATAGGCGCTCTCCATCGCGACGACATAGGGATGCCCTGGTACGTCGTCGGGCAGGATCAGGATCGGCGTCTGGCAGTTGCGCACGAAATCGCGGCTCACCGTGTAGACAAAGTCGGCGCGTTCGCCGCCGTACATGTTGGTCAGGAACGTATCGACCTGAGCCATCTTGATATCGGGCCGGCGCTCGCACAGCTCCGGGCCCCACCCCTTCATGTTGTTGGTGTAGGAGAGGTTGGGCATCTCGTGGCGATAGCCGCTCGGCTGCACCGGCACGGCGGCGACGACGCGGTTGCCGGCCCGCTTCAGCAGGTTCCAGATGAACGGGCCGCCGATACAGAAGCCCAGCACGATGAACTTGTCGATGCCGAGATGGTCCATCAGGCCGAGATGATCGTCGGTAAAAGCGTCCCACGGCCGGTCGGCCTCGAGCGGCCCCGTCGACTGGCCACCCTTGGCATTGCGCAGGTCGGCGGCGATGACGCGGTATTCGTTGCTGAACTCGACCAGCGGGTTGAACGGGTGGGTCTTGAGCCCTTCGATGGTCGAGTTGAGCCCGCCGCCGGGGATGACCAGCAGCGGAAAGCCGGAGCCGGCCTCTTCGTAGTGAATGCGAACGTTGCCTCTTTCGTACATCGGCATGGGGTTTCCTCCTTATTGAGCGGCGGCTTTCATGGGGACGTGCGCCTTGAGGAAGCTGCGCACCTTGCTGATCATGCGCTGCCTCAGCTCCTCGGGTTCGCGCCACGGGAAGACGGTGATGTCGGAGTTCGGCGCCAGCGAGGCTACGTCGATCGAACTCTGCAGCGGGTGCGACGGCGTGTCGTCGGGCAGCACCAGGATCGGCGTCTTGCAGCTGCGGATAAAGTCGCGCGGCACGCTGTACAGGAAGTCGGGCTGGGCGCGCCACAGGCTGTGGAAATACTTGTCGATCGTGTCCTGCGACACCTCGGGCCGGCGCTTCTTGAAATCGGGCAGCCAATTCTGCTCACTGTGCCGATACATGACGCCCGGGTCTTCGGCCCGGTGCCCGACGGTCTGGTGGAAAACGGCTGCGACGACGCGGTTGGGCGCGCGCTGCAACAGCTTGCCGGCAAAACAGCCGCCGATGCAGTAGCCCATGAAGAAGAACTGATCGATGCCGAGATGGTCCATGACACCGAGCTGGTCGTCGGCGAAGGCGTCCCAGGCGTTCTCGGTCGGCACCGGCCCGGTCGACTCGCCGCCATTGGCATTGCGCTGGTCCATGGTGATGACGCGAAAGTCGTTCTTGAATTCTTCCATCGCATTGATCGCCGCCGTGGGCCACATGGCAACCCGCGAGTTCAGGCCGCCGCCAGGGGTGACCAAGAGCGGAAAGCCGGAACCGACTTCCTCGTAGCGAATGCGGACATTGCCCTTTTCGTAGAATGGCATGGGGGTTCTCCTCGCTCCGTAGCGCTTAGGGGATGGGATCGAGTACGACGACGGGGATCTCGCGCTCGGTCTTCTTCTGGTAATCGGCGTAAGGCGGCCAGAATTGGAGCGCCTTGTCCCACAGCTTCGCCCGCTCGGCGCCACTGACGGTGCGAGCCTTGGCCTTCATCTTTTTGGTGCCGACCCGCACCTCGACATTCGGGTCGGCGACGAGGTTAAGGTACCAAACCGGGTGCTTTGGAGCGCCGCCTTTCGAGGCGACGATGATGTAGCTGCCGTCGCCCGTGTCGCCGTAGAACAGCGGGAAGATGAACTTCTCGCCGGATTTGCGGCCGGTCGTCGTCAACAGCAGCGCCGGCACCGTGATCTGCGGCCGGCCCGGCTGGGTCATCTTGTACATGTGTCCGTCGGCGCCGCCGCTGGAAAGGTAGCGGTTGGTATGCTCCACCATCCACTCCGGCAGGTTCGGCGCGAGCTTGGCTTCAGCCATGGCATGAACTCCTTTGCATCAATGAAAGTAGCGGCCGGAATCGATGACCATCGTCTGGCCGGTCATCGTCTCGGTGCGGCACATCGCGACCACCATGTCGGCGCAGTCGTCCTTGTCGGCGGGCTTCTTGAGCAGCGAGCTGGCCGCGGAGTTCTGGATCTGCTCGGCGCGGAGATTGGAGGTCGCCCGCGTGCCCTCCAGGAGGCCCGGCGCCACGCAGTTTACGAGGGTCTCCGGCGCCAAGGCTACCGCCATGCATTTCGTCAGGTGGATGAGCCCGGCCTTCGACACCGCATAGGCAATCGACGAGCCGGTCGGCCCCACCCCCGCCACCGAGGCGATGTTGACGATGCGGCCCCGCCCTTGGGCCTTCATCACCGGCGCCACCGCCTTGGTGAGACGCATCGGCCCGGTCAGGTTGACCGCGATGATCTTGTCCCACACCTCCATCGTCAGATTGTCGAGGTCGGCGAACGGGATCGCCTTGTTGTAGGCGGCGTCGTTGACGAGGATGTCGAGCCGGCCGAAGCGCCCGGTCACCTCGCCGACCAGCCGTTCCACCGCCGCCCCGTCGGTGATATCGCAGGCGAAGGCCGCGGCGTTGATCTGATACCGCGAGGTGAGGTCGCGGGCGACGCCCTCCGCCTGGTCGCGGCTCTGCGCGTACATGACCGCGACATGCGCG
This sequence comes from Allostellaceae bacterium, assembly GCA_035604035.1. Taxonomy (GTDB): domain Bacteria; phylum Pseudomonadota; class Alphaproteobacteria; order ATCC43930; family CGMCC-115725; genus DATARH01. The sequence continues at coordinate 383 of DATNJF010000338.1, read as the reverse complement.
CCTTCCTTCGCCAGCGCGTGACAGATGCGCTGGCCGAGCCCGCCATTGCCGCCCGTCACCAGCGCGACCGCGCCCCTGAGCTCCATCAGATCACACCCTCCTCGGCGAGCCGCTCGACCTCGCTCGGGGTGCGGCCGAGCAGCTCGGTCAGCACCCACATATTGTCCTCGCCATAGCACGGTGCGCCGCGATTGGTCGGGCCGCCGATATAGGCCGGGGTCTTGCTCAGCTTCATCGGCAGCTCGTAGATCGGCCAGGTACCGATCTTAGTACCGGTGACCTCGGTCAGCCATTTGAGGTGGCGGAGCTGCGGATCGTAATCGACCCGGTCTTCCGAATTCTGGCACACCCCGGCCGGCACTCCGGCCTTCTGCCATTTCATC
>DATNJF010000337.1:0-4758 GCA_035604035.1 Allostellaceae bacterium | reverse complement strand
GATGATGTCCTTGGTGCGGCCGGTGATGAACAACTCGCCGCCAGCGATGTAGCCAAGATCGCCGCTCTCGAGCCAATCGCGATCGAACAGCGCCCGGGTTTTTGCCGCGTCGCGAAAATAGCCGCGGGTCGCCGAAGGGCCGCGAAACTGAGCCCGGCCTTCATGGCGTTCGGGGAGCTCGTGCCCGGTGTCGTCAACCACGCGGATCTCGTGTCCGGGAAGCGGCTGACCGCAAGAGACAAGCTCGGTTGCCGGCTCCTCGTTGTGGGCAGCTTCCGCGAGTCCTCGTTCGCTGAGGCTTAGCCGCTTGATCCGATCGATCAGCGGTGGCCGACCCCGGGGCGGCAACGTCAGAGCAACGGTGCTCTCGGCGAGGCCATAGCCGGGCGCCATTGCTTCGGCGCGGAAGCCGTACCGCGCGAACCGCTCGGTAAAGCGCCGCAGCGTGACGGCGCTGACCGGCTCTGACCCGTTCGCCACGAACCGCAGCGATGACAGGTCCAAACCCTCGATCGCCGCGTCATCGATGTTGCGCACACAAAGATCGAAAGCAAAGTTAGGGGCGGCGGACAAGGTACCCCGATGCCGGTGGATCGCCCACAGCCAGCGCTCCGGCCGTAACAGGAAACGTTGCGGCGGCATGAGCACCAGGAGCGCGCCATAGTAGAGGCTGCCAAGCCACGCGCCGATCAATCCAAGATCATGATAGACCGGCAGCCACGAGACAAAGGTGTCGGCCGCGGACACCTCCAGGGCCGACCCGAGTGCCCGGACGTTGGCGAGGATGTTGGCATGGGTCAGCACGACGCCCTTGGGCGCGCCGGTGCTGCCTGAGGTGTACTGGATGAGTGCCGTCGCCCCTGGCTCTTCGATCCGCGGCAATGCCATCTCGGCCGCAACGGGAAGATCATCGATACCGGTCACATGTGCGAGGCTCTCCACCAGCGAGCGCAGCACACCACCCGCACCGCGCATGTCAGGTGAAGTCAGCAGCACCTTAACCTCGGCGTTGCCAAGAATGCCGGCTTGTCGACGCAGGTGCTCTTCAATCTGGCTCGCCCGGGCCGGCGGATAGATCGGCACCGGGATCGCGCCGGCGTACAGCGCGCCAAAGAAGGCGACGAAGAAGTCGGCGCTGGTCGGCAGCATGATCGCGACTCGGTCGCCAGCGGCGATATTGAGCTCCCGCAGCCCGCTCGCCGCCCGGTGTGCACGCTCGGCAAGCTCGCGATAGGAGATCGGAGGAACCTCCGCGTCGGTTTCTTCGAGGATGATATGCGGCCGGTCGGGATGGTTTGCGGCGTGCCAGTCCAGCGCCGCGCAGAGCGTGCCAACATTGGCCGGCGCTGTAATCACATCCAGGCGTACTGGCGCGCGCGTCGCGCGATACTGCGGGATGCCGGTGGCTTTTCCGCCACTCAAGACGGCACTCAAAAGGTCTCGCGGGGTCTCGGCTTCGGCGAGCGTGCGCATAGCGAGGGTCACGCCGAATGCGGCCTCGATGCGGAGAACCAATTCCGCCCGCCCGATGCTGTCGATGCCGAGATCCCGGTCGAGCCGGCTGTCGAGCAGGGCGACGGGTGCAGTCCGGGATGGGTTAAGTTCGTGTGCGACCTCTTGGACAAGGCCAAGCAGTCTCATCTCGGCCTGCGACGTCGAAGAGCGGATTTCAGCTTGCGAGCGAGCGGCGGCGATCGGCTCCGACACTCTTCGTTACCTCCGTTGTTGCCTCGGCGGGACCGGGGAAGCATTCCGCCTCGCGGCCGCGGACGACGCGACTCCCCCTATGCATGCCGCTCCGTTCTGTCACGATCGTGCGCTGACCTTCCGGCCACTGATCCTTGTGGAAGTAGATGACCACCCAGTCCGTCACACGGCCGAGCTGATGGGCGCGGGCGGTGTTGGAGTAGAGCGCGGTGAAATACCAACCGTCGCGAACGGTATGGAGAACAGGCAGCCAGGCCTCGCTACTCGGATTGAAGCGCTTGGGAGCGATCTCGATGAGATCACCCGCCGCAGTGCGCTGTCGATACTCGCGATCGACATCGAGCAACAGGTCGACTGGCGGCTCTTCGTGGGGTGAAACCGGTGAACTGCGAACGTGGCCAAGCATTTCCGCGAGGGCGGTGCGTACCATCGCGGCACGTCGCGATCCAAAGCCGGGCACGGTCTCTAGCCTATTGCTGTGAGCCGCAGCCTCCAGCGCTTCGAGCGTCTCGATGCCCAGCTCTTCGCACAGCCGGTGGGACAATGCGGGGCCGAGCCCGGGCACTGCTTGAAACAGCTTTTCGGGTTCGGCGGCGCCCTTCAGATGTTCGAGAAAGCGCCAACGCCCGGTCGCCAGCATCTCGGCGATAGCGCTGGCGATCGAAGTGCCAATTCCCGGGACGGCTTCGATTGCTTTGCGGCCGCCCCGCTCGGCGACGAGGCCGAGATCGTCTGGCAATGCCAGAACCGACTGGGCGGCATTACGATAAGCGCGAACGCGAAACGGGTCCGCCGCCTGCGCCGCCAGGATATCGGCAGCCTGGCGCAGCTTGACGGCGATAAGGGCGTTGGTCCGGCTGACGCCCGCGACAGCACCCGCCGCGGCGGCGAACGCGGATCCTGTCCCATCGCCCTGCGGCGCTGCAAGCTCGGCTACGGAAATATCCATCGCGAGTTTCCAATCGTATGTCACACAGGATGCCAGCAAAGCCCCTGACGAGGGTTGATCTGCATCAAGATCGCGGCCGGCAACGAAGGCTGATCTGAATCAAGGTGTCGCTATCCAGGCGAAGCGATGCTGCTCACCACCGACCAGCCTGGGATGCCCCGTGCCCGTTTTAAATTCCGATATCGCCCGTAGCCTGGAGAAGCTGGCCGATCTGATCGAACTTGAAGGCGGCAACCCGTTCCGCATCCGCGCCTATCGCAATGCTGCGCGCGTCGTTGGCGAGTTGCCGCGCAATGTGCTGGCGATGACCGCGGCGGGCGAGGACTTGGCCGAGCTTCCGGGCATCGGCAAGGACCTCGCCGACAAGATCGAGACACTCGCCGAGACCGGCCATATCGCCGTGCTCGACGAGATGGAGCACAAGACGCCGCCCGGCTTACTCGCCTTACTCGATGTCCCCGGTCTGGGCCCAAAGCGGGTGCAGTTGCTTTACCACCACCTCGGCATCCACACGCTAGCCGACCTCGCGACGGCCGCTAAATCCGGCAAGATCCGAGAACTGCCCAGCTTTGGCGAGAAGACCGAGAAGCGCATTCTGAAAGAAGCCGAGAAGCGGGCCGGGGTTGCGCCGCGGATCAGGCGACCGGTCGCCGAGGATGTCGCTGAGCCGCTCCTGCGCTATCTCCGTGCTGCGAAAGGCGTCAGCCAGGCGGCGGTCGCCGGCAGCTACCGGCGACGTAAGGAAACTGTCGGCGACCTCGACATCGTCATTGCGGCGACGCGAGGCCCTCAAATCGTCGAGCGCTTTGTCTCTTAGGATGTTGCGCAGGTGCTCGCACGTGGCCCGACCCGATCGTCGGTCGTGCTCCGCAATGGCATGCAGGTCGACCTACGTGTGGTCTCCGCAGCGAATTACGGCGCCGCGCTGATGTATTTTACCGGATCGAAGCCGCACAACATCGCCTTGCGGGGAATCGCCGCGGCGCGTGGACTCAAGCTCAACGAATATGGCCTATTCGACGGGACACACCGCATTGCCGCGCGCACCGAGGAGGAAATCTACCGGGTTTTCGGTCTGCCCTATATCGAACCGGAACTGCGCTTGGACCACGGCGAGATCGAAGCCGCACGCCGGGGGAAGCTGCCACATTTGGTAACGCTCGCCGACATCCGCGGAGATCTCCACGCCCACACGACCGCAAGCGACGGCCGGGCCTCGTTGGCTGAGATGGTGAAAGCGGCGCGAGAGCGTGGCTATTCTTATCTGGCGATCAGCGATCACAGCAAGCGGGTCACCGTCGCGCATGGACTCGACGCCAAGCGCCTGGCCCGGCAGATCGAGGAAATCGCGCGGCTCAACGAAACTCTATCCGACATTGCGGTGCTGAAGTCGGTCGAGGTCGATATTCTCGAAGATGGTCGGCTCGATCTCCCGAACGACATCCTGGCGCGGCTCGACTTCGCGGTCGGCGCGGTGCATTCCGCCTTCGATCTGCCACGCGACAAGCAGACGGCCCGGCTGCTGAAGGCGATGGATAATCGGCATCTCGCTGTGCTGGCTCATCCCACTGGCCGCCTGATCGAGGAGCGCCCGGGATACGATATCGACATGGAGCACGTGCTGGCCGGCGCGCGCGAGCGAGGATGCGCAGTAGAGGTCAACGGCCAGCCAGATCGGCTCGACCTCAATGAATGGCACTGTAAGCTCGCGAAGGAGATCGGCGTCAAGTTGGTGCTTTCGACCGATGCCCACAGTGTCGCGGAACTCGGCTTTATGCGTTATGCCGTCGATCAGGCGCGCCGCGGCTGGCTCGAACCCGGCGACATCATCAACACCAGCGATCTTCCCGCTCTCAAGGAATCGCTTCGGCGCTGATCCTCGCGTTGGCGGCAAGGTTCGCGGGATCGCGTGGCTGGACTGCCGGAAGGCGATGCTGCAGGACATCGCCGTCTTGACCGGCGGGCTGGTCATCGCCGAGGAAGTCGGCCTCAAGCTCGAAAACGTGACGATCGAACAGCTTGGACGCGCCAAACGCGTGGTGGTCGACAAGGACAACACCACGATCATCGGTGGCGCCGGCCAGCATGCGGAAATCCAAGGC
>DATNJF010000336.1:0-12885 GCA_035604035.1 Allostellaceae bacterium | reverse complement strand
CCGAATCTCAGAGATGCTGGCTGCGCTCGTTCGCTCGCCGCTTGCTGTGAAGTAAGCGCCCCGCCGAGAACTCTTTCCGCCGCCAGCCGGGAAGCGCCATAGTGCGCGTTAGATGGCGCATTAGAGGACGACGATGGCGATCACGATGTACGACCTCGCCGGGACCGATCCGAACCGGCGGTTCAGCCCGTTCTGCTGGCGCGCCCGCATGGCGCTGGCGCACAAAGGGCTCGAGGTCGAGACCGTGCCGTGGCGCTTTACCGAGAAGGATAACCTGCCGACACCCAATGATGGGCGGGTTCCGGTGATCGTCGATCACGGCAAGGTCGTGCACGACTCGTCGGCGATCGCCGAGTACCTCGAGGAGCGCTACGCGGATCGGCCCAGTCTGTTTCCTGGCGCCGCGGCGCGGGGCCTCACCAAATTCGTGCAGAATTGGACCGAGACGGTGCTGCAGGTCGGGCTCGTGCGCCTCGTCGTGCTCGACATCTGGAAGCATATCGGTCCGGCGGATCAGGCCTATTTCCGCCAATCGCGCGAGCAGCGCTTTGGCGCGACGCTGGAAGAGGTGGTGAAGGACCGCGAGGCCCGCCTGCCGGCGTTTCGCGCCAGCCTCGATCCGCTGCGCCGCACCGTCGAGCGGCAGGATTATGTCTGCGGCGCCGCGCCGGCCTATGCCGACCACATTGTCTTCGGTGCCTTCCAATGGGCGCGGGCGATCAGCGACTTCGAACTGGTGGCGACCGATGACCCAGTCCGCGCTTGGCGCGGGCGAATGCTCGATCTCTATGATGGTCTTGCCCGCCGCGCGCCGGGGTATGGCGGCTAATCCGGGAGCGCCGGCGCCATGCTGATCGACTCGATCGCGCTGATCCTGCATATCCTGAGCGCGGTGGTCTGGGTCGGCGGGATGTTCTTCGCGCTCGTCGTGCTGCGTCCGTCGACGGGGCCGCTCGACGCGCCCGTTCGGCTCGGCCTGTGGCTGCGGGTGCTCGACCGCTTCTTCGCTTGGGCCTTCGCCGCGATCGTGGTGCTGCTGCTGTCGGGTTTCGCGATGATATTTTCGCTGTTCGGCGGGTTCGCCGGGGTGCGGCTCTACATCAATCTCATGATGTTCATTGGCATCGTCATGATGATGCTGTTCCTGCATCTCTATTTCGCACCGTGGAAACGCTTTCGCGCGGCGATGGCGGCGGGGGACAATGCCGCCGCGGCGGCGCAGCTTAGTCAGATTCGAATTGTCGTGATGGTCAACCTGATCCTCGGCCTCGTCACCGTGGCGATCGGCAGCAGCGGCCGGTACTGGAGTTAGGCATGCCGCAAATTTATGTCGCGCGCAGCGTCAAGACGGGCAAGTGGGGGTCCGATGTCGGGCTCGGCAAGCATGTCTACAAGGTCGGTGTCGCCGACGATCCAAAGGCCGTAGCCGCTACGGGCTGGGCCGGCGAAAGCGATTGGTCGATCGTCAAATCGGAACCGGTCGAGGGCCTCAGCGAGGACGAGACGATCGAACGGCTCGCCGCCAAGGAGCGGATGATCGACCCGAACCTCTATCCCAAGCTCAAAGGCGCTCGCGGCGTTTTCCGCATCAACCCGGTCAAGGTCGAGAACCACATCGTCGTCAGCCGCGCGCTCGCCGGCGAAAGCGACCTCAAGGCGCTGAAGCTGAAACCCTCGGATTTCGCCGAATACCTGATCCACAACGCGAAACGGTAAGGCGGCGCGTCAATCGGTCATCCCTAATCAGCACCTTGCAGGGGTTGCAATCGCCCCGGCCGCCGCTACTTCCCTCGGGAGCTCATTAGAGGAGATCTCGGCTTATGATGGACGAAAATACGAGGCAGGCACGTGGCCAAGCGCGGCAAAGGAAATCGGCCGAAGAGCGGCGGGTGGAGGCAATCGAGGATATCGCCGATTCGCTGATGGACATCAAAGACGAGCTGATGCAGATCAGGATCGGGCTGACAACGACGCAAACAATTACAGAACCCGAGCCGCCACGGCCGTTTCGGCGCTAGGCAGGTTCGCGAGACCTGACCCGCTCGCGCAATTGGGCGAGCGCTTCCGGGGTATCGATGTCGGTGAGTACGCCATCGGTCTCCATTTCGACCTCGACGACGAGGTCGGCATGCTCCTCGATCAGCCGCCGCGCCCCCTGATCGCCCGATAGCGCCATTATCTCGGCCAAGAATTGGTGCGACCACAGCACTGGGTTGCCGCGCTGGCCGCGCCGGGTCGGGACGACAATGGCGCGACCCTCGAGCGGGTTGAACGCGGCGATCAGGCGGTCGAGGTCCCGCCCGGCGATGAGCGGCATGTCGCCGAGGCAGACGATGACTCCATCGATATCGGCAGGTAGCGCGGCGAGGCCGCACTTCAGCGACGTTGAAAGACCGTTCGCATAATCGGGGTTACGGACGCGCTCGACCGGCAATTTGCCGAGCGCCCGATCGACCGCGTCGGCCTCGTTGCCGAGCACGGCGATAATCGGCCGAGCATGCGAGGATAAGAGCCGCTGCGCGGTGCGGGCTACCATCGGGCGGCCGTCGATCTCGGCCAGCATCTTGTTGGCGCCCATCCGGATCGATTTGCCGGCAGCGAGCAGGATCGCAGCGATGCGCGGGCCGGTCGACGTCTTCACCACCGGTTTTGCCTCAGGCGCAGCGCCGGCCTCGGCGCGCTTCAGGCCCCGCGCCGGGATCTCGGCGAGCAGGCCGCCCGCGCCCATCGACATGATCTCGCGCTTGCCAACCGGCAGGCCGGCGACGAGGCGCTCCAGCACCCAGTCGAAGCCATTGACCTTGGGCGAGCGCGCACAGCCCGGCAGACCCAAGACCGGCTTGCCCTGCACATGCCCGAGCAGCAGCAGATTGCCGGGATCGACCGGCATGCCGAAATGATCGACGATGCCGCCCGCCGTCTCGATCGCAGCTGGGATCACATCGCGCCTATCGACGATCGCCGAGGCGCCGTGGATCAACAGCAGATCGACCTTGCCAATCGCCGACGCGATTTCCGCGGCCAACTCTTCGCTCTTGTGCGCGCAGCGACGCTCCAACGCGAGCGTGCAACCGAGCGCATCGAGCCTTCCTTGCGTGACCTCGTGGGTCTTGTCGAGGATCGATTCCTTGAGGCCTGGCAGCCGAGTCTGGATCAGGCCGACCGACAGCGCGCGAAACGCCGCGACGCGCAACAACTTGCCGGCCTCGGAGGCTATCGCGGCGCAGCGCGTGACCGCATCCTCCGGCACCGCGAACGGGATAATCTTGACCGTCGCCACCATCTGCCTCGGCTCGACGACCGCGTAAGGCGGCAAGGTGCCAAGCGTCACCGCTTCGTCGATCAGATTGAGCTTGTCGAGCCGGTCTCGGTCGAAGACCAGCAGCCCTTTGGCTTCCGCGAACATATTGGCGCGGCCGGTAAAGGCGGAGGCGGTCGTGACTCCGGACCCGGCGACCGCCGCGGCGATGCGGTCCGCCGCCTGATCTTCGCGGACATCGCCCGGTTCGAGGCGAACCACGGTGATCTCATCGGTGCCGGCGCTGGCGATCTCGGCAATATCCTCGGCCGATAGTACCCGACCCTTTTTCAGCGCCGTCGTGCCGAGCCGCAGGCTATGGACGAGGATCGCCCCTTCGGCTTCGGCGACCGGGACCTCGCCGAATTTCATTCAGCCGCCCGCGTGTCGCCGTGGCGAAGCACGTCGGTCATCTGGGCGAGGATCGAGACCGCGATCTCGGCCTGCGACACCGCGCCGATGTTAAGCCCGACCGGCGCGTGGATGCGCGACAGCTCGTTCTCGCCGAAGCCGAGCGCGGAAAGGCGCTCCAAGCGCTTCGCATGGGTCCGCCTGGAGCCGAGCGCGCCGATATAAAAGCACTCGGAACGCAGCGCGACGGCAAGCGCCGGGTCGTCAAGCTTCGGGTCGTGGGTCAGGGTGACGATGGCTGAGCGCTGGTCGGGCCGCAGGCGCTCCAGCGCTTCGTCCGGCCACTCGGTCGTTAGCTCGACCCCCGGGAACCGCGTCTCGGTCGCGAACGAGCCGCGCGGGTCGATGACGATTGGCTTGTAGTCAGTCGCGATCAGCATCGGCACCAGCGGCTGCGCGATATGCACCGCGCCGATCACGAAGCAGCGCCGCGGCGGGCTGAACACCTGGACGAAGACGCGGCCATGCGCCGTATCCAGCGTGATATTCCGGTCGGCGCGCAAAGCCTCGCGCATCGCGCCGAGGGCGGCCTCGTCGAGCTGGAGGTTGCCCTCGGTCGCGTCGCCCTCGAGAAAAAGCTGCGCGCCCGACGGTAATTCGGTCGCCAGCGCGACCGAGCGCCCTTCCTTGTTGGCGGCGATCACCGCCTCGATGTAGTGGCTCTTCATTCGACGGGCTCGACAAAGATCTCGATCTTACCGCCGCAGGCAAGGCCGACTTCCCAGGCCTGCTCATCGCTGACCCCGAAATCGAGGAGCCGCGGCTTGCCGTCCTTGATCGCGGCCTGTGCTTCTTCGATGACCGCGCCTTCAACGCAGCCGCCCGAAACCGAGCCGACAAACTCGCCGCTATCGGCGACCGCGAGTTTGGCTCCGGCCGGCCTGGGCGACGAGCCCCAGGTCTTGACCACGGTCGCTAGCGCGACGCCTTTGTCGGCATGGCGCCAATTGGCCGCCTGTTCGAGGATTTCCGCGTGATCGCTCATGCTGCTCTCGCTCCTATTCGTAATTCTGTCGCCGCGGTCAGCCGCCGAGGCGCCGGCGCGCTCAATACCTCGACGAGGTTGCCGAGGCTTTCGAGGTTGTGCACGGGACGGAATTCGTCGACATGCGGCAACATCGCCCTCATCCCCAATGATTTTGGCTCGAACCCCTCGTAACGCAACAGCGGATTGAGCCAAATGAGCCGGCGGCACGAGCGGTGCAGCCGGTCCATCTCGTGCGCGAGGCCGACGCCGACATCGCGGTCGAGCCCGTCGGTGATCAATAGAACCACCGCGCCCTGGCCCAAAACCCGCCGCGACCACAACAAATTGAACTCGGTCAGGCAATGGCCGATCCGGGTACCGCCCGACCAGTCAGCGACCGCCTCCGCAACCTTGTCGAGCGCCAGATCAACATCGCGAAAGCGCAAATAGCGCGTGATGTTGGTCAGCCGCGTGCCGAAGACGAAGGTGAAGACGCGGTCGCGGTCGTTGGTGATCGCATGCATGAAATGCAGGAATATGCGGCTGTAACGGCTCATCGAGCCAGAGATGTCGCATAGCACGACCAGCGGCGGCGGGCGCGTTCTACGACTCTTGCGCTTTAGCTCGATGATGCCGCCCGAGCGCAGCGCCGCGCGCAGGGTCGCGCGCATATCGGCGCGAGCGCCGTGCGGATCGGGTGCGAAGCGTCGGGTCGGCCGGTCGAGGATCGGCAGGCGGAGTCGGGCGATTGCCGCCTTCGCCTTCGCCAGCTCGTCGAGCGACATCTTCTCGAAATCCATCGCCTGGAGCTGTTCGCGATCCGAGAAGGTCATCGCCGCGTCGAATTCGAGCTCGGTCTCGCCGGTCTCCCGCGACTCCGGGTTTGGGTGCAGCGCTTCGGCGAGCCGGCGCAGCATCTCATTCTTCTCGTCCTCCGGGAGGTCGAGGCTCATCTCCGGCAGCACCAGCGACATCATCTTCTTGAGCAGCTCGGGGTTCCGCCAGAAGACGTGGAACGCCTGATCGAACAATGGCCGCTGGTCGGGCCGGTTGACGAACACCGCGTGCAGTGTCCAATAGAAATCGGCCCGGTTGGTGATACCGACGGCTCGAACCGCGGCGACCGCGTCGATAACCTTACCGGGGCCGACCGGCAGCCCCGCCGCGCGCAAGGTCCGGGCGAAATGCATCAGATTGGCGACGAGCCGGCCGTCCTCGGCTTCGGCCTGCTCGGTCATCAGGCCCCGCGCGGTGCGGCGGCGATCTCCGCCTTGACCTGATCCAAAAGCCGCGCCGCCTCGCTCCCCTGGATGCGAGCGATGTCGTCCTGGTACTTGAGCAAGACGCCGAGCGTGTCGTTGATCGCAGTCGGGGTCAGCTCAAGCACGTCGAGCTGCATCAGCGCCTCGGTCCAATCGATGGTCTCGGCGATACCGGGCAGCTTGAACAAATCCATCTTCCGCAAATTCTGCACGAAACCGACGACCGTGCGCGACAGCTCAGGCGCCGCGCCCGGCGCTTTGCGCTTTAGAATTTCGAGCTCGCGCTCGGCATTCGGATAATCCACCCAATAGTAGAAGCAGCGCCGCTTCAGCGCGTCGTGGATTTCGCGGGTGCGGTTCGAGGTGATGACGACGATTGGCGGATGCTCGGCGTGGATCGTGCCGATCTCCGGGATCGTCACCTGGAAATCGGAAAGGAGTTCGAGCAGATAGGCCTCGAATGGCTCATCGGTGCGATCGAGCTCGTCGATCAGCAGCACCGGGGCTCCGCCGAGTTCCGGCTCCAGGGCTTGCAGCAGCGGCCGCTTGATCAGGAAGCGCTCGGAAAAGATCGCGCTTTCGATTTCGTCGCGCTCTTCCTTGCCTGCCTCGGCGAGGCGGATTTCGATCATCTGGCGCGCGTAGTCCCACTCGTAGACCGCCGAGGCGACATCGAGACCCTCATAGCATTGCAGGCGGATCAGCTTGCGACCGAGCGCGGTCGCCAGCACCTTGGCGATCTCGGTCTTGCCAACCCCCGCCTCGCCCTCGAGGAAAAGCGGCCGCTTCAGATGCAACGCCAGATGCACCGCGGTCGCCAGGCTGCGGTCGGCAACGTAGTCGGCGCTGCCAAGCATCGCCAAGGTGGCGTCGACCGAGGCGGGCAGGGTGGGGGCTTGGGCCTTGGCCATGAGAGCGGTCCGGCTGCAACAAAATCCCTCTCCCACGTGGGAGAGGGTGATGGTCTCAGCGCTAAACTAATGCAGCGCGCAGCCTGGCGCCACCTTGGCGCGCCGCTACGGCGCCGGTTTGATCTCGCCGCCGATCTCGGGGGCTTTCGTCGAGCCAATCATCACCACCCACTGGCCGGTCTTGAGCCCGGCGATCTGGTCGTCGGTCACCTGCATCGACCCGGTCGCCGGGCTTGTCGGCTTAGCGGGCAGCGTCAGCGGTACCGTTCCAGGATTGCCTTTGGGATCTTTCGGCGGTGACAGGATCGCCGCCATCGCCGGCGGCGCCGACAACCCGGAATAGTCGATCGACCAGTCCAGCTTCTTGGTGCTGGTATCGACCGTCAGCGTCGCCGTGCCTTTGGCCGTGCCGGCCTTTTCCGGCTCCAGAGCGGCGGTGAACTTGAGTGTGTCGGCCCAGGCCACGCCGCACAGCAAGTTCAACGTCAGAACGGCAAAAATCGGCAATCTCAGACTGCGCACGGCGATCCTCCTCATTATCACTACGCCTCGTTATACGCAGTAAGCGTGGAGACTACGCGCAGGCGGCAACGGCCCGGCGCGCCATCACATTGACCAGATGGGCGCGGTACTCGGCGCTAGCGTGGATGTCCGAGTTGAGCCCGCTGTCGGGGATGGCGATGTCCTTGATCGCGTCGGCGCTGAACGATTTCCCGAGCGCGGCTTCCATCGCCGGCACACGGAAGACACAGGGCCCGGCGCCGGTCACGGCGACGCGCACGCCACCGGCGGTCTTGGCGACGAACACGCCGACGATCGCGTAGCGCGAGGCCGGGTTCTTGAACTTCTGATAGGCCGCGGCCTGCGGCTTGGGGAACTTGACCGCGGTGACGATCTCTTCCTGGCCGAGCGCAGTCTCGAACATGCCGGTGAAGAACTGCTCGGCGGGAACTTCGCGTTTGGTGGTGACCACGGTCGCGCCGAGCCCGACGAGCGCCGCCGGATAGTCGGCCGCGGGATCGTTGTTGGAGACCGAGCCGCCGATGGTGCCGCGATTGCGTACCGCCGGGTCGCCAATCATGCCTGCGAGCGCGGCGAGGGCCGGGATCAGCCGCTTGACGTCGGCGGAGCGGTTGACCTCGGCATGCCGGGCCATCGCGCCGATGGTCACCCCGCCGCCCTCTTCCTTGATGCCCTTGAGGCCGCCAATCGCCGCCAGATCGACGAGATCGGACGGTTTGGCGAGGCGCTGCTTCAGGGTCGGCACCAGAGTCATGCCGCCGGCCACCAGTTTTACCTCTTCCCCGGCAAGCAGCTTCGCGGCGTCGGCAAGGCTCGCCGGCTTGTGATAGTTGAATTCGTACATCGGGCCTCTCCTTATGCCGCGGCTTTGTGCTGATGGATGGCGCGCCACAGCTTCTCGGGCGTCGCCGGCATCTCGACATGACGCACGCCCACCGGCTTCAGCGCGTCGACGATCGCGTTTGAAATTGCCGCCGGCGCACCGATCGCTCCGGCCTCGCCGCAGCCTTTGCCGCCGAGCGGGTTGTGGGTGCACAGCGTCGCATGCGTCGACAGTGCGAAATGAGGCAGATCGTCAGCCCGCGGCATCGCGTAGTCGTTGTAGGACGCGGTCAACAGCTGCCCGGTCGCCTGGTCGTAGACGCAGTTTTCCAGCAGTGCCTGGCCGATCCCTTGCGCGAGGCCGCCGTGCACCTGGCCGGCGACGATCATCGGGTTGATGATCCGGCCGAAATCGTCGCTGGCGTTGAAGCTGCAAATTTCCAGCGTGCCGGTATCGGGGTCGATCTCGACCTCGGCGACATAAGCGCCAGACGGAAAGGTGAAGTTCTTCGGGTCGTAGAACGCTGTCTCGTCGAGACCCGGCTCCAGCTCCTCATGCGGGAAATTGTGTGGCACGTAGGCGGTGAGCGCGATCTCGCCGAAGCTCTTCGACCGGTCGGTCCCGGCGACGCTGAAATTGCCGTCCTTGAACTCGATATCGGCTTCGGCCGCTTCGAGCAGATGCGCGGCGATCTTCTTGCCCTTGGCGATGATCTTGTCCATCGCCTTGATGATCGCGGTACCGCCGACCGCGAGCGAACGCGAACCGTATGTCCCCATGCCGTAGGGTATCTTGGCGGTGTCGCCGTGGACGATCTCGATCGACTCCATCGGGATGCCGAGACCGTCGGCGACCAGCTGAGCGAAGGTCGTCTCGTGGCCCTGGCCGTGGCTGTGCGAGCCGGTGAGGATCGTCACGCTACCGGTTGGGTGGACCCGAACCGCGGCGGCCTCGAACAGCCCGGCGCGGGCGCCGAGCGACCCGACGACCGCGGAAGGTGCAATTCCGCAGGCCTCGATATAGGTGGCGATGCCGATGCCGCGCAGCTTGCCGCGCAGCGCCGCCTCGGCTCGGCGCGCCTCGAAACCGGCGTAATCGGACGCCTTGGTCGCGAGATCGAGCGTCGAGAAATAGTCGCCGCTGTCGTATTGCAGCGCGACTGGCGTCTGATACGGATAGGCGTCTTTCGGGATGAAGTTCTTGCGGCGCAACTCGGCGGGATCGACCCCGAGCTCATCGGCGGCGAGGTCGACGATACGCTCCACCAGGAACGTCGCCTCCGGCCGCCCGGCGCCGCGATAGGCGTCGACCGGCACGGTATTTGTGAACACCGCCTTGACCTCGGCATAAATGACCGGCGTCGTGTAGGTGCCGGCGAGCAAGGTGGCGTAGAGGTAGGTCGGGACACAGGTCGCGAAGGTCGAGAGATAAGCGCCCATATTGGCGACCGTCGAGACCTTGAGCGCGACGAACTTGTTCTGCGCGTCGAGGCCGAGCTCGACATGGGTCGCGTGATCGCGGCCATGCGCGTCCGACATAAAGCTCTCAACCCGATCGGCCGTCCATTTGACCGGCTTTCTCAGCTTCGCCGCCGCCCAGGTGACGATTGCTTCCTCGGCGTAGTGATAAATCTTGGAGCCAAAACCGCCGCCGACATCCGGCGCGACGACACGCAGCTTCGCCTCGGGGATGTGCAGCACGAAGGCGCCCATCAGCAGGCGGATGACATGCGGGTTCTGGCTGGTCGTGAAGAGCGTATGTTCGCCGGTGGCCCGGTCGAAATCGCCGATCGCGGCGCGCGGCTCCATTGCGTTCGGCACTAGCCGGTTGTTGGTGAGGTCGAGCTTCACCACTCGTGTGGCCGATTTCAGCGCCGCATCGACCGCCGCCGGGTCGCCGAGATGCCAGTCGTAGCAGACATTCCCGGGCACCTCGGCAAACACCAATGGCGCGCCGGGCTTCAGCGCTTCGGACGCGTTGGTAATCGCAGGCTCAACCGCGTAATCGATTTTGATCAGCTCGGATGCGTCGCGGGCATGGCCGAGCGTGTCGGCAATGACGACGGCAATCGGGTCACCGACATGGCGCACGCGGTCGAGCGCGAGCACCGGATGCGGCGGCTCCTGCATCGGTGAGCCGTCCTTGGAATGGATTTGCCAGCCGCACGGCAGGCCGCCAACGCCGGCATCGGCGAGGTCCTTGCCGGTAAATACTGCCGTGACCCCGGCGGTTTTCGCCGCGGCGCCGGTATCGAGGCCGGTGATGCGAGCGTGGGCGTGCGGGCTTCTGAGAATATAGGCGTAAAGCTGGCCGGGCCGGTTGATGTCGTCGGTATAGGTGCCCTGTCCGGTGAGGAACCGATAATCCTCGCGCCGGCGTACGGGGGTGCCAATCTCTGCCATGGCGGCTACTCCGCCGCCGCGCCTTGGGATTTAGTTGGGGCGCCTCTCATGGCGGCAGCTCCAGCTTTGATCGCCAGCACGATGTTGTGATAGCCGGTGCAGCGGCAGAGGTTGCCCTCGAGGTACTCACGGATCTCGCGATCGCTCGGATCGGGATTGTTTTTCACCAGATCGAGTGCGCTCATGATCATGCCGGGGGTGCAGAACCCACACTGCAGCGCGTGATTGTCGCGGAAAGCCTCTTGCATCGGGTGCAGCGTGTCGCCATCGGCGACGTCCTCGATGGTCTTGATGGCACGGCCCTCGGCCTGAACCGCCAGCAGGGTGCACGACTTCACCGCCTCGCCATCGACATGGACGACGCAGGCGCCGCACTGGCTGGTGTCGCAGCCGACATGGGTGCCGGTGAGACCAAGGGTCTCGCGCAGCAGCTGCACCAAGAGGGTGCGCCCCTCGACCGTCGCCGAAACCGGCTTGCCGTTGACGGTAAGGCTCACCGTCTTCTGCATGGAAACCTCCCTTTTTTACGCGTCGTGCAAACACCCGTCCGCCGCGTGGAGGCGAGTTTCCTGCGCCGCCGGCGCCGGGTCAAGGCGCCTGCGATGTCACAAAAGTCGTTGTATACCAACAGTTATGACGCTGCGGTGCCCGAGACCGGCGGCGTCATGATCGCCAGGAAGCGATTGAAGAAATCGTCGGCCATCTTTCGCGAGGTAGCGTCGATAAGGCGCGAGCCGATTTGCGCCAGCTTGCCGCCGACCTGAGCCTGGACGCCGTAGCGCAAAACGGTCTCGGCGCCGGCATCGTCGAGCGCGACCTTGGCGCTGCCTTTGGCGAAGCCGGCAACGCCACCGGTGCCTTCGCCGGTGATCGTGTAGCTTGACGGCGGATCGAGGTCGGTCAGCGTGACCTTGCCGGAAAAGCTCGCTTTGACCGGGCCGACCCTGGCAACGACCTTGGCGATAAATTCCGTGTCTGAAACCTTCTCGACGGTTTCGGCTCCGGGGATGCAGTTCTTCAGCGTCTCCGGATCGTTGAGCTTCGCCCAGACCTCCGCACGAGGCGCGGGGATGCGCAGCTCGCCATGCATTTCCATCAACAAAATCCCCTAGTTGGCGGCTCAAGTGTGAGCCGCGACCGGCACAATTGCAACGCGATCGACGCGCAAACCCTTACGGGATCACCGCGATGGCGTTGATCTCGATCAGGTAGTCAGGGTGGGTCATCTTGACCACCTCGACCATCGTCGATGCGGGCAGCGGCTCGCGGAAATACTCCCGGCGCACTTTATGGATCGCGTGGAACTGCTCCATGTTGCGGATGTAGACGTCGACGCGGCAGATATCGTCCATCGAGCCGCCGGCCGCCTCGACCGCGGCCTTGATGTTCTCGCAGACCTGGCGGGTTTGCACCTCGATGTCGCCGACCCCAGCGATCGTGCCGTCGGCCCGCCGCGCGGTCATTCCGGAGATGAACACCAGCCGCCCGGCCACCTCGATCGCGGTCGCGTGGGAAAAGACACCGCTCGGCTGGCGGAGCTTATCGGAGCGAATCTGTTGCTTGGGCATCGCCGCCTCCCGCGATTGGTGGCCGTATCCTGCCTGCGTAACCGCCAGCTTCCAAGGCCGCTTGACGGTATGTTGAGCCCTCGCAATGGTGACGGGCGCAATCCTTGAAGGGTTATCGCCGATGCTGACAGAGACCCGGCCTGCCCGGATCGTACCCGCGCGCATGGAAGACCGGCTGATCGTCGCGCTCGACCTGCCGGACGTCGCGGCGGCGCGAGAGATGACGGCGCGACTCGACGGTATCGTCAGCTTCTTCAAGCTCGGGCTGTGGCTGATCTTCGCGCCAGGCTTCGAGACCTTTCTTGATGATCTGGTGCGCGCCGGCAAGAACGTCTTCCTCGACGCCAAGATGTTCGATATCGGCGAGACGGTGCGGCGCGGCGTCGAGCGGGTCGCCGAGCGCGGTGTCAGCTTTGTGACCATCCATGGCGACGGCGACATCATTCGCGCGGCGGTCGAGGGTAGGGGTAATGCCGCGCTGAAGCTCCTTGTCGTCGCGGTGCTGACCAGCCTCAACGAGCGCGGCCTGCGCGAGCTGGGTCACAGCGGCAACGTCGCCGACTTGCTCACCGAGCGCACACGCTTCGCGTACGATTGCGGCGTCGACGGCATCATCGCCAGCCCGCAGGACAATCCGAACGCGATCCGCCAGCGCCTCGACGCCGAGCGGTTGCTGGTCGTCACCCCCGGCGTCAGGCTCGCCGGCACCGCGCTCGACGAT
>DATNJF010000335.1:0-5880 GCA_035604035.1 Allostellaceae bacterium | reverse complement strand
TGTCGGATGCCGCGCTCGCCGTCATCGAGGCATTGCCGCAGGGTGAACGCGACGACTACGTGTTCTCCGGCGGCAAGGCGAACCGGCCATTGTCGAACATGGCGATGCTAGCCCTGTTAAAACGGATGCAGCGGACTGATCTGACCGTGCATGGCTTCCGCTCGACCTTTCGCGATTGGGCGGCCGAGCGCACCAGCTTTCAGAATGAAGTGATCGAAATGGCGCTGGCCCACGCCGTTGGCGACAAGGTTGAGGCCGCCTACCGGCGAGGCGATCTATTCGACAAACGTCGACGTTTGATGGAGGCCTGGGCCGCCTATTGCGAGGGCGCGCCAACCGAAGGCGCGGTGGTGCCGATCCGGTCGCATGGGTAATTCCAAATGGGAACGAGATTTTCCCGGCTGCAAATAAATCTGCGGCTTCCGGAGGGCGAGCTGCACCTTCCTGCTGCAATCGAGTGGGTGGGCGAGCGTCGAATAGCAGGTTGGGACGGGACCGAACGCAAGGACGCTGCGCGCGCTGATGAAGGAATGGCGGCGTCAACTCCTATTGAGCCTCAGCCGGCGGATGGGCCGCCTCGGTGGAACGGGAAGCGCAAAAAGATACCTATCCAGCTTCGCAAGGAGTTGGAGAAGGCCGGCATACGCATCGCAGCGACCGGCCGCGTCGCCTCGCCGAGCGAGAATTCGGGTACTCCCAGCTCCGATCAAGGTCAATTTGATGAACCGCCAGCGCCAAACCAAGCGGCATTGGCGCGCTGGGCGCAGGCCCACGCCTTGCTACGCGATAAGACCCTTAGCGGCGGTGTCAGGCCGCAAATTCAAGAGCCGGGCGGCAAGCGTTACTGCCCGACCGCCGACGAATGGCGGCAGCAAGGAGCTTTTCCGGCGCCCGACGAGGCCGAGGCGCATTGGCCGAGCCGAGGCGGCTTCCCGTTACATATCGTCTACCTCGCTGAATTGAGGAACGCGTTTGACAGCAACGCGGAAAGGAGGACGTCCGACGAAAAGCCAGAGCGCCGACGACAGAGTCCGACCCGGGATCGTGTTCGAGATGCAATGCTTTGTGACTTAAAAAGTGGCGATCCGCGTAGGGACCCCCGCTTGATGAAGCAAAGCGCACTGCCCGGTTGGTATGGCGTCAAAAGCCGAGAAACCTGCACTAAGGCACTCCACGCGGCTGTGTCGTTGTTTGCCGGGCGACAATCAGCGACCAACGACAAATAGCGACACCCTTAGCTTCGTCACAAGCCTTCGCCAAACCACAGGCGAAGGTGCTCGCATGGCTATCCCATTCAATGAGCGTCCGCTCTGCTCGATCGATGACGGCCGAGAAGCCGCCGGCGCCATGGGGCTCACAAAGTTCTACGAGTTGCTCGACATCAACGGCGGCCCGATCGAGAGCGTGATGATCGGGCGGCGCCGTTATGTGCGCGTATCGAGCCTGCTGCGGTTCTGCGAGACCAGTTTTAGCCCTCGACCGGCAAAGCCGCCGCGACGCGGCGCCAGCTGCCGCTTAGCGACGTAAAGGGGTCGCTGATTTGATCGGCGAGGTAATGCCGTTTCCGATGGGCAAAGAGGCCGTCGCCGCCGCTGCGATCGGCATTCGTTTGCCGGTGTTCCCCTGCCGTCTCGACAAGCGGCCGGCCTGCCCGCATGGGTTCAAGGACGCCGCGATTTCGGCGACGGCGATCCGCGAATTGTGGCGGCGCTGGCCGGGGCCGCTGATCGGTGTGCCGACGGGGCAAGCCTCGGGGTTGTTCGTGCTCGACATCGACCCAGACGGGATCGACTGGCTCGACATGGCGTGCCGCGACGGCCGGTTCACCCCGACCCAAGTGCACCGCACGCGCCGCGGCGGCTTCCATCTGGTCTACCGCCTGCCGAAGGTGCCGCTGTCGAACAGCGCCGGCAAGCTGGCGCGCGGGATCGATACCCGCGGCGAGGGCGGTTATGTGATCTGGCCACCCTCCGGCGGCTACGAGGTGATCGACGCTTCGCCGCCGGCGGCGCTGCCGCGCTGGCTCGAACGGCGGTTGCGCCGGCCGCGCGAGCCGGAGCCGGGCACGCGCGTGACAGTTCGCATCGGCGGCGCCGGCGAGGTCGGCCGAGCGCCGGCGCGCAGCGACGGGCTGTTGCGGTTCGTTGCCCGGTCGCACGAGGGCGAGCGCAACACGCGGCTGTTCTGGGCGGCGTGCCGGGCGGCCGAGCGCGGCGATCGGCAGCTCGGCGCCCAGTTGATCGCCGCGGCGTGCGGTGCCGGGCTGGGCGAATTCGAGGCGCGGCGTACTGTCGCCAGCGCCTTCGCGCGCATCGGGGGACCGACATGACGGCCGGTCGGATCGCCCCCGCCAACCGCAAAACCGCCCTAATCGATCGCATCCGGGCGCTGCTACGCGCCGCGAATTACATCTCTTTCGTCGAACTTCGCCAGCTCAATGGGTTTCGCGGCGACCTCAGGTTGCACGTCGAGGGCAACGAAAACCTGATCTTCTGGACCGGCATAAGTGCCGAGGCTTACGAAGCGCTCAGCGCGCTGCGTGCGGGAGGAGAGGCGCATTTCGAGCCATGCTCGTCTCTGCTCGTCTATCTGGCAGATGGTGGCGCGCTGTCGCTACCAGTCGCGAAAACGGCGCGGCATTTCGAGCGCCCGCATTGGCTGCCGGTGACGCTGTGCCGTGGCTCGTCCCAGCGCGCCCAGGTGCGCGCGACCCGGGACACATGAGATGGCGCGTGGCCGCAAGGTAACGCTGCGCCTGGTGGAGACCGGCGGCGACAGCCTCGGCGGCGAGGGGCGGTCGGAGGTCCATATCGTCCAGGGACGCCGGTTCGAGGCAATCGACGAGGCCGAGCAGCACCTGATCTCGCGCGATCCTGGCCTGTTCCAGCGCGCCGACTACGTGGTGCGCGTCGCACCGCAACGGCTAGACCTCGGTGCGGCCGGCAAGGTCGAAGGACTGCGCATCGTCGAGGTCAAGAACGAGCACATGCGGCTGCGCTTCAACCGCGCCTGCGACCTGCGCAAGTTCGACAAACGCACCGAGAGCTGGATCAGCGTCGATTGTCCGAAAGATTTTGCCCAAGCCTACCTCGAGCACATGGGGCGCTGGCAGCTGCCGCATCTGCGCGCCATCGCCACCGCGCCAACGCTGCGGCCGGACGGGTCGCTGCTGTCCCAACCGGGCTATGACGCGGCGAGCGGAATCTACTACGACCCCCGCGGCGTCTCGTTTCCTGAGGTACCCCGAGCCCCGACCCGAGATGACGCGCTGGCAGCGCTCGACCGCCTTGAAACCCTGTTCGCGACGCTCGATCTGGTCGATGACGTGAGCCGCAGTGCGGCGCTGTCGGCGGTGATGACGCCAATCCTGCGCAGCGCGCTCGCTGCGGCGCCGATGCATGGCGTCACCGCGCCGGTCGCGGGGAGCGGCAAATCGAAGATCGTCAACCTCGCCGCGATCCTCGCGACCGGCCATCCGACGCCGGTGATCGCACTGGGCCCGCGTGAGGAGGAAAGCGAAAAGCGGCTTGGCGCCGAGCTGATCGAGGGCGCGCCGATCATCGCGATCGACAACGCGGTGCGGCCGATCGGCGGCGACTTCCTGTGCCAGGCGATCACCGAGCCGATCGTGGCGCCGCGGCTGCTCGGCGCCAGCCGGACGGTCAAGGTAGTCAACGCCGCGACCTGGTACGCCACCGGCAACAACCTCAAATTCGTCGGCGATATGGTGCGGCGTACGCTACTGATCCGGCTCGATCCAGGGTGCGAGCAGCCCGAGCTGCGTGAGTTCGAGGCCCCCGACCCCTTGACGATCGCCCGCGCCGAACGTCCGGTACTTGTCACGGCCGTGCTCACGATCGTGCAGGCGTTTCGTCTGGCGGGACATCCGCGCGAGGTGCCCGCGCTCGGCAGCTTCGGCGACTGGTCGCGCTGGGTGCGCGATCCGCTCATCTGGCTCGGCCGCCCGGACCCTGTGTTAGCGATGAGCGAAGCCCGTCGCGACGACCCAATTCTCGGCTCACTGCTCGCCGTTATCGAGCAGTGGCGGGCGGTGCTCGGCGACCAACGCGTTACCTGTCGCCACATTGCCGAGACTGCCAACGAGCACGGGCTGACCGGATTTTCGCACGGCGAGTTCCGCGACGCATTGCTGCGCGTCTGCGGCGAGAACGGCAACATCTCCACACGCCGGCTCGGCCAATGGCTCGGCCAGGTCAAGGGCCGCACGGTTGCGGGCAAGCGTTTGATCGAGGCCGAATTGCTGCACGGCGTCATGCGCTGGCGGCTCGATTTCGCAACTCAGGGTCTGGGTGGATAAGGTGGTTAAGGTGTACCCTTTGTATCTGAACGCGAAAAGCTCGCAGAGGGTGATGCGAGTTTTAAGAGGTCGAGTGAAATCGGGGCACCTGAGGCACCCGATCCACCCAGCCACGCCGAGCCCTCATGCCGGCGACGTCTCACGAGATACAGAACATCAGAACGTCAGAATAGAATTAAATATAGGCTGATATTCAATGAGTTGGTGTTCTGATGCGAGAGAACACGAGCTGCGCTGCCAGAACATCTAAAGTAGTCGGAAATAGTGCCAAATTAGGCCGGTTTGGGCCTAGCGCTGGCGCGACTCCCCGCCGGCGCCGAAAACCAATAAAATATCCCCGTTAAATTCCACTGCCCGCCATGCAGCTCGCCGATCTCCCGGCGACCAGGGCGCCCTGTGATTGTCCGAGGGGCGCGCAGGCAGCGTGATTGCGCGCGCCGAACCTGGGTTTGCAGCCCGGGGAGAGGGGCCGGGCGGCAGCTAACCGCAAGCAGCGGCGGATACACCTTCCGCTTATGTCGACCTCAAAACTGGATAATTGCTTGCCACTTAGGGAATGACTCAAACGTTCCCACAAACAATCCCGCAAAAGACACCCTCACCGACAAGCGTGGACCGACGCGCGCCGACCATGGTCGCTTGATCGTTGGCGAGGGGGTACCTCGGGCTTTGCGACGAGCGGCCAGCGCGCGCCCCAGCCAGTGTGCTTTCCGCTCGTCTGGAGAGTTTTCTTGTCCAGAAAATACCGGTTGCGCTCACCGGGGGTACGGGGGCAGCAGGCCGGACAACCGGCCAGACCAATTCGTTTCGAACTGGCAGAGTATCGAATCGGTATGAAATGACTACTTTGCGTCGGACACCGGGCCTTCCTCTGCCGGCGGCCGATGTCGCCTTCGCGCCGATTCCGGCCGTTCGCGAGGCCACCACCAAACCGCTGAGATCGCCTCGGCGGATCCGGTTCGGGGCCGACGAATGCCCCGCGGCTCAATGGCGACGACTTCATGAATGTGGCTTTATCCGGCCGAACCTCTATAGGTTCCAAGAAGCCTGTCCCAAAAGAAATCGATCACCGCGAAATTGCAGTTCGCGTAGCGGTGGTGGATGAAGTGCAGCTCTTGCTTGCGCCTGAACCAGGCATATTGCCGAAGGTGCGACCCCTCGACGTGGAATGCTTTATCAAGAAAGACGTGCGTATAGAACGACGCCGTGCATGCAATCACCAACGCTAGGAAGAGATATAAAGGCAATACAAAAAACACACACGCTCCGACTACACACACAGGGATAAAGAAAAACGGCGTATTATTTCCTTCATTACCCTGGTATTTTTGCGAGATGAGATGATTTTCACAGTAGTAGGTGTGGTGAAATTTGAGATGGTTGCGATAGAATTTCCCACCAATTGGTTGGTGACCGAGTGTGCGATGCATTAGCGCTTGTACGAAAGACATAAAGTAGTGCGTCGCAAGGGCGGTGGCGAGAAAGAGCAGAACCTGCGGAAGGGCCCGCGATATGGTCTGGAGCATAACTTCCTTCCGACGCAGTGAACAAATTTATCGCAT
>DATNJF010000334.1:0-14583 GCA_035604035.1 Allostellaceae bacterium | reverse complement strand
TGCGTAGCGCAGCCCCTCGCGCCGATAGTGTCGGCGAGTGATCTCGGTCCAGGCCATTGTGAACCCCACCGTTGGTGTCGCAACTGCGATGGAATCACAACCTATTGAGATCACTCAATTCCTTTTCAGTCAGGCTCTTAGTCCATGGTGATAACAATGAAAACGCGCTCAAACCTCGGATTGATACTGGCGGCTGCCTGTCTTACGGCGGTGGCCGCTGTCGCGACCGCTCACGCGCAAACAGCGCCGCAGCTGGTGACCAACCATCCGCAGGTCGATCCCGGTGATTACACGGGCAGCGGGTCGGCGGATCGCAATGTGATCGACAGCCAACGCTATGAGCGGATGCTGCAAATCAACGCCACGTTCCGCGAACAACGGATGAGCAAGGAATGCGGCTCAATCGACGACCCAAATCTGCACGAGCAATGCCTCGCGAGCTTCCGGTAAAGCACTGTAACCAGCTACGCGATACCTGTCGTGTAATTCAGCTAGCAGCGTTTGGAGGCTCCGCCGCAGGCGCCAGGGGAGGACAAAATGGACATTATCCTCATCGTTATCGTGCTGTTCCTCCTCCTGGGAGGCGGTGTCGGCTATTCACGCTACGGGTACCGTGGCGGGATCGGCATCGGCGGTGTTTTGCTGATCGTCTTGGTTCTCTACCTGTTGCTCGGCCACGGCAGGATATAAGAAGGCCAGCCTTGCTGGCGCGGAACTCGCAAAGGTCCCGCACTCGATAGTCTGCCGCAGGAAGCGCCAAGAAACCGCGCTGAGTGAAGGCGTCGCGACCGTCGCGGCGCCTTCGCCGATTCGCGATGCGATTTTCTACCGCGCTATCCCCTCGGCGCCGGAGGGGACGTCGTAGAAGGCGAGGGTCATCGACACGCTGGTGTAGAAGCCCATCAGGCAGATGACGTCGGTGACGCCCTCATGGCCCAACGCCTCGACCGCGCGGTCGAACAGGCCCTTCGAGACCCAGCGCGAGTTCGACAGACAGACCGCCATCTCGTAGACCACCTGCTCGCGCTTGTCGTCGAACGAGGTCGGCAGACCGGAGAGCATCGCCTCGACTTCGGCGGCCGGCAGGCCCGCCGCCTTGCCGGCACGTTCATGTGCGTTGGTCGGATAGGCTGAGTGGAATTTGCTGTTGATGATGACAACGGCGATCTCCCGCTCGCGCTCGCTCAGCGAATAGCCGGTGCGGAAATAGGCGCCGAGCGGCCCCATTACCTTCACCAGCTTGGGATTGTGCACGTAAATCTTGTTCGGGCCGGGGAGGCGACCGCGGGTCTCCATCAGCGACCGGTAACCTTCCTGCTGCTTTGGGGTCATCTGGTCATAGGGGATTTCGGCATAGCGGCCAAAGGTCGGGGTGTCGGCCATTTCGGGTTTCCTTCGCAGGTTGAGGTCTTGGCGTCGGCCAACCATAGCCGCTGAGGCGGTTGGGCGCGAGGGCACGCAGACGAGAGGGCGGGGCTGCCGCTTACGATACCGGCGCCAGCTCGGGCTTGCTAACGGCCGCCGGCGCCGTCAACACCATTGGAAATGCAAGGATGAAGACCGCGCCGCCGCCGGGTCGGTTGTCGACCGATATCTTGGCTGCGTGCCGCTCGGCGATGCGGGCGACGATCGACAGCCCCAGCCCCGAGCTGCCCTGGCGCCGGCGGTCGCGCCGCCAGAAGCGGCGGAAAATCTGTTCGCGCTCCGCCGCGGGGACACCGGGACCGCGGTCGGATACGACGATCGCGCCTGCCGGGTCGACCTCGATCTCGACGGTCGTGCGGGCGGGAGTGTGGACGAGCGCATTTTCGACGAGATTGCGCACGGCGCGGCCGAGCATTTCGGGGTTGCCTGGCACCAGGACCGGCTTGCGGGCGCCGGTCATCGCGACGCGCTTGTCCTGAGCGAGCGCGATTGGCGCGAGGAAAGCGGCGACCTCGGCCGCTACCGCGACGAGGTCGGCGGTCTCCGAGCCGCCGATGACAAAGGTTTCGAGCTCGGCCATTTCGAGTAGCTGATTGACCAACCGGCTCATGTTTTCGACGTCGTTGCGCAGCGATTGGGCCAGCTTGCCGTCGTCGATCATGTCGATCTGCGTGCGCAAGATCGCCAGCGGTGTGCGTAGCTCATGCGCCGCGTCGGCGGTGAACTCTCGCTGCCCGCGGAAGCCTTCCTCAAGCCGATCGAGCGCTTGGTTCACGGCGCGTACCAGCGGTTGGACCTCCCGCGGCATGCCGCTCTCGGGCAGGCGCAGCTCGGTGTGCAGCGGGCCGATCTGCTCGGCGAGGCGCGATGCGGCGACCACTGGCCGCAACGCGCGGCGAATGATGACGACATCGATGACCAGGAGCAGTAGCAGGATCGGCGCGGTAATCCACCCGACCCGGAAGAAGAAATCGGCGACGATGTCGTCGATCAGCACATCGCGGTGCGCGAGGTCCTGCGACACCTCGATCCATACTTTTTGACCGGCGATCTCGGTCGGGACGCTGATGCCGAAAATATTGGTGCCGTCATAGCGGCCGGAGAAGGATATCTCTTGGGAAATCGGCGGCAGGGCGTGGGTGATCGCGCGGCCGTCTGGAAAAGAAGAGAGCAGAACCCGGCCGCTGGCATCGCCGACGGCGTAGGAGTAACGCCCGTAATCGGGGGAATACAGATCGGCAAGCCGGGCGGTCAGATGCACGTGCAGCGCGCCGTCCGCCCCGCGATCGATGAGCCCCGCCAGTTCACCGGCCTGCTCGCGTAACGCGTTCTGGTGCAAATCCTGCGCGGCGTATTTGAGCATCAGGTAGAGCGCCAGTGGCATGCAGATCGAGGTCACCGCGATCGCGACCAAGTGCAGGGCAATCGCGCGGCCGACGACCGAGCGGAAACGGAACACCTACGTTCCCTCGCCGATCATGTAGCCGACGCCGCGGACCGTATGCACTTGAACCGAAGCCCCGGTTTGGACGAGGTGGCGGCGCAGACGGTGGACATGGACCTCGACCGCGTTCGAGCCGACTTCCTGCGCCGGCCCGTATAGGCTGTTTTCGAGCAGCGTCTTGGCGACCACCCGCCCGCTGCGGCGCAGCAAATGCTCGAGCACCGCGATCTCACGCGCCGAGAATGGAACCGGCCGGTCGGCGACAAAGACTTGTCGGGCCACCGTATCGAGCGTCAGATTGCCAAGGCGCAGCGCTAGCCCGAGCAGGTTCCCCGGCCGCCGCAACAGCGCCTGTAGCCGCGCCACCAGCTCTTCAAGCGCAAACGGCTTGACCAGATAGTCATCGGCTCCGCTCTGCAGGCCATTGACCCGGTCCTTGAGGTTGCCGTGGGCGGTGAGGATCAGCACGGGGGTGTTGTCACCATGCCCGCGCATCTCGGTCAGCACCTCGATGCCGTCGCCGTCCGGGAGCCCGCGGTCGAGTACGATGACGTCCCAGCGGCCCATTTCGAGCGCCGTCTTCGCTTCTTGTGCGGTCGTCAGCACATCGACGCTAAAGCCGGCGCCGGTGAGCCCCTGCCTCAGCAGCGCCGCAAAGCGTTCGTTATCCTCAATCAGCAGCAATCGCACCGGCCGACCCCCGCCATCGGTCGCCAGTGGCGATTATATCAGATCGCGTCGAGCTGCCAGGCGACGTCGTTGGCGATGCCCCAGAGGTAGCCGATCTCGCTTGCGCCGACGAGCACCGAGGCACGGCCCTGGTGGCGCCAGTAGAGCAGATTGAGGTCTTGTCGCTTGCCGGGGGTTGGCGCCATGTCGGGCTGTTTGGTCGAGCCGATGATCAGCGCCAGCGGTCCGATCGCCTTGTTGTCGGTCGTATAGACGAGCTGTGCGCCGGGGCGTCCTTCAACCACGACCAGCCGTGCACCCTGGAAGTTCAAGCCCCATGGCTTAAGATCGGGGAGCCGCACCTGCTGCGGCAGGGTTTGGCTGATCTTCTGGAGCACCTCGCCGTTGTCCCCGGTCGCCGGTAGGTCGACCAGCGTGCCGCCGGCGCTGACCATCAGCTTGTAATTACCAGCAGCATTGTCGAGCCAGTTGTCGAGCGAGGCGGTCTCGGCCGGGCGATCGCCGGGGCCACCCGACGGGACCAGGATACCGTTGCCGAAATAGCCTGCGCTAACCCCGACAAGGAGCCCGAAGATCCCGGCCGCGGCGGCAAGCTGGACGTGCCAACGCCACGAAGAAACCGCCGCCCGATTGGCGGCGCTCGGTCGCAGTATGACGATCTCGGCCTCAGTCGCCGGCACCGGCGCGGTTTCGCCGCGCGCCGCGGCAATCAGCCGCTCGGGTACCGGTTCGTTGACGATGTCGGCGAAGGCATTGCGCACGAGCCCCGCCGACTCGGCAAGCGCCAGCAAGCGGTCGCGTACCGCCGGGTCGGCGTCGAGCCAAGCCTCGACATGGCCGCGCTCCTCGCCGTCGAGCTCACCGTCGAGATAAGCCACCAGGGCTTCGTCGCTATGCTTTTGCATCACTCGCACTCCTGCGCTCACCGGCGCCGGCATCGATCAGTTGCTGCAAGGCGATGCGCGCGCGGGCAAGACGGCTCATGATCGTGCCGATCGGCACGCCCGCGACTTCGGCCGCCTGCTTGTAGCTGAGGCCTTCGACCGTCACGAGCATCAGCGTTGACCGCTGATCCGGCGGCAGCAGCGAGACTGCTCGCCGCACCTCCGCCAGCGCCAGGCGCGCCTCGACGCGCCGCACCGGCTCATCCGTTCCGAGTCGCTCCTCGGCAATGTCTCCTTCCTCCTTGCGAATATCGCGGGCCCGTAACTGGTCTATCCAGATCGTCTGCACGATGCGGAACATCCAACTGTCGAACCGCGTACCCTCCTGAAACTGATGCTCCCGCGCCAACGCCCGCTCGCACGCTGCCTGGACCAGATCGTCGGCTTCGCTCGCCGATCGGGTCAGGCCGGCGGCGAACCGCCGCAAGCGGGGAAGCACCGCGATCAACTGATCGCTGAACCGTGCGCTCGCCGGAGTCACGCGGGAAACCACGTGTTCCGCCGACTCCCCATAGTTCCAACGGTGCGACAACGTGACAGCCTCAGGATTATTCCGGGAGGTGCCCGACGGCTTACGGCGGGCGGCGCGTCACTCATGCAATCTCCGAGCCGCTTAGGTCGTTCCGGCCGGGCGGCGCCGGCAACGCGCATGCGCATGCCGGCAGAACCTATCATGCGAAGGAAATGCGACGGAAGCGTGGCGCGCATCGTTGCCGCTCAGGGCTCGCTCTTCACAATAAGTGTTACCCGCGGCATTGTGCGGGCTTGTCATTGACACCGCCGACAGAGGACGGTCGTGCGATGAAGGTCGCCATCGTCAAGGAAAGACGTGCGTTCGAGCGGCGGGTCGCCGCCTCGCCCGATTCCGTCAAGCACATGGTCGGGATGGGGCTCGAGGTCGTGGTCGAGACTGGCGCCGGCGCCGGCGCCTTTTTCGTCGATGCCGCCTATGAGGCCGCTGGCGCGACGATCGCCGCCGATGAAGCGGTGGCGCTCGCAGACGCCGATGTTGTCTTGAAGGTGCAACGGCCGCTCTTGGGCGGCAAGGCCGGCCAACTCAACGAATTGAAGTTGATCAAGAAGGGCGCGGCGATGATCGGCCTGTTGTCGCCGCTCGAGCACGCGACGGATGTTCGCGCCTATGCCAAGGCGGGGGTCGCGGCGATGGCGATGGAGCTGGTGCCGCGCATCACCCGCGCCCAGACCATGGATGTGCTGTCGTCGCAGGCCAACCTCGCCGGCTACAAGGCGGCGCTCGACGCCGCCGCCGAGTTCGGCCGCGCGATGCCGATGATGATGACCGCGGCCGGCACGATCAAAGCGGCGCGTGTCTTGGTGATGGGGGCGGGGGTCGCCGGGTTGCAGGCGATCGCCACCGCGCGCCGGCTCGGCGCGGTGGTCTTCGCGACCGACGTGCGCGCCGCGGCCAAGGAGCAAGTTGAAAGCCTCGGCGCCCACTTCATCAGCGTCGACGAAGAGGCGGCGAAGAGCGCAGAGACGACGGGCGGCTACGCCCGCGAGATGGGTGAGGATTACCAGCGCCGCCAGCAGGCGGTGATCACCGAGGCTTTGAAGCGCACCGACATCGTCATCTGCACCGCGCTGATCCCTGGTCGCAAGGCGCCGGTGCTCTTGACCGCTGAGATGCTGGAGGCGCTGGCGCCGGGCTCGGTCGTCGCCGATATCGCGGTCGAGTCGGGGGGCAATGTCGAAGGCAGCAAGCCCGAGGAGACCGTGACCACCGCCAAAGGGGTCAAGATCATCGGTTATGCCAACGCCCCGGCGCATATCCCGGTTGACGCCAGCCTGCTTTACGCGCGCAACCTGCTAGCCTTTCTCGCGCTGATCGTCGACAGCGAGAAGAAGCTGCGCATCGACACTTCGGACGAGATCGTCAAAGCCGCGCTGCTGACCCTGGACGGAGCGGTGGTCAACCCGGCATTGGCCGCGCCGGCCGCCCAACCGGCCCAGTAGCCGACGAAGGAAGGATCAGGCGCTCATGGCGGACCCCGCCTCGCTCGCTCAAACCGCCGGTGAGCTCGCCGGCACTGCCCAGCAGCTCGCCAATCAGCTGCGCGATCTGGCGCAGACGCTGACCGTCGTGAGCCAGCAAACGCCAGCGGTCGGAACGACGCCGTTTGTCTTCGAGCTGACCGTGTTCGCGCTGGCGGTGTTCGTCGGCTACTACGTCGTGTGGCGGGTGACCCCGGCGCTGCACTCGCCGCTGATGAGCGTCACCAACGCAGTGTCGAGCGTCATCATCGTCGGCGCGCTGATCGCCGCCGGGCCGCATGGCTTCAGCTTTGCAAAGGTCATGGGCTTCGTGGCTGTGACCCTGGCCGCGGTCAACATCTTCGGCGGCTTCATCGTCACTCAGCGCATGCTGCAAATGTTTCAACGAAAGAAATAACCGTGGGCGAGAGCTATTCCGCCTTTCTCTATCTGATCGCCTCGATCTGCTTCATCATGGCGTTGAGGGGGCTGTCCTCGCCCGACACGGCGCGGGGTGGCAACTATTTCGGCATCGCCGGCATGGTCATAGCCGTGCTGACGACGCTGGCGACGCCGCATGTGGTCAGCTACTGGCTGATCATCGTCGGGCTCCTCATCGGCGGCGCGATCGGCACGTTCATCGCCCGCCAGATCCAGATGACCGCGCTGCCGCAGCTCGTCGCGGCTTTCCATAGCCTGGTCGGGCTGGCGGCGGTCTGCGTCGCCTGCGCCGCCTTCGCCGCGCCCGAGGATTATGGCATCGGCGTGCGCGGCAATATCCACGGCGCGAGCCTGGTCGAGATGGCGCTCGGCCTGACCATCGGCGCGATCACCTTTACCGGATCGATCGTCGCCTTCGCCAAGCTGCAGGGGCTGGTCTCGGGCGCGCCGCTGATTTTCCCGGGCCAGCACCTCGTCAACGCTGCACTCGGCGCGGCGCTGATCCTGTTGATCGTGCTCTTCGCGCTAACCGAAAGCCCCGCGTCTTTTGTGCTGCTGGTGCTGCTGTCGTTGGCGTTCGGGTTCCTCTTGATCCTGCCGATCGGCGGCGCCGACATGCCGGTGGTGATCTCGATGCTCAACTCGTATTCGGGTTGGGCGGCTTGCGGCATCGGCTTCACCTTGTCGAACAGCCTCTTGATCATCACCGGGGCGCTGGTCGGCTCGTCGGGCGCAATCCTCAGCTACATCATGTGCAAGGGGATGAACCGCTCCATCTTCCACGTGATCCTCGGCGGGTTTGGCGGCGAAGGCGTCGTGGCGTCGGCCGGGCACGGTGCTGGCGACCGGATGGTGAAGTCCGGCAGCGCCGAGGATGCGGCCTTCATCCTCAAGAATGCCGGGTCGGTGATCATCGTCCCCGGCTATGGCATGGCGGTCGCCCAGGCCCAGCATTCGCTCAAGGCGATGACCGACGATCTCAAGAAGGACGGGGTCAAGGTCAGCTACGCGATCCACCCGGTCGCGGGCCGCATGCCGGGCCACATGAACGTGCTGCTCGCCGAGGCCAACGTGCCCTACGACGACGTCAAGGAACTCGACGAGATCAACCGTGACTTCGCCTCGACCGACGTCGCCTTTGTGATCGGCGCCAACGACGTCACCAATCCCGCGGCGAAGACCGATCGCGCGTCGCCGATCTACGGTATGCCGATCCTCGATGTCGAGCACGCCAAGACCGTGCTCTTCGTCAAGCGCTCGATGGCGTCCGGCTACGCCGGGGTCGAGAACGAGCTGTTCTACCGCGACAACACGATGATGCTGTTCGGCGACGCTAAGAAGATGTGCGACGAGATCGTCAAGGCGCTGGAGTAGAAACGGCTGTCATGACGAGGCGGCGATAGGCGCCGCGGCAATCTCGACCTGAGCAAAGCAAAAGCGGAGCGAGATGGCTTCGCTCCGCTCGCGATGACGACCTGGTAAGTCGGGCTAATACCCCTCGCGCTCCATGCGCTTGCGCAACAGCTTGCGGTAGCGGCGCACCGCCTCGGCTTTTTCGCGAGCGCGACGCTCGGACGGCTTCTCGTAATTGCGCCGCAGCTTCATTTCCCGAAACACCCCTTCGCGCTGCATTTTTTTCTTCAAGGCTCTGAGAGCCTGATCGACGTTGTTGTCGCGAACGAGGACTTGCACGGGGGCGTGACTCCACAATCGAACCAATACGGGCGCACAACCTATCACCGTCGGCCCTTTCTGTGAAGCCGAGCGGTGTTCATACCTCTCCACTGCATGGCGCTATGCAACGAGGTGTGTTGCACATCGGGCGCGATCGCGCGAAATTGGTAGCGGTGACTTACGATCGTCGGGAAAACGAAAATGGCTGCGCCAATAGCGATCGATGCCGAAGCCGAGAACGGCGCCACTGATTTCGACGCCATCGTCATCGGCGCCGGAGTTTCCGGCCTCTACCAGCTCTACAAGCTGCGCCAGCTCGGCCTCAAGGTACGGGTATTCGAGACCGGCAGCGGCGTCGGCGGCACTTGGTATTGGAACCGCTATCCCGGCGCGCGCTTCGATTCCGAGAGCTACACTTACGGCTACTCCTTCTCGCAGGAGTTGCTCGACGAGTGGAACTGGGATGAACGTTTTGCCGGGCAGGCGGAGACCGAGCGTTATCTCAACCATGTAGCCGACAAGTTCGACCTGCGCCGCGATATCCAGTTCAAGAGCCGCGTAAACGCGGCGCATTACCGGGAGGAAACGCGTAGCTGGGACATCGTGCTGGAGGATGGCCGGCGCTACCGCACGCGGTTTCTCGTCACCGCCATCGGCGTGCTCTCGGCGCCGACCATGCCGACCATACCGGGCATCGGCACGTTTCAGGGCCAGTCATGCCACACCCATTACTGGCCCAAGCAGGCGGTAGACTTTACCGGCAAGCGCGTCGGGATCATCGGCACCGGTGCGACCGCGATCCAGACGATCCAGACGATCGCCAAGAGCGTCGGCGCGCTGACCGTATTCCAGCGCACCCCGAACTGGGCGGCGCCGCTGCATAACGGCAAGCTCGGCGAGGACGAGATGCGCGACATCCGCGCCAACTACGTAGACATCTTCGCGCGCTGCAGCGACACGCCCGGCTGCTTCATCCACGCTCCCGACCCGCGCGCCACCCATGAGGTGTCGCCCGAGGAGCGCGAAGCCTTCTGGGAGAAGCTCTACGCCGAGCCGGGCTTCGGCATCTGGCAGGGCAATTTCCGCGACATCCTGATAGACCGGGAGGCCAACGCCCTGATCTCCGATTTCGTCGCCCGCAAAATCCGCGAGCGCGTCAAGGACCCGGCGGTCGCCGAAAAGCTCATCCCTAAAAACCACGGTTTCGGCACAAGACGCGTGCCGCTCGAGACCCGGTACTACGAGGTCTACAACCAGCCCAACGTCAAACTCGTTGATATCAACGAGACGCCGATCGAGCGCATCACTCCGGCCGGCATCAAGACCAGCGATCGCGAGTACGAGTTCGACATCATCATCTACGCGACCGGGTTCGACGCGATCACCGGCAGCTTCGACCGGATCGATATCCGCGGCATCGACGGTCTGCAGTTGAAGGAGCTGTGGAAGGACGGGCCGCAAACCTATCTCGGCGTCTTGGTCGAAGGTTTCCCTAACCTGATGATGGTGATGGGCCCGCATGCGGGGCTCGGTAATTTCCCGCGCGCCGCCGAATACAGCGTCGAATGGGTGAACGACCTGATCCGCTTCGCACATGAGCGTGGGCTGACCCGGGTCGAGGCGACCGCGGACGGTGTTGCCGAGTGGACCGAGCATGTCCTGGCGACCGGCCAGGGGCTGCTGATGAACGAGATCGACTCGTGGATGACTGGCGTCAACCGCAACGTCGAGGGTAAGCAGACCCGCAAGATCATGCGCTACAGCGGCGGCCATCCGGCGTTTCGCGAGCACTGCGACGCGGTGGCGGCGGATGGCTACCGCCAGCTTGCGTTAGCCTAGCCCGACATCGCCCGCGCTCCGCTTTACGGCGCGGTGTTGCGATCTCATATTGGCATCATGGCTTTATTGAAGATCGCCCGCATGGGGCATCCGGTGCTGCGCGCGCCCGCCGCGCCGGTCGATGATCCGGCAGCGCCATGGGTCCGGCGTCTCGTCGAGGACATGCTGGAGACGATGGAGGATGCAGGCGGTACCGGCATCGCCGCGCCGCAGGTCCATGCGCCGTACCGCGTCGTCATTTTCCGCGTAGGCGGCGAACGGGTCAGCGATTTGCCCGGCGACGGCGAGCAGGATTTGACCGTGCTGATCAACCCGGTCGTCGAGCCGGTCGGCGACGAGGTGGCGTTCGGCTGGGAGGGATGCCTCTCGGTGCCGGGCCTGCGCGGGGTCGTGCCGCGTCGCCTGAACATCCGCTATCGCGGCGTTGGCCTCAACGGCGAGCCGATCGAACGCGAGGCGGCCGGGTTCCACGCCCGCGTCATCCAACACGAGTGCGACCACCTCGACGGCATCCTCTACCCACAGCGCATGACCGACCACCGGCTTCTCGTCTATCTCGAGGAATTGCAGCGGCATCCGATCGATCTCGCCGAATTCCTCGCCCCCGAGACGGGAAAATGAAGAGCCCGGCATGAAAAGCCCCTTGGCCGAGCGCGACAGCGAGCGGCTGATCGAGGCGATGCTGCCGGACGTGCCGTTCGACGGCTGGTCGCACATGGCGTTGCGCGTCGCGGCGCGGCAGGTCGGCATGGCGGTTATCGAGGCTGAGGCGCTGTTCCCGCGCGGTGCGCCCGACCTTGTCGCCGGGTTCAGCCGCTGGGCCGACCGGCGCATGCTCGACCGGATCGAGGCCGCCCCGATCGACGAAGCGAGCGTCTCGGCACGGATCAGGCGCGTCGTTTCGCTGCGCTTCGAGGTGGTGCAGCCGTGGCGCGAGGCGGTGCGTCGGGCGCTGTCGGTGCTGGCAATGCCGCCGCATGCGCTGCTCGCGTTGCGGCTGCTTTACGAGACGGTGGATGCCATCTGGTACGCCGCGGGCGATACCGCGACCGATTTCAGCTTTTACACCAAGCGCGCGACCCTGGCGGGCATCTACAGCGCGACGCTGCTCTACTGGCTCGACGACCGCTCCGAGGGCTTTATCGACACGCAGGCGTTTTTCGACCGGCGGCTCGCCGAATTGCACCAGCTGACCGCAGGTCGCCGCCGCTTCGATGCCGCGGTCACGCGCCTGCCCAACCCAGCACGGCTGTTAAGGCCCGCGCGCTGAACCGATCGAAGGCTCAGACGAAGAAACTGTGGTGCCGGAAGGGGACGTTGGCGATGCATTTGGCGGTGCCCGCGCCGCGTTCGTGAACTTCGAGCGCGTCGATCCGGCCGTCGATCCCGAGATCGTAACTGTTGAGCTTCGCCTTGATCCGCCGCGCCACGTTGAAGTCATTGACGCTGGCGACGGTCAGGTGGGGGATATAGGGAATCTCGGGCCGCAAGCAATCGGCCAACGGGCCGACATGAAGCCGGTCATGCAGGCGGATGATCGCGCCAAACCCTTCGTCCGGCACCAGGAAGATGTGGAACCAGCCGGAGCCGGGCTCGGGCACGATCACCGCCGAGCGCAGGCAAAATTTGATCGCCGGCGTCGTCGCGCAGGTCGCGGCGACGTGGCTCAAGACATCTTCGGCCGAGAGCTCGGCGCCCGGGAACACGAGGGTGAATTCGGGCGCGCCAGGGCTGTGCGCATGTTCCTGGCGCGCGCGCACCAGCCATTCGGCGTCCGATTTGCCGAAGACCGGCTTGGCGACAACTTCGAGCGTGCCCACGGCCCCTCTATCGCGCGACTTTGCCGGCCGCGCAATGATCTCGCGCAATTCCGCGGGCTGTCACACGCCCGGCGGGCGCGTCACCTTGAGGCTCTGGCGCTCTTCCATTCGACTGAGCCATGCCGCCAGCGAAGGTAGCTCGCCGAGCTGTGCCTGCCCCTCCGGGAATTTCTTGAAGTAGATGAGCGGGGGCGCGACCATGAAATCGGCGAGGCTCAGCATGTCGCCGGCGAGAAACTCCTGCTCTGCGGCCAACCGCGCGATCTCGCCAAGGCACAGTTTGACCTGCGGCAGCGAGGCCGCGACCTTGGCTTCGTCGGTCGGCAATCCAAGCCGCGGAGCGACGATCCGCGGGTAGAGCACGCCGCCGACCAGGCTCGGCGCCAGATAGGCATCGACGATGCCCATGATCTGGTTCATCCGCGAGAACGGGTGCACCTCGATCGGCTGCAGCGGCGTCGCGGCGAACGCTTCGTCGATATAGCGCATGATCGCCTGCGTCTCGTAGAGCGCGAAGCCGTCATGTTCGAACGCCGGAACCTTGCCGAACGGGTGGCGGGAGATGTGCGGCTCGGTGCGGAAGCCGGTCGCCGGCACCTCGACTAGCTCGTGCGCGACCCCCTTTTCGGCAAGGGTGGCGCGCGCGCTCCATACATAAGGGCTTGTCGCCGGCCCGTAGACGATCGGCCGCGCCATCGCGCTTCTCCCTGCGGTAAGAGGAGCGAGAAGATGTCAGCAGCGCGCCGGCCCGGTCAAGCCGGTGAGACTCGGCTCAGTTGGCGACGCGCCACTGGCCGTCGGCGGCCTGGCACGCCGTGCCATAGGCGACCCTGCCGCTGGCATCGGCGGTCGTGTACTCGCGGCAGGTCTGCCCGGCAGCGTTCTTGAACGCCGGCTTGTTGGTGTAGGTGATCTGCGCCGCCGCATTGGGCGTCGCCGAGGTCGAGGGTGACGTATAGGCCGACGGAGCAGGTTGCGCAGGCGCCGCGTAACCGGGATCGGCAGGATACGCGGCCGGCGGGTAGTAAGCCGGCGGGGCGTAGTAGTACGGCGGCGGCGGGTAATAGCCGTAATAGGATCCGGGATAGTACCCCGGGAATGGGAAGCCAACCCAGAAGGCCTGCGCCGACGAGGGCAGGGCCGCGACGGCGCCGATCGCCAAGGCGCCGGCGATGCCGGCGAAAAGAACACGCGAACGCCAGCTGGTCTGTGTCGAGCCGTTCATCGTCTGCCTCAGCTTTTTGGGGGAAGTAGCTCTCGGTGCGAGGTTATACGACGCTAACGAAAAACCTATTGCCGCATTCCGGGTGAATGCAACCACGCCGTTCGCGATGCTGCGACGTGGCGGCGGTTGCGGCCTTTGGTGCCAAGGTCTAAGACCTTGCGGCAACAGGTAAGGAAAGCCGAGGAGAAAAAACGTGGCGCGCGGAGCCGACCAGCACAAAAATCCCCAATCCGACATCGCGATCGCGCAAGCCGCGACAATGCGTCCGATCGGCGAAATCGCCGCCAAGCTCGGCATTCCCGATGAAGCCCTGTCGCCCTATGGTCGCTACAAGGCGAAGGTCGGGCTCGACTATGTCGACTCGTTGAAGGACAAGCCCGACGGCAAGCTGATCCTCGTTACCGCCATCACGCCGACCCCCGCGGGTGAGGGCAAGACGACAACGACGGTCGGCCTGGGCGACGCGCTCAACCACATCGGCAAAAAGGCGATCCTCTGCCTGCGCGAGCCGAGCCTGGGCCCCAGCTTTGGTATGAAGGGCGGCGCGGCCGGCGGCGGCTACGCCCAGGTTGTGCCGATGGAGGACATCAACCTCCATTTCACCGGCGATTTCCACGCAATCGGCGCGGCGAACAATCTGCTCGCGGCGATGGTCGACAACCACATCTATTGGGGCAACGAGCTCGGCATCGACTCGCGCCGGGTGACCTGGCGCCGCGGGCTCGATATGAACGACCGGGCGCTGCGTCAGATCACCTCGTCGCTCGGCGGCGTCGCCAACGGCTTCCCGCGTGAGGACGGGTTCGACATCGTCGTCGCCTCCGAGGTGATGGCGATCTTCTGCTTGTCGACCGACCTGCACGATCTGAAGCGGCGGCTCGCCAACATCATCGTCGGCCAGACCCGGGCGCGCGAGTCGGTGCGCGCCGGCCAACTGAACGCGGCCGGGGCGATGGCGGTGTTGTTGAAGGACGCGGTCGCGCCGAACCTGGTCCAGACACTTGAAAACAACCCCGCTTTCATCCATGGCGGTCCCTTCGCCAACATCGCGCATGGCTGCAACTCGGTGATCGCGACTAAGACGGCACT
>DATNJF010000333.1:0-6095 GCA_035604035.1 Allostellaceae bacterium | reverse complement strand
CCGCTTGTTTGCCGGCCTGGGCGCCTTTCGCCGAGAACTGCGGGACGTGTATTGGACCGCCGGGCGAGCCGCCCGCGCCAATCGCATCGAGAGGGCGATCTACCGCTTGGTGACGCGTTGAATTCGGCGCCCATCACGCCGCTTGTGCGCGAAATACGGTTTCATCACAATATTTGCTGCGGGCAATCCGCTTTTTGAGCCGCGAGGAAAGCATGGCGACCATGGACCGGCCAGGTGATGCAGCTTCCCTGAGCCGGGTGCTGCTGCCCTGGCATGTATTTCGCTTGTTGAGCCGTCACAGCGTCCTCATTCAACAGCTCATCAAGCGGGAAATACTATCGCGTTACCGTGGGACTTTCCTTGGCGTTTTCTGGTCGGTGCTGCGGCCTTTGGCAATGCTGAGCGTCTATACGCTGGTGTTCGGTTTCATTATGCAACCGCGCCTCGGAGCAACGGCAAACGCCAGCAAGCTGGAGCTCGTCTTCTCGATGTTCTGCGGTCTTGTGCTGTTCGATTTTTTTTCGGAATGCCTGATACGCGCACCGACACTGGTCCTGCTGCATCCCAACTATGTGAAGAAGGTGGTGTTCCCGCTCGAAATCCTCTCGGTCGCGGCAGTTGGCGCTGCGTTGGTACAACTGGCGATCAGCTTCGTCCCGTTTTTCGCTGGGTTAGCCATCCTACGCGGGGGCCTTCCGCTGACCGCCCTCTGGTTGCCCGTGGTCATTCTGCCGTTAGCTCTACTTGCGCTCGGCTTGAGCTGGCTTCTTTCGAGCCTTGGCGTCTTTGTCCGCGACATCAACCCGCTGGTACCGGTCGGCACGATGATCCTCTTGTTCGGCAGCGCCGTCTTCTACTCGCTGGACCAGATCCCGGCCAAGTTCCGCGCATTGTTTTTGTTAAATCCGATAGCCGTGCTGATCGATGAGGCGCGCAACGTCACCCTTTTGCAAACGGCCCCAGCGTGGGACCGTATCGGTTGCGCCCTGATCGCGAGCGTCGTGATCGCCACAGCGGCCTACGCCTTCTTCATGCGCACCAAGCGGGCGTTCGCGGACGTCATGTGACCGTCGGGATGAATTGGCGGACCCGACACGATTCGAACGTGCGACCTCTGCCTTCGGAGGGCAGCGCTCTATCCAGCTGAGCTACGGGTCCGCGCCACCGCAGGGATTACCGCCACGCGCCGCGTCGCGCAAGGCGGTCGGCGATAATCCTTACCCGCCCGTCGCGACCGGGGGCCAGGGCCGGTCGGTCCCGATGGCGTCGGCGTGCGAGGGCAGTGCCGCGGCACGGTCGAGCACCCAGGCGGCGACATCGGTAGCAACCCGCGGGCCTTCGAGGTCGCGCAGTAGCATGTGGTAGCCACTCTGATAATAGCCGAAGTGGTCGTTTCGCACGCCGTCCGCCGGCAACGCGGCGACAAAGGCGCGCACCGGGTCAGCCGGGATCACCGCATCATGCGCGCCGTAGAGCAGGAAGGTCGGCGTCTTTAGGCTTGGCGCCGCCTCGATCGTCCGATCCATCAGATCGACGAGGCCGTACATCGTATCGACCCGCGCGCCCTTGATCACCATCGGGTCCTTGCCGAGGGCGATCAGCATCGGGATGTTATCCGAGGCGAGGATGTGGAGGCTCTCGCCGGTGAAAACCGCACCCGGAAACATCCTGACCCCGGCCCACAGGGCGACGCGCGGCAGGAACTGCATCGACTCGCGCGTCCACACCGCCGGGGCCGAGAGGATGACGCCGTCGACCGGGGCCGGGCGAATGCCGGTCGCGCCGCTCGCGGCGAGGATCGCCACCGCGCCGCCCATGCTTTCGCCGAGCAGGTAGAGCGGCTTGCCGGGATACGCCCGTCGCAACAGCACCGACGCGGTTACCGCATCGGTGGCGAGCGCCTCGCTTCCGGGCCACAGCGCGCGCCCCGGCGCGCCGCCAAAGCCGCGCTGGTCGTAAGCATAAGTGGCGATGCCGCGCGCCGCCCAAATCTTGGCCGGCGCATCGAACGCGTTGCCGTAGTCGTTGAACCCGTGCAGCGCCAGGATCACCGCCTGCGGCTCGCCCTGCGGGAGCCACTTGCGCATCGGCAAGCTGAGCGCGTCGGTGGTGGTGAAGCTGGCCTTTTCGATGGCCGGGCGGGGCGCTCGGTCGGGCGGCAGCGGCACCGGCTGGACTGCCGCGACCTGCATCCCGGGCGTTTCCTCGACTTTTGGCGCGCAGGCTGTCTGCGCCGCTCCGCACAAAAGAAAGAGCAGGCCGGCCAGGCCCCATCGATGTGAAACTGGCGCGGCTCCCCGGCCGCCGAAAACACCGGACCGAAGCATTGAAACTCCTCACGCAACGCGTATCATCCAGCCCAGCAAGCGGTCAACCCGCGCCGCTGCGAGATTTTCCGGATGCAAAATGCCACCTTTTGAAACCGTCGAAACCGACGAAATGCAGGTCGCCTGCAGCGGCAGCGGCGGCGCGCTCGGCCACCCGCGCGTTTATCTGAACCTGGCGCCGGCGGGACGGGTCGAGTGCCCCTATTGCTCGCGGGTCTTCGTCAATCGGAAGGTGGCGCCCCATGGCGGTGCAGAGTCGCCGCCGCGCCATACCGACGCCGATTGAGGCGCAGACCATGAACGATATCGCCCCTCCCGACAGCGCTGAGCACCGTCCCGCCCTGGGCCGCGACGGCTCGACCCTGGTGCCGCGCCACGTCTATCTGATCGACGGCTCGGGCTTCATCTTCCGCGCCTATCACGCACTGCCGCCGCTGACCCGCTCGGACGGGACGCCGACCTCGGCAGTGCTTGGCTTCTCCAACATGCTGGCGAAGCTGCTCTCCGAGACCGACGCCGACCACATCGCCGTCGTCTTCGACCATTCCGGCAGCTCGTTCCGCAACCAGATCTACGACCAGTACAAGGCCAATCGCGCCGAGACGCCGCCCGACCTGATCCCGCAGTTCAAGCTGGTGCGCGACGCGACCGACGCCTTTGGCGTGTGCAAGATCGACGTGCCGGATTACGAGGCGGACGACCTCATCGCCACCTATTCGCGCGAGGCGGAGGCGGCCGGCGCGATCGTCACCATCGTCTCGTCCGACAAGGACATGATGCAGCTCGTGCGCGACCGCGTCACGATGCTCGACCCGATCCGCAACCGGCCGATCGGCGACGCCGAGGTGCGCGAGAAGTTCGGCGTCGGGCCCGACAAGGTCGTCGAGGTGCAGGCGCTGTGCGGCGACAGCGTCGACAACGTGCCGGGCGTGCCGGGCATCGGGGTCAAGACCGCGGCTGAGCTCATCAACACCTATGGTGACCTCGAAAACCTGCTTGAGCACGCTCCTGAGATCAAGCAGCCGAAGCGGCGCGAGAGCCTGATCGAGCACGCGGCGAAGGCCCGGCTGTCGCGCGAGCTGGTGAAGCTCGACGACCATGTGCCGCTGCCCTGCCCGCTGTCCGATCTGGCGGTCAAGCAGATCGACCCCAACGTGCTGCTGCCCTGGCTCAAGGAGATGGAGTTCAGGACCCTCGGCACGCGGATGACGCAGCGCCTGGCGGGCGCGCAGCCGCAGACGGCCGAGGAGGCGCAAGCCAACGAGCCGGTCGTCCCGCCGGTAGCGCCGTTTGCGGCGGAGACGAAATACACGCTGATCGACACGCTCGAGGGCCTCGACCACTGGATAGAGGCCGCCGAGGACGCCGGCTATATCGCGATCCACCCGGCGCCCGGGCTGGCCGGGATCGCGCTGGCGTTGGGGCCGCGCCTCGCCGGCTACGTGCCGCTGGCGCGCGCATCCGCAGGCCAGGGCAGCCTCGAGCTCGCCGCCCCGGGCGCGAACGCGCTCCAGGCCGACCAGGTCATGGCGCGGCTCAAGCCGCTTCTTGAAGACCGCGGCACGTTGAAGATCGGCCATGACATGAAGGATGCTGCGCGGTTGCTGCTGCGTCACGGCATTCGCGTCGCGCCCTATGACTGCACGATGCTGATGTCGTATGTCCTCGACGGCGGCCAGTTCGACCACGGCATCGAGGAGCTGGCAGGCCGCGCCGCCGGGCACAATCTGAAACGGCTCAAGGAGCTGGTCGGCAGCGGCAAGAGCCTGATCGCGTTCGCCGAGGTCACGCCGGAGGCGGCGTGCGATTTCGCCGCCGAGCGGGCCGACACGGCGCTGCGCCTGCACGATCATCTCAAGGCCCGGCTCGTCGCCGAGCACATGACCGCGCTTTACGAAACCGTCGAACGGCCGCTGGTGCCGCCAGTCGCGGCGATGGAAGCGGCCGGGATCAAGGTCGACCGCGCCGCGCTGGCACAGCTGTCGACCGATTTCGCCCGCCGCATCGCCGAGATCGAGGCGGCGATCTACCAGGATGTCGGCAACGAGTTCAACATCGGCTCACCTAAGCAATTAGGCGACGTCCTGTTCGACAAGCTCAACCTGCCCGGAGGCCGCAAGGGTAAGACCGGCGCCTACGGCA
Organism: Allostellaceae bacterium; assembly: GCA_035604035.1. Lineage (GTDB taxonomy): Bacteria > Pseudomonadota > Alphaproteobacteria > ATCC43930 > CGMCC-115725 > DATARH01. Next base: position 1,626 of record DATNJF010000333.1, on the reverse strand, counting down.
CAGACGCCTCAATTCTCGAACAATTGTTACCGCTGCATCCAGTGCCGGGGCGCGTGCTGGAATGGCGCCAGCTGACCAAGTTGAAATCGACCTATGCCGACGCCCTTGGCGAGGAGATCGATCCCGAGGATCAGCGCGTCCACACCACCTACGCGCTGACCGCGACCACGACTGGACGATTTTCCTCGAACGATCCAAATCTGCAAAATATCCCGGTGCGCACCGAGGAAGGCCGCAAGATTAGGCAGGCCTTTATCGCCGAGCCGGGGAGTATCCTCCTCTCGGCCGATTACAGCCAGATCGAGCTGCGTCTCGCTGCTCATGTCGCCGACATCCCGGCACTGAAGGACGCGTTTCTCGCCGGCCACGACATCCATGCCGCGACCGCGAGCGAGGTCTTCAACGTCCCGCTCGACCAGATGGACCCGCTAACCCGGCGTCGCGCCAAGGCAATCAATTTCGGCATCCTTTACGGCATCAGCGCCTTCGGCCTCGGCAATCAGATCGGCGTGCCTCAATCCGAGGCGGCCGAATACATCCGCGCCTATTTCGAGCGCTTTCCCGGCATTCGCACCTACATGGAGCGGATCAAGGCCGAGTGCCGCACCGTCGGCTATGTCGAGACGATCTTTGGCCGCAAATGCTTCATCCCCGGCATCCGCGACTCCAACCCGGCGCGGCGCATGGGCGCCGAGCGCCAGGCGATCAACGCGCCGCTACAAGGCTCGGCCGCCGACATCATCAAGCGGGCGATGGGCCGCATCCCGGCGGCGCTCAAAGTGTCCGGGCTAAAGGCGCGGATGCTGCTGCAGGTGCACGACGAACTTCTGTTCGAAGTGCCCGAAAACGAGATCGAGGCCACGGCGTCGCTGGTCAAGGAGGTTATGGAAGGCGCCTGCGCGCCGCATTGCGAGCTGTCGGTGCCGCTGGTTGTCGAAACCGGCTGGGCTGCCACCTGGGACGCCGCGCATTAGGCGCGACTAGCCGGTGTCCGCCACTGAAAGTTGACAATAGGATCGTTATCCTAGAGGGTCATGCTTGACCAACTTGGCATTAAAGCCGGCCCCCCCCCCGGGCCCGAGGGTGCCGCTCAGTGCTGAAAGCGTCGCCGGCCAGTCTATAAGCCTGCAGCATCGTAGACAGGCATCACGGTAGGCGGGGCGATCCTAGAGGTTTCCCCTCCACGTGCTTTTCCTGGTTTCCTTCTACTTCCTCGATCTTCGCTTCGTCATCACGCGGACGTTTGACGAAGATACGCGATACGATTGGCTCAAACCTCAATGGCTGTGGGCCAAACGAGGGGTTACGCAAGTGGGCCGTCTGGGACAAGGAAACCCTATTCCTGGCCGCGATCGTATCCTCCCGGCGTATAACCAGCATGCTACCGTCGGTGGCGGATTGCTGCTCCAAACCCAGAGCGAGTTCGATAAAAAGCGCACCTGCACGGGCGTCAAGCAGGACGGCTTTGCCATCCAAAATCGGGAGCTCGTTGCCGACGAGTGGGGTCAAGTCCGATTTGATCTTTTGTTCGAGACGCCAGCGTCGCCCTCGACGATTCAAGCCAAGCTCGAAGCGTTATTCGATCTGAGGCTGATCGCCCCGCTTGTCAACGATGGCGAAGAAGTT
>DATNJF010000332.1:0-4121 GCA_035604035.1 Allostellaceae bacterium | reverse complement strand
CCCCGGCAAGATGTTGACCAGGAACAGCCAGTGCCATGACAGCGTGTCGGTCAGATAGCCACCGATCGTCGGGCCCAAGGTCGACGACAGGTTCAGGATCAGCGAGATGATCACCATGATTGTGCCGAGCTGCGGCTGGCGGAACTTGGTGTAGACGACCGGAAACACCAGCGGCGTGATCGCGCCCCCGCACGCCCCCTGCATCGCCCGATAAAGGATCATCTGGTTGAGGCTGGTCGCGGTCGCGCACAGCACGCTTGCGGCGGTGAAACCAAGCGCCCCGCTGACAAAGACGACGCGGGTCGACAACAGCCGCGACAGGCTGCCGGACAGCGGCAGCGCGACCACATCGGCAATCAGATAAGCCGTCTGCAACCAGCTAATCTCGTCCGGGCTGGCGGACAGTCCGCCCTGGATTTGGGTCAGCGAGCTGGTGACGATCTGGACATCCATGATCGCCATGAACTGGCCACAAACCATCGCCAGGACACCGAACCAATCGCGCAGCGTCGGCGCCGGTTCGCCGGTTGTCGCAGCCGGTGCGGCCGCTTGCGGTGATGCCTTGCTGGGTTCCGGCTTGGGCCGGCGCACCCGGCGCAGCGGTAAGGCCAGAGCCCAGCTCACTTGTTGCTCTTTAGTGTTCCCGCTTGGGCGGTCCCGGCTTGCTCTGCGGCGGCGGCGTCCTGTCCCGCGGTGCTCGCCCCCTTGGTGTTGATCGTGACCGTCACCGACAGGCCCGGGCGCAGCAGCGGCGTCAGCGGCCCGTCCGCCGGAAGCGCGATGCGCACCGGCACGCGTTGCACGATCTTAGTGAAGTTGCCGGTGGCGTTGTCGGGCGGCAGCAGCGAGAATTGCGCTCCGCTCGCCGGGGCAAAGCTCTCGACCTTGCCGGTGATCAGGTGGTCGGGATAGGCATCGACCGAAATCTCCGCGCTCTGGCCGGGCCGCATCAGGGTCAGCTGCGTCTCCTTGAAGTTGGCGGTGACATAGACCTGCGGCAGCGGCACCAGCAAAGCCAATTGGCTGCCGGGCTTGACATATTGCCCAATCTGCCCGGCGCGGTTGCCGATCACCCCGGCGATCGGCGCACGGATGATCGTGTCGTCGAGCTGGTTTCGGGCGAGCTGTAATACGGCCTTCGCCTGCACCAGCTTGGCTTCGTCCTCACGCTTCTGCGAGTCGAGCACGGCAAGCTGCTGCCGCTCGGCGGCCAGCACCGCCTTCAGGCGCAAAACGGTCGCTAATGCCTTAAGGGAGTCTGCCTGCGCCGCTTCGAAGCGTTGACGGGTCGCGACATCGCTCGACAACAGTGAGACATAGCGCTTTTCGTCGAGATCCGCGCGGGTCACTTCGGCCCGGGCTGCGTCTAAGCCAGCCACTGCTTGCTCGATTATCGAGAGCTGCAGCTCCCGTCGGGTCGAATAGGTTCCGATCACCGCTTCTTGGCTGGCGACGGCCGCCTCCGCTTGGTGGAGCCTGGCGACAAAATCGGCGTCATCGATGACGAACAGGACTTGGTTTTCCGTGACCCGCTCATTGTCCTGGACGCGCACCTCCTTGATCGTGCCCTCGATCGTCGGCGCGATCACCGATATGTCGCTCTGGACATAGGCGTCGTCGGTGGATTGCTGGAAGCGCCAGTCCTGCCACCAACGCCACCCACCGTAACCGCAGAGCGCCAGAACCAGCACCGACACCGCAATCAACAACATCTTGCGCATTATCGGGGGTCGTTTCCTGCCCTGACCGTCTTGGACCGCCTAAACTAAACCGTGCAGTCCAATATTGCGCAAAGGATGAAAGCGCCGTTAAATCCTGTCAAGCAACGCGTGAGACCGACGTAAGCATGGCTGATACGACCGTTCTGACGGAAAAAGCCGAAAGCATCCTCGCCGCCGCGTGGCAGAACTTTCTCGCGCGTGGCTTCGGTGCGGTCAGCATGGACGCGATCGCGCGCGAGGCCGGCGCGTCGAAGGCAACGGTCTACGCCTATTTCGCCAGCAAGGAGGAACTGTTCGGCGCCGCCATCACCCGCGAAGGGGAACGATATTTTCGTGGTTTCTCGGCGCGTGAGCTCGATCCGCGTACCGTCGCCGCGTCGCTCGCCGAGATCGCGCATCGATTTCTCGACCTGGTGCTGGCCCCGGACGCGATCGCGATCAACCGCATCATCATCAGCGAGGCGGTTCGTTTTCCGCAGCTCGGCGAGGTTTTCTGGCGCGCCGGGCCGGAGCGTACCCGCATCCAGGTCGAGGCCTTTCTGCGCCGCGCGGTCGAGGCCGGCACGCTCGCCATTGCCGATACCAGGGTTGCCGCGGAGCAGTTCATCGCACTGTTGCGCGGCGACATTCACCAGCGCCAGCTCCTGCGCCTGGACGACCGGTGCGATCCGACGGAGCTAGCCGCCGCCGCGGATGCCGCGGTCGCGACGTTTCTGAAGGCGTTCGGGGCTTAGCGGCGACTACGCTGCGACGGCGGCGGGCTTTCTCGCCGGCGGCGGGCGAAGACCGACAAGATCGATGGCGACACGCTGGTGCGCACCCTGATGGCCTTCAAGCGTGGCGAGCCGCGGGTGTGTTCCATGGCTAGGGCGCCGACGCCGCAGGAGGAGGATCGCCGGCGTGTCTGCCGCGAGCGCCGGACGCTGGTGGGCGAGCGGGTGACGCATTTCAACCGGATCAAAGGGCTGCTCTTCGCCCAGGGGGTCTTCGGCTACGAGCCGCGGCCTCCTGAGCCCCACCCGCCGGACGCGGGATGTTGGTGCAGCCGCAACCAGCGGCGACCGTATGTGAGCTTGATCTGGTGCAGCACGCCATCAGGTCATGCAAACGGGCTCAGACCTTGGATCCGAACCAACGACCGGAGAACTGCCCATGAACCCTTAAACCTGACCCTTGACCTCGAACTGCCCATGTGAGCGGCCATTTGTGGTACAGCCGCCAATAGACTGAAATCGACCCACTGCCGACCTTCGTGGCCTCGCTGGCGGGTGGTCGGATCGACCTGAGATCGATCATTCGCGCCGGACTTCTGTCATGTTGGCGACCGCTCACGTCCACTCGTTGAGCAGTCACACGGACCCGACGGGAGCACATGTCCTTTAATTTTAATCGTCCGCGGCCGCGGTCAGTGGACGGCGTCGCGCGTCGTGCAAGAGGAGCAGCAGCGGTAAGGCGGCGAGCGCGATTAACATAATCAGCTTGAAATCATCGACATAGGCAACCATTGCGGCCTGCCGCGTCACCTCGGCGTTGAGTGCCGCCATGCCGCTCGGTGTGCTCAAACTGAACGGCGCCGGCAGATAGGGTGCCTGCGCGAGCGGACTGTCCGGCCGCAGGCCCTCGACCAAACGCGAATGAACCACCTGGGTATTCTGGGCCAAGGTGGCGACTAGAATGCTGATGCCGGTGCTGCCGCCGAGATTGCGCATCAGGCTGCGGATCGCCGTCCCTTGGGTCAGGATGTGGCGCGGTAGCGTCGACAACGCGATGATGTTTAGGGGTACTTGTGTGCAACCGAGGCCGAAACCTTGCAACAGCCCGGAGATGATGACCGGCATCATGCCCATCTGCAGCGAAAACTGGCTCATCTGCCACATCGACGCCGCGGTCAGAAGAAAGCCGAACAGAATGATCAGCCGGTTGTCGACGCGGTTGATCAGCGGGGCGACGATGAACATCGCCATCATGCTCCCGATGCCGCGCGGTACGCACACCAGCCCGGTCGTCATCGCCGAATAATTCATCAGGTTTTGCAGCATCGTCGGCAGCAGCGCGAGCGTGCCGGTCATGATTAGTCCGCCACAGAACATCAGCACGGTGCCAGCCATGAAATTGGTGCTCTTCAGCAGGTCGCGGTTGAGAAACGACCGCTCGTCGGCGGTTACCGTGTGCACGGTGAAAAGATAAAAACCGAGCCCGGTAATCGTCGCCTCGATCCAGATCTCGCCTGAATGGAACCAGTCCTTCAACTCGCCGCGGTCGAGCATCAATTGCAAGGCGCAGACCCCCAGGCTCAGCGTCAGGAACCCGAAGAAATCGAATGGTTCGCGATGCACGTTGCGCGTATGGCGGATGAAAATCAGGATGCCGAGCGTGCACAGTGCGCCGATCGGCAGGTTG
>DATNJF010000331.1:0-2130 GCA_035604035.1 Allostellaceae bacterium | reverse complement strand
AGCGATTCTCTATGCGGTGGCCGCCGTCGCCCAAACGCCGTCGCCGCCCGCTGCAACGCCGGCACCCGCGCCGCCAGCTCCTGACGCAGTAAGTCAGATTCCCGCAAGCGGTAAGCCGATCGTCATCGAGTCCGGAAAGGGCACGCTGATTCGCTTGAGTCAGCCCGCCGCGACCGTCTTTATCGCCAATCCCGACATCGCCGACGTTCAGGTCAAGTCACCCTCGCTGATTTATGTGAGCGGGAAGATGCCCGGCGAAACCGTGGTCTACGCGGTCGACAGCAACGACCAGGTTCTGCTGCACGCGCCGGTGCGGGTCGATCACGACCTGGCGCGGGTGCGCGAGTCGCTGCACGCGCTGATGCCGGGCGAAAATATCGGGGTCACCTCGGTCGACAAGAACCTGATCTTGAACGGCGACGTGACGACCGCGAGCCGCGCCGAAAAAGCCCGTGCGCTGGCCGCCTCGGTTGCCGTGAAAGATTCCAACGTCCTCAACCAGCTCTCCGTCAGTACGCCCAATCAGGTCAATCTTCGGGTCAAGGTCGCCGAGGTGAACCGGACCGCGCTGAAGGCCCTCGGCTTCAACTGGAGCGGCTCGTGGAGCAACACCCGGCTCGACCACTCGACATTCAACTTTCAGACGAACAACCCCACAACCAATCAAGCGATCCTAGACGAGAACCTGTTCCAGTACGGGTTCGCGGTTCCCGGTCAAGGCTCGATACAGGCGCAACTCGACGCGCTGGCGCAAGAGGGGCTGATCACCACGTTGGCGGAACCCAACCTCACCGCGACTTCCGGACAGACGGCGAGCTTCCTCGCCGGCGGCGAGTTCCCGGTTCCAGTCGCCGCTGCAACCGGTACAACCGGCACGCCGACGATCACGATCGAATTCAAGCAATTCGGCGTGTCGCTTGATTTCATTCCAACAATCATCGACGCGGATCACATTAGCCTGCGGGTCCGTCCCGAAGTCAGCCAACTGACCACCACCGGCGCGGTGTCGGTGCCGATCACCGCGACCCAGATTGTGACGATCCCGGCTCTGACCGTGCGCCGCGCGGAGACCACGGTCGACCTCGCCAGCGGCCAGAGCTTCGCGCTTGGCGGCCTGCTGCAAAACACCACCGAGCAGGACCTTTCAAAGATCCCCTGGCTCGGCGACATCCCGATCCTCGGTCAGCTGTTCCGCTCGAACTTGTTCCAGCACAACGAGACCGAGCTGGTGATCATCGTCACCCCCTATCTGGTCCAACCGAGCAATGTCGCCCTGTCGGCGCCGACCGACGGCTTCATCCTTCCGCACGATGCGCAGCGGATAGCGACCAGCGACACCTATCGCCAGACCCTGCCGGCGCCGGCGAAAGGGCCAGTCCCTGCTGGGGGAATTGGGCTGATCGGCCCGGCCGGCTTCAAGCTCGATTAGGGGGAGGCTGACATGAAGACCAACCGCACTCCCCTCGCCCTGGGACTGGCGACGACGCTGCTGCTCGGCGCCTGCAACCCGGCGACAGTTTATACCGACGCCGAAGCGCCGCGGAACTTGACGCTCGATACCTCGACGACTCGCGTCGACCTGCATTTCGCGCCGGGTTCAGCGCAGCTGTCCCCGGCCGAAGCGGGACAACTGCGCCGCCTGGCCGCCAACGGAGCAATCGGTGCCGGCGACCGGGTGACGGTCGCGTCCGCCGGGACACCGTATGTGGCCGAGCAGCGGGTCGCTTCGGTTTCCGCAATGCTGCTGGGCTACGGCGTTGTCGTCACAGGCGCCCCGCTCGCCAACGTGCCGCCCAACCATGCGATTGTCGAGGTGACGCGGACGCTGGTGACGCTGCCACCTTGCCCCAATTGGAGCAAGCAATCGCAGCCGGATGACGCCAACGCGCCGAGCAGCAATTTCGGCTGCGCGAGCGAGACCAATCTCGGCCTAATGGTCGCCAACCCGACCGACCTGGCAAGCGCGCGGACGATGCGCGGGACCGCCGGGCAACCGGCGGCGGCGGCAATACAGCGTTACCTGACGGATAAGGTAACGCCACTGCCGACCGCCATGGGCGCTACACCCTTCTCTGCGGCGGCTAGCCCCACCACCGCCGCGCCGACAACTGGGAGTCAATAAATGGCTGC
>DATNJF010000330.1:0-23124 GCA_035604035.1 Allostellaceae bacterium | reverse complement strand
CGTCACCGAGAAGACCGAGTGGTACACGATGGAGGGGTGCCGCCTGCACCTCTTGCCCTACACCAAGCCCTATCCCGAGGTCGCGGTGGTCAGCGCGGTGACGCCGTCGGGCGGGCGGCTCGCCGGCAAATACGATCTCGGCATGATCTGCGTCGCCGCAACCAACCCGTTCGGCTTTGACGCGCTGGGGTCGAACTGGCAGATCGCCAACGATGTCGCCGCGCAACACGGCCGCACGATGGACCCGAACCGGCTGCGCCTGGTCGGGCCGATGCACATCGCCGAGACCCGCGCGCAGGCGTACGAGAACGCCAAGTTCGGCTTCGAGAAATACCTCGGCTACCTCAACAACAACCAGCCGCGCTTTATCGTGCCGGCGGGCAAGGACCCGCTCGAATGGTTCACCGAGAACCGCTTCGGCGTCTGCGGCACACCGGACGACGCGATCGCCCTCATCGAGCGGCTGCAGGACAAGCAGGGCCAGTTCGGCGCGATGCTCCAGCAGGCGCACAACTGGGCCGATTTCGCGGCGACCAAGCGCTCTTACGAGCTCTATGCGCGCTACGTGATGCCGCATTTCTCCAAGCTCAATCAGAGCCGCGCGGCGTCGTACCAATGGTGCGGCGACAACCGCGACGAGTTCAGCGCCAAGCGCAACGCCGCCGCCAAGGCGATGTTCGACAAGCACGAGGCTGAGCAGCGCGAGAAACGCGACCTGGCCGACGCCGGGATCGCCCGCCCGACCCGCGGGCGGGAGGCGTGGTAGCTGGACCTTAGTTGGCAAAACCACACCGGCGAAGGCCGGTGCCCATTTTTCAACGGCGACACGAGCGGAGCCATGGGCCCCGGCCGGCCGGCTGGGCTCAACGGTCGCCTCACGGCTTGGTTGAGGGGAGCAACTCACGATGTCGAGTGAGGTCCGACGGTCTGACCACCGTAGTGAAGCCGTTGCTGTTTACTAAGGCATTGATCTCGTCAATTTGTGCGGACGAGGCCCACGGCGTCACGACGATCTCAGTCACGAGGGCTTGCAAATCTACCTTTCGCCTGTGGCCTGGCAGGATATTGTCGGGCGGCGGCTCCAGCGGAAGTGGGTGTGCGCGATTGGCGATGTCGAAATGTCGATTGAGGTCGGCGTGAGGGTTCATAATCCATAACATTGCGCGGACTTCCTTTTCGCCTTCATAGTCCGCTCGTTTGGTCATGATAAATGAGAAAAGGTTCACGCCGCCGAGGTGCTGCTCACCGTACCGGATGAGGCCGATAAACGCGCGGTCGGTCATCGCATCGAGAGCGGACTTCAGCAAACGATACCGAGTGCAAATTGCTACACCGTCAGCGCCGAATTCCTTCCACATCGCATCTGTTTCGCTGCGGAAGAGGTGCCAACAACTAATGTAGAAGCTCTCGCGGAACTGAGCGAGGGAGCCTAGGTGATGGTTAAGTGTTTGCCGATCCCGCAAAACAAAGGGATTCAGCCCTAAAAGCGCAGGTAGATATCGTTCGGGCGGCAGCCCTTCACGTTCATCGTTTTTGAATAGATCGGCTCGGCAGAAATATAGCTCTCCGGCTGTTATTAGATCCTGGAATTTTTCCATGTTCATGAACCGCCAAATCGCAACGTCCTGGTCCTCCGGCTCAAGCTGGTTTGGATAGATTTCAACCGCCATGGCGCAGATATGGCTGGGGCCGGCTCGAGTTTCTAGCTTCGGCCCACTTGTGGCTCGATTTGATCGGATTTCGCTCTAGTCTCAATCCAATGCGAAACGAGTAAGGTGCTCGCGGGCCGCTGTGGCCTGGTTCTGCGCCGCGGCTTCCTTGTCGAGGACGCGCTTGATCCGCTCGCCCGGAAACCCGAGCTGCGCCAGGGCGATCCCGGTGTCGAAGACCTCGCGGTATTCGGCGATCAACCCGTTCTCCACCCGGAAGCAGCTGATCCCCTTGATCAGCACCGGCCTACCTTCGCAGCCCGGCATTTTCGACGCGAAGCTGAAGCGGAACCAGGCATAGCCAAGCGCGCCATCGAACACCGGCTCGTCAAACTCCCAGCGGTAACTCTCGCCGGTGTCGTGAAAGCGCTGCAGCATCGCGGCGATCGCCGCGCGGCCGCGATGCTGCCCAAAGAAATTGTCGTCGTAGGTGGCGCTTTCGGTGAACAGCGCCGCGAAACGGCCGCCATCGTTGGCGATTCCGGCGGCGGTGAACTTGCCGAGAATGGTCTGGAATTCAGTGGCGGCGGTCATGGCTGGCATCCATCGCGGGCTTCGGGCATAGCATAGCGCCTTCGCCGTTAGGGGAGGGGTCGCAATGCAGGTCGCCGCCGCAATCGTACCCGCACGCGGCCAGCCGTTCCAGATCGCGACGCTCGACCTGGCGCCGCCGCGCGCCGGCGAGGTGTTGGTGCAGATCGTCGCCAGCGGCATGTGCCACACCGACCTGCATGCGCGCGACGGGTATTTCCCGAGCCTGCCCTACCCGGTCGTCTGCGGGCATGAGGGCGCGGGGATCGTCGCCGAGCTTGGCGCCGGAGTGACCGACCTGGCCGTCGGCGACAAGGTGGTGATCTCGTTTCCCTATTGCGGCGAGTGCGAGCCGTGCCGGGCCGACCACCCGGCTTATTGCGTCAACGGCCGGGCCTTGAAGCAAAGCGGCAAGCGGGCCGACGGCTTTGTGCCAACGAGCCGCGATGGCGCGCCGGTTTACTCGTGCTTCTTCCAGCAATCCTCGTTCGCCACTTTCGCGGTCGCGCCGGCGAAGGATGTCGTCAAATTGCGGTCCGACGCGCCGGTCGAGTTGCTTGGGCCACTCGGGTGCGGATTGCAGACCGGGGCGGGCGCCGTGCTCAACGTCATGCAGCCAAAGTCCGGGCAATCCTTCGCCGTGTTCGGCGTCGGCGGGGTCGGGCTCGCCGGGTTGATGGCGGCGAAGATCGCCGGCTGCGACCCGATCGTCGCGGTCGATGTGCTGCCGGCGCGGCTCGCCTTGGCGAAGGAGCTTGGCGCGACGCACGCGCTCGAAAGCCGTCGCGCCGTGACGCTAGCTGAAATCCGCAAGATCACCGGCAACGGTGTGCATTTCAGCCTGGAGACCTCGGCGGTGCCTTCGGTGTTCCGCCTCGCCGCCGACGCGCTGCGCGGAATGGGCACCTGTGTGCTGGTCGGCAGCGCCCGCGCCGGCACCGAAGCGAGCTTCGAGATGCCGGTGATCCAGGGCGGGCGGGTGATCCGCGGCGTGGTTCAGGGCGACAGCCGCCCGCGCGAGTTCATCCCGCGCCTCGTCGATCTCTTCATGGAAGGCAGCTTCCCGCTCGACCGGCTGGTGACGCGCTATGAGCTTGCCGATATCAACCGCGCCGCCGCCGATGCGACCAGCGGCGCGACGATCAAGCCGGTGCTAAACCTGCCGCACTGATCTTTGCGCTGCCGAGCGGGGTTCCTTCAACGGACCCGCCGCTGGAATTGGTAAAATCTTAACCCGCGCGAATGATCCTCCGCGCGGCTTCACCCCGATAGTCGCAACTGAGACCCAGACCGAGGAGACTGAGCTTGTCACTTTGGTACGCTTTAGGCCTCAACGCGCTTTTCTTCGTCTGGGTGGGGCAGAGCATTCGCTTGCTCCACATGCTTGCCTCGGGCGAGTGGTGTCGATAGGTCCTAGATTGCGTGCTTCGCCGGCCGCCGCGCGACCATAACCGGCAATGAGCGCGAACCCCGCCTAATCAGGTCAGGTAATCGAGCTTGAACCCGTCGCCCCAGCGTTTGATGTGGCCGACCGAGGGCGAGGGGAAGTGCATCGTGCAGCACACCGTGTCGGTATCGCAGTAGCGCTCCAAGAAGGCCCGCCGCGTCCGCACCCCCTGGTCGCGATCGGTATCGACCCGCATCACCAGCTCGGGATAGCGCGCCTGGATCGGCGAATGGATCAAATCGCCGGTGAACACCGCCTTGTCGCCGCCCTTGCCCGCGCACACCGCGAAATGGTCGGGCGTGTGGCCTGGCGTCGGCAGCAGCCGGATGTGGTCGTTGAGCGCATGGTCGCTGGTGACCAGCTCGGCGCGGTTGGCCTCGACGATCGGCAGCACGCTCTCATTGATCGCGTCGAGCGCAAACGCCGCCGGCACATTGCCGCCGGTCCAAAACTCGTACTCTTTTTTCGAGAACAGGTACCGGGCCTTGGGAAAGGTCGGGACCCAGCGGCCGTTCTCCATCCGCGTGTTCCAGCCGACATGGTCGCCGTGGAGATGCGTGCACATCACGAAGTCGATGTCCTCGACCCCGAGCCCGGCCGCCTTCAGCGCCGCCATCCAGTTGCCGTCGCTCTTGTTGTTCCAAGTCGGCCGCAACGGGAAGGTCTTGTTGTTGCCGATGCAGGCGTCGACCAGGATGTTGTGGTGCGGCGTCTTGACGACATAGGACTGGAAGCACAGCACGACATTGCCGGTCTCGCGGCTGCAGCCGCCCGGCGCGAGCCAGGACAAATTCTCCTCAAGCGTTTCCTTCGACAACGTCGGCAGGAATTCGAGCATCGGGGTGAAGCCCTGCTCCTGCTCGACGATCCGATGGATGGTCATGTCGTTGATGGCATAGGTCGTGCGCATCGCGATCCGCTCCCCAAGAGTGAATGGCCGTTGCCGCGATGGTAGCGCCCGGCTGCGGGGAGGGCAAACCCGGCCGGTGGCTACCTCGACGCGATAAGATCGACGGCGAGCATTTGCGCCGCGCGCTGCAGAGCGAGATCGCCGGTGGCCAGAGGCAATCCGCGGCGATGCGCGACTTCGAGATACGCCGCGTCATAGATCGTCAGGCCAAAGCGATCGGAGAGACCGAGCATCGCCGACCAGATCGCGTCGTCACCGGCCCGATCGATGGTAATCGGCAATAAGCGCAGCTCGGCGAGAGAGGCGTCGCGATAGGGCTGGTCGATCCGCTTGCGGCGGACCGCCATTTGCAAGCCGTTGGCGACCTCGTATCGCCATAAGATCGGGACCACGGCGCCGGATTCGGTTACCCGATCCAGAATGTCATCGCCGGCGGCGTTGCGCTCGTCCTCGAAATACCAGCCGAGCGTTGTCGAGGCGTCAAGAACCAGGCTCAACGCCGGCCTTCGGCGATGAGTTTCTTAATTTTCAAGCCGCCGAGCGTCACGCCCTTGCGCCGCGCCCGAATGCGCGCGGCCGCGGCGCGCGCCGCCTCCGTGTCGAAGGCGGCCAGCGGCGGTACCAGCCGCGCGACGATCCGGCCTCGGTTGGTGATCGCGATCTCTTCACCGCCCTCGGCCCGTCGCAGCAATTCGCTCAGCCGGTTCTTCGCCTCGAAGGCGCCAACTTCTTGCATCTCCAATCCTCTTGTAAATCTAGCTGTAAATCTGGCTGTTAGATTGTCACCTGTCAACCCACAGCGCGGTGCTTTCGAAGTGAGTTAAAGCGAGCGCCCACACATAGGGGATTACCCCTCCTGGTCGACGCCGACGATGAGATGGCATTCGGCGATCTCGTCGCGCGGGATGCGCAGCGTCTCGTCAGGGTTGAGCTGGCGCAGCACCAAGGTATCGTCGTTCCAGCCGACGAACTGCTTGATCAGCACCGCCTGGTTCTTCTTGTAGACGACCACGTCGCGGCCCCGCGTCGGCGGCTTGAACGGGTTCACGTGCAGCAGCCACCCTTGGATGTAGCGCGGCTCCATGCTGTCCCCGATCATGTAGATCGCGTAGGCGTCGCGCACCCCGGACAGGTTTGACGGGCGCGGCGTGTAGCCGATCGGCCCATCGCCGAGGAACATCTCCTGGTCGTTGCCGCCGCGCGCCGCGCTGCGGATCGGCAGCGCATCCTGCCGGATCGCGGGAAAGGCTGATGCCGCCCGCGGTGGACGGCCGCGCCGCCCTGGCTCGGTCGATGGCGGTCTCGCCGACTCGTCGCCGGCATGGCGCAGCACCTCCTCCTGCGACACGCCGAGGAAGGCAGCGGTCTGCACCGCCTCCAGCAGCTTCATCTGGCGATCGCCCTTGAGCATGCGCGACACCGCCGAGGGCGCGAGGCCGAGATGGCGGGCGAGGTCGGCCTGGCTCGCCCCGGCCTTGTCGAGTGTTTCTTGAAACCACATTGTGTTCATCACACGTTACCGTATTGACATTGAGTATGATGATAATATATGCGCCATGCGATAATTGCAAGACCTAAGGGGAGCAACATCGTGGATGGCGGGGCGTCGCAAGCTTTTGACGGAAAACTCGACACGAATGCGGAGGGCTGTGCCTTCATCTTGGACCATGGGGAGACCTGCGGCGCCGCGCCGCGGGCGGGTTCGCCGTACTGTCGGACACACCATGCGCTCTGCCGCCTGCCGGGTGGGAGCGCGCGCGAGCGCAGGCGACTGGGTGAGGCGGAGGCCCTGGCTGCAGCGGTCGGCGGCCGGCAGGGGCGGCCTGAGCGGGTTCCTCCCGATCCCTTTTTGAGACGACTGGAGAACATCGTGCGGCGTTTTTCACGCCCACATCGTTCACGTATTGTTCACGGAGATGATCGATGAGCCGCAAACGCCAAACGCACAGCGCGCCGAACCAGCCGGCAGTAACGCCGGAAAGGCTTCGCCACGGGCCGGTCGAGCTGGTTCCTGCCACGATCGCCGACAGTGCCGGCCGCCCGTCGCGGCCGTACCGCGCGGTCGATACGCTGACGATCATGGAACGCCGTGGCTCGATCACCGCGGGGATGCGGCAGGCGGGAGAGGACTTTCGGCATCGTTTCGCGCTCGCCCAACTCGACCCCTTGCGCGCGCTTGATCTGTCGCGGCTGAGCCTTGGCGACAAGCCGTCGCGGCGCGGCGATCATGCGCCGGGATTGCGCGCCGAGGCGGCGCGCACCGCGGTCTGGCGCGCGGTCCACGCGGTCGGCGGCATCGCCTCGCCGGCCGGCTCGTGCCTATGGCATGTCGTCGGCTGGGAGCGCTCGCTGAAGGAATGGGCGCAGGAGCAAGGCTGGGCGGGGCGCCGGGTCAGCCAGGAGGCGGCGTCCGGCATCTTGATCGCGGCGCTCGGGGCTCTGGAAATGCACTTCCGGTAACAAAAGTTGTGTCGATCGCATTTTGTTCTTGACAAATCCGGATTGTTGTGGTACGAAACCAGAACACTGGCGAAATTGGGCGAGGCGATGGCCTCCAACCCGCGCCGCAAACCCCATCAGAGTATCGCAATTGTCGATTGGGTCGCGCTGGCGGGAAAGCCGGCGGCGCAAAGCCGCGCAAGCAACACTCGAGGAGATTACCGCGCGCGCCGCCCGGCTCGGCATCACCCCGGAGCGGGTGCTTGAGGAATATCGCCGCATCGCCTTTGCCAATCTTAGCCATATCGTCGAATGGGACGAAGGCAAGATGACGATCAAGGCTGGTGGCAAGCTCGATCCGGAGGATGTCGCCGCGATCGCCGAGATCGTTCAGTCCGCTGGGGCGGAGGGCAAGCCGTACCGCGTCAAGCTCTACGACAAAAAAGCCGCGCTCGACGCGATCGCTCGCTATCTCGGCATGATGCCGCTGGCTGGCTCAGCTGCGGCGCAAGAGGATGAACCAGCATTAGATGACGGCGAAGACCCCCGACGCACCCTGGCACGCAAGTTGGCTCGCCTCGCTGCCGAAGACAACGCAGGACGAATTCCTCGGGAACCTGACGCCAGCTGAGCTCGAGGTCTACCTGGGCTGGTGGAAGAAGTGGGCGCGCCCTGCGCAACGGCCGCCCATCGGAGATTGGCGGATCTGGCTGCTGCTTGCCGGCCGGGGTTTCGGCAAGACCCGCACTGGCGCCGAATATGTGCGGGCGATGGTGGGGATGCGAAACGCCCGCCGCATTGCGCTGGTGGCGCCGACGGCTTCCGATGCACGCGGCGTGATGGTTGAGGGCGAGAGCGGCCTCTTGTCGGTCGGCCCGCCCGGGGAACGCCCGGATTACGAGCCGTCGAAGCATCTCTTGACCTGGTCCAACGGCGCGATCGCGACGACCTACTCGGCCGACGAACCCGACGCCTGCGCGGCCCACAGCACGATCTCGCCTGGTGCGATGAATTGGCGGCGTGGCGCTACCCGCAGGCTTGGGACATGCTGATGTTTGGATTGCGGCTTGGCGCCGATCCGCGCGCGGTGGTCACTACCACGCCGCGGCCGACCCGCTTTATCCGCGATCTGCTCGCCGACCCAAAGGTCGCCGTCACCCACGGCCGCACGATCGAGAACCAGGAGAACCTGGCGCCGGCGTTTCTCGACCAGATCGTCCGCCGCTATGAGGGGACGCGGCTCGGCCGTCAGGAGCTCGACGCCGAAATTCTCGAGGACGTGCCCGGCGCGCTATGGAGCCACGGCGTCATCGACGCCGCCCGCGCCGAAGTGACGCCGGAGCTGACCCGGATCGTCGTCGTCATCGACCCGGCGGTGAGCTCGGACGAGCACGCCGACGAGACCGGGATCGTCGTCGCCGGCAAGGACGCGAACGGAAACGGCTATGTGCTCGCCGATCTGTCCGGCCGCTACACGCCGACCGAATGGGCCAAGGCGGCGATCGCCGCCTACCGCGCGCATCAGGCCGACCGCGTTGTCGCTGAGATCAACAATGGCGGTGAGATGGTCGAGGCGACCTTGCGCATCGTCGATCCCGGCGTGCCCTACACCGCGGTGCACGGCGCCGCCGGCGCGCACCAATACGACCGGCTCGCCGAGGCGATTGCGCTGGACCAGGACGCGGCGCTGCAAAGCGCGAGCTGGGGGATGTTTCAGATCCTCGGCCTCAATTTTGCCCAGTGCGGGTTCGCCGCGGTCGCCGATTACGTCGCCGCCATGTGCGCCAGCGAAGGCGCCCAGCTCGCCGCGTTCTGCGGATTTTGCCAGAAGGGCGGTCTCGATCGCTATCTGCGCGCCCACGACTGGACCCAGTTCGCGCTGGCCTATAACGGGCCGGGCGAGGCCGATAACGGCTACGACGAGAAGCTCGCCGCCGCCTATCAGCGTCGCGCCGCCGCAAACGCATGAGCCCGGCGACAAAGCCGTGCGAGCGCTGCGGCGGCGTGGGCCGCATTCCGCGCACCCGGCGCCGGCGCGACGACGGCAGCCCCGACTCGTCGGACATTCTCGGTCAGCACATGGAGATTTGCGACCGCTGCGGCGGGTCCGGCAAGGTGTTGGCCGATCCGCCACCTTCCTTGCATCGCCGGCCGGGCTACGTCGCCGACCTCGCCTGAACCTGGCAATTCTCGATCGACCCTGGGCCGCCTCGCTCGGCCCTTTTGCATGAAAGGACACCAGCATGCCGATATTCTCCTACCTGCTCGCCCGCTTCAGCGAACCGTCGAGCTATGCTGGGCTTGGCGCCCTGCTGGCGGTCGCCGGCGTTCATTTCTCCGACAGCGACGTCGGCCCGCTTACCCAATTTCTCGGGGCGGGTTGCGCGCTCGCGGCGCTCCTGCTCAAGGAGCGCGGGATGATCCAGGTGCTGGCGCTGATGATCCTCGCCGTGAGCACGCTCGGCGCTTGCACCGGCCCCAACGCGCCGACTCCGGCGACCATTCAGACGGATGCGCAGATCGTCCTTACCCGTGACGCAGCAAGCGATGTGCGCGGCGCAGGCCGCGGCCAATCTCGCGAGCACCGTGGCCGCGGGCGCCGGCGATACCTCGGCGGCGACCCAGGCCTCGCGGGCTTCGGCCGCTGCCGGCGCGGGCTGCCTCTGGGTTAACCCAACCCCGGTGACTAAATCGTGATCCGCCCGCTCGCCGTGATCGCCCTGCTGTGGCTCGGCGGCTGCGCCGGGCTGATTGCTGCCGGTTCGGCGGCCGGTGCGATCGGCGGCGGCCTTGCCGTCGCCGATCAGCTGGTCGGCACGGTAGACGCCACGATCCGCGCCGCCTGTGGCGAATACGAGAAGGGCCGCGCGGTGGCCGAGGCGCTGATCGCCACTGGCTTGGTACCGCTCAACGCGATCGCCAAGGCGCGGCTCATCGAGGAGTACGGCGATGCCGCTTGCGCCAACCCGCCGCAGGGCGACCCGCTCTTGACGGCGATCTGGCTCGGCGAGTTGGTCGGGCAGATTGCCGCGCTGACCAGCGCGCGGACCGTCGCGCCATGAGTTGCTACCCGAAGCCGCACCGCGTCGAAGCCGCTTGATCGCCGCCGCCGCGCTCGGCATCGTGCGGCCGGGGAGAAGCGGGGACAGAACTAGATGCGATTCCAGGTGGTAATGGCGCTCGCCGTCGTGGCGCTGCTGTCCGGTTGCGGTGGCGTCGGCTGGTTTGGCGCAAAGGACAAGCCGGCGCCGTCGCTCGATAATGGCGAGCTGATTACCAAACCGATCGGCCCTGGTCTCGTCGCCCGATGTCCCGTACCGGCCAACTACGACGACGCGACCCTGAAGAAGATGGGCGAGGCCGTCCAGGCGCTGCCGCCCGATAGCATCTTGCGCAAGGCGATGAGCGACTACGAGACCGAGCGCGACAACCTGCGCATGTGCCAATAACGCCGCCTGCTCTTGGGCATCTCGGAGTGGGTTGAATAACCCTCCGGCGCGGTCGGTTCGGCGCCCCTAGAAATTGGTCGATTCCATGTATGACAACATGCGGCGGTTGCACCCGCGCGGTGCGGCCAGCAGGGGTATTTGCGTCGACGCTGAGGGCGCCATACTCGGCCCGGACTGCGTGCTGGTCCGCCGCACGCCGCGCGGCTTTCGCGCGATCGACCGCAGCGATGCTGCAGAACTTCAGAAGTGCCTAGTCGCCGCGCATGACGATCGTGATTGGCTGTTCGATCGCTGCCAGCGCATCGCCGATTTGCTCGGCAAAGGCGAACTCGCGCTGGCGCAAATTTATGGCCTGCACATCCCGATCGCCGATCTTGATGACCGGCAGCTGCAGCGGATTGCTCGCGCCGGTCTAACGAAAGCTGGTTTCAACCCTAACGAACCGCGCATCCCAAAAGGCGATCCGCACGGCGGCGAATGGACTGACGGCGGCGCGGCGGTCCGGACGCGGGTCCGAGCAATCTACTGACGGATGTTGCTTATCAAGGAATCTACCATGACATAGTCGTCGCGCAGATCGCATGGGCTCGTACCAGGAGCCGGGTATGCTCCCCGACACGGGTGCTTGGTACATTCGTGTTCGCAAATCTGACTGTCGGGTAGAGGAATTCGGCCATTACGCACCGCTCGACGTTTCTGAAGAGGTCAAATCGCTCATCGCCCACCGAAAAAGTTGAGCAGGTCGGCAGTAGGACGTTCCTATGAGCGTCAAGAATTGGCGATCGATGAACGAACAAGACCTAACCAAGTTGGCCCGGAAACTTGGGGCACTAGAGCCGGAAAGCTGGGCCCACTCGCAAATCCAGAGAGGCATCGAGCACTTGCCACGCGATCTGTTTGTACTCCTCGCGGTTGGCGACGTGATCTACCCGGACAATCGACATTGGCTGGCCGAGACGCGTTCGCGTAATCCATACGATCCGGGGGGCGAGTTTGGTCCGGCCATTGACCGGCTGCTAGCCGCGGGTGCGCGCGTCGAGGACCTTACGTCAATTGTCGCGACTATGCAGATGTCGCTTCTGGTTAATCTTTGCGTGCTGCTCGATGACCCTGGTGAACTCGAACCAGAAGTCTGCGATGTCCGGTGGCGGCTATTTCTGGTCGAAGAGAGCAACGCTCCTGATACGCCAATCGATAGGCTGGTCGAAGCCCTATGGGAGATTGTTTGGACCGGCGCGGAGTCGCGACCGTTACAACCAATATGGACAGAATCATTCCAAGCCAAGGGCACTGGCGCCTGGCGGTCGATGAACGAACAGGAGCTTACCGAGCTGTTCCGCCAATTGGGAGCGCAGGAGCCGGAAGGTTGGGCTCGGTCCCAGATCAGCGAGGGCATCCCGCAACTGCTCCGCTACCTGTTCCTACGCCAGGCGTGGCGCCAGATAATCGCTCCCGACGATCGGGACTGGATAATAGAGACGCATGAGGATGACCCCGATCAGCGGGACGAGTTTGGCGAGGCCATAGAAGCGATGCTGGCCGCAGGCGCGCCGGCACAGGATCTAACGACCGTTGTACGCATCATGCAGTGGATTCTCCTCTTCAGATTCTGTGTGCTGCTTGACGGCGGCCTGGCGTTTCGGACCGGCGCCGGCTTCTCGACATTGCAAGAGCTTGTCGGTTTCTGCTGGCGGCTCTCCTTGGTCGACGACAACGATACGCCCGTCGCCCCAATTGAAGGGTTGCACGAGTCGGTCCTCGAAACCGACCCAACGGGCCGGGAAATGCGGCCGCAGGAATATTTCCGCAACTTGGACACCCGCGATCCACCTGGCTGATCGACCCACGGTGCCGCGAGCACCCCTCGTTGCTTGACTCCCCCGATGACGAGTCTATGACCAAAGCGACGGCGGCAGGGGGATGCGCCTTAAATGAAACGCGCGTTTGTCTTTCCCGGGCAGGGATCGCAGCAACCCGGCATGGGGCGCGACCTGGCCGAAGCGTTCGCGCCGGCCCGCCTGCTGTTCGAGGAGATCGACGACGCGCTGTCGCAGCGCCTGTCGCGCCTGATGTTCGAGGGTCCGGAAGGCGACCTCACCCTCACCGAAAACGCCCAGCCGGCGCTGCTCGCGGCGAGCCTCGCGGTCATCCGGGTGCTTGAGGCAGAGGCAGGGTTCGACATCGCCAAGCAGATCGCCTATGTCGCCGGCCATTCACTGGGCGAGTACTCGGCCCATGCCGCCGCCGGCACCTTCTCGGTCCCCGACGCGGTGCGTCTGGTGAAGCGGCGCGGTCAGGCGATGCAGAAGGCGGTGCCGGTCGGCGAAGGCGCGATGGCGGCGCTGCTCGGCCTCGACATCGACGCAGCCCGCGAGGTCGCCGCCGGCACCAGCGGCTACGGCATCTGCGTCGTTGCCAACGACAATTGCCTCGGCCAGATCGTCGTCAGCGGCAACGTCGCCGCGGTTGAGCGCGCCGTCGAGCTTGCCGCCGAGCGCGGCGCCCGGCGCTCGATCATGTTGCCGGTCAGCGCGCCATTCCACTGTCCGCTGATGGCGCCGGCAGCGGAGGCGATGGAAGAGGCGCTCGGCGATGTCGCCCTCAAGGCGCCTGCGGTTCCGGTGGTCGCCAACGTCACCGCCGAGCCGACGAGCGATCCCAAGGAAATCAAGGACCTCTTGATCGAGCAGGTCACGCGCATGGTGCGCTGGCGCGAAACCGTGCTGCTGTTCAAGGCGCAAGAGGTCGAGGAGATCGTCGAGATCGGCTCCGGTCGTGTGCTCACCGGCCTCGTCAAGCGCATCGACCGCGACCTGTCGGCCTCTTCAGTCGGCGGCGCCGCCGAGGTCGAAGCGCTGATGAGACGTCTCTAGATGTTCGACCTTACCGGACAGAACGCCCTCGTCACCGGCGCCTCGGGCGGGATCGGCGGTGCCATCGCCCGGGCGCTGCATGGGCAAGGCGCAACGGTCGCGCTCGCCGGCACCCGGGAGGCGGCGCTCAAATCGCTCGCCGGCGACCTTGGCGAACGCGCCCATGTCCTCACCGCCGACCTCTCCCAGCCTGACGAACCCGATCGCCTGATCAAGGAGGCCGAGGCCGCGCTCGGCCAGATCGACATCCTGGTCAACAATGCCGGCATCACCCGCGACGCTCTCGCCATGCGCATGCGCGACGAGGATTGGCAGGCGGTGCTCGAGGTCAATCTGACCGCTGGGTTTCGGCTGATCCGCGCCGCGCTGCGCGGCATGCTCCGGCGCCGCCATGGGCGAATCATCTCGATCACCTCGCTTGTCGGAATCGTCGGTAACCCTGGCCAGGCGAATTACGCCGCGTCCAAGGCGGCGATCATCGGCATGTCAAAATCGATCGCCGCCGAGGTCGCGACTCGTGGCATCAGCGTCAACTGCATCGCGCCCGGGTTTATCAGCACGGCGATGACCGACGCGCTGACCAATGAGCAGCGCGCCCGCGGGACGGCCGCGATCCCGATGGGCCGCTTTGGCATGCCCGACGATATCGGTGCCGCGGCGGTCTATCTCGCCAGCGCCGAGGCCGGCTACGTGACCGGCCAAACCCTCCATGTCAACGGCGGCATGATCATGGTATAAAGCCGCCGGTCGCAAGGTTCCCGCGATTGGCACGCCCGCCGAATTCGTGTTATGTGACCCGCCACCTTCAACGCGGCCGCGATGGCGACACAATACGGCTGATCCCCGAACGGATACCCGCACCGCGCTGCGTCGAGAACACGAGCCAATCAGCCATTTTGAGGGACAACACGGATGAGTGACGTCGCCGACCGAGTGAAGAAGATCGTCGTCGAGCATCTTGGCGTCGACGAGGCCAAGGTCACCGAGAACGCCAGTTTTATCGACGATCTGGGTGCCGATAGCCTCGATACGGTCGAGCTGGTGATGGCGTTCGAGGAAGAGTTTGGTTGTGAGATACCCGACGACGCTGCGGAAAAGATCATTACCGTCAAGGATGCGGTGAGCTTTATCGAAACACACGGCTGAGCGTGGCTTTTAGGTACGCCGGAATGAGACGCGCCGTCGTCACCGGGATGGGGTTGGTGACGCCGCTCGGTCTGGGTGTCGAGCGCGTGTGGAAGAAGCTGATCGCCGGCGAGTCTGGAATCGGCGCGATCCAATCCTTCGATGTCTCCGACCTCCCCGCCAAGATCGCCGCGCAGGTGCCGCTGGGCGACAAGGAATCGGGCCTGTTCAACGCCGACGACTGGATCCCGCCCAAGGATCAGCGGCGGATGGACCAGTTCATCATCTTCGCGATGGCGGCGGCGACGATGGCGGTCGAGGATTCCGGATGGGCGCCGGATGACGAGGAAGAGCTCGAACGCACCGGGGTGATGATCGGCTCCGGCATCGGCGGGCTCCCCGGCATTACCGAAGGCGCGATAACGCTGCAGGATAAGGGGCCGCGGCGTATCAGCCCGTTCTTCATCCCGTCGAATTTGATCAACCTGGCCTCGGGCAACGTCTCGATCAAATACGGCTTCAAGGGGCCGAACCACGCGGTGGTGACCGCGTGCTCGAGCGGGGCGCATGCGATCGGCGACGCGGCGCGGCTCATCATGCTCGACGATGCCGACGTCATGGTTTGCGGCGGCACCGAGGCCGCGGTGTGCCGGCTCGGGCTTGCCGGTTTTGCTGCGGCGCGGGCCTTGTCGACCGGGTTCAACGACGATCCGCCGCGCGCCTCGCGTCCTTGGGATCAGGACCGGGACGGCTTCGTGATGGGCGAGGGCTCCGGCATCATCGTCCTCGAGGAGCTGGAGCACGCCAAAAAGCGCGGCGCCAAGATCTACGCCGAGATCATCGGCTATGGCATGTCGGGCGACGCTTATCACCTGACCGCGCCAGCCGAGGACGGCAGCGGCGCCTTCCGCTCGATGCGCAACGCACTGCGCCGGGCGAACCTTCCTCTCGACAAGATCGACTACATCAATGCGCACGGCACCTCGACGCCGCTCGGCGATGAGGTCGAACTCGGCGCGGTCAAGCGCCTGTTCGGCGACCACGCCTACAAGCTGTCGATGTCGTCGACCAAATCGGCGATCGGCCATCTGCTCGGCGCCGCCGGCACGGTCGAGGCGATCTTCTCGATTCTGGCGATGCGCGACGGCGTGACGCCTCCGACCCTCAATCTCGACAACCCATCGCCCGCCTGCGACATCGACCTCGTTCCCAAGACCGCGAAGGAACGCAAGGTCGAGTATGTGCTGTCGAACTCGTTCGGCTTTGGCGGCACCAACGCCTCGCTGATCTTCACCCATCCCGACCGCGTCGGGTAGACGCGGCGGGTCAGCGGACGTTAAGCGATGCTGGCGTTTTTCCGGATGCTGGTTGGGTGCCTCCTTACGGCGATTGTCATCGTCGTGGCGGCGGCCGGCGCGGGGTACTGGGTCTATCGCGATGTGACCGATCCCGGGCCGCTCAAGGAGGCCCATGTCATCGTCATTCCGCCCCACACCGGCATCGCCGGGATTTCCGATCTTCTCGCGCAAGAAGGGGTGATCCGCCACCAGCTCGCCTTCAAGGTCGCGGCAGAGGTGACCGGGCGCGGTGGCGCGCTCAAGGCAGGCGAATACGAGTTCCCCGCCTCGGTGACCGCCGTTCAGGTCATGGACCTGATCGCCAACGGCAAGACGGTCAAACACCGCCTCACCATCCGCGAAGGGTTGACCAGCGCCGAGATCGTCGAGCTGATTCGCGACGCTCCCTTCCTTACCGGCGACATCGAGTCCGTCCCGCCGGAAGGCGATCTGCTGCCGGAGACCTACATCTACAGCCGCGACGATACCCGCGAGAGCCTCATCGAGCGGATGCAGCAGGCGATGCAGGACGCGCTTGCCGCCGCCTGGGCCGAGCGGCGCGCCGATCTGCCGCTCACCAGCCCACAAGAGGCGCTGACCCTCGCCTCGATCATCGAAAAGGAATCGGGTCGCGAGGCCGAGCGAGGCCATGTCGCCGCGGTTTTCCTCAACCGGCTGCGGCTTGGCATGCGGCTGCAGGCCGACCCGACCGTGATCTATGCGCTGAGCAACAACGGTACAACCAAGATCGACCGGCCGCTAACCCGCGCCGATCTCGGTGTGGATTCGCCGTACAACACTTACGTGGCCAGAGGGCTGCCGCCGGGGCCGATCTGCAACCCCGGCAAGGCGGCGTTACGCGACGCGGTGCGGCCCGAGCGCAGCGAAGACCTCTATTTCGTCGCCGACGGCACCGGCGCGCACGTCTTCGCTAAGACCCTCGCGGAGCACAACAAGAACGTCGCGCAATACCTCCACGGCACGACGGTCGCCGAACCCGAGCCGGTGCCGCTCACCCCGCCACCCCCGCCGGCTCCTGCGCCGGCGAAGCAAGCCGCGCGCAGCCAGCAGCATTGCCGGGCTAGCCCCGGCCATCCTTGCTTCGTGCGGTAGGCGGCGTCTGATGACCGTCTCGAGCATGACCGGGTTTGCCCGGACCGAAGGCGAGGTGGCGGGCATCTCCTGGGTGTGGGAGCTGAAGAGCGTGAACGGCAAGTCGCTCGACCTGCGTCTGCGCCTGCCACCCGGCTACGATGCGATGGAAGCGCCGCTACGCGCCGCGCTCGGCGGCCGGCTGCGGCGCGGCAATATCTCCGCCGTGTTGACCGTCAATCGCGTCTCGCCGCCGGCGATCAGGATCAACCGCGACATGCTCGACCGGGTGTTGGCGCTGGTCGGCGAATTGTCTGCGGAGGTCGAAGCTGCGCCGCCGCGCATCGACGGTCTTATCGCGCTACGCGGCATCATCGAGACCGTCGAGGACGAGCCCGACGACGTCATCGAGGCGCGTCGCAATGGGATCGCCAAGAGCTGGTCGTCGGCGCTTGAGCAGCTCGTGGTCGCCCGCGGCGAGGAAGGCGCACGGCTCGATACAGTGCTATCGGGTCAGCTCGCGGAGCTGGCCGAGCTTGTCGCCGCGGCATCGGCAAGCGCCGCCGCCCAGCCCGAGGCGCTGCGCGCTCGGCTTCAGCAATCGATCGCTGCGGTCGCCGATCTCGCGCCGGGGATGCCGGCGGAGCGCATCGCGCAGGAACTGGCGCTCCTGGTGTCGCGCGGCGATATCCGCGAAGAGTTGGACCGCCTGCGCGCCCACCTCGCTCAGGCCGGCGATCTGCTAGCGAAGGGCGAGGGGGTCGGCCGCCAGCTTGACTTCCTCTGCCAGGAACTGAACCGCGAAGCCAATACGCTCTGCTCCAAATCGGCCGACATCGAGCTGACTCGGATCGGGCTTGCACTCAAAGTCGCGGTCGAGCAGTTCCGCGAACAGGTGCAAAACCTCGAATGAGCCCGGCGCGCAGCCCCCAGGGTCCAAAGACGACCGCGATCCGCCGCCGCGGCTTTCTCCTGGTGCTGTCGTCGCCCTCCGGCGCCGGCAAGACGACGATCACCCGTCTTCTGCTCGCACGCGACTCCACGCTGTCGCTGTCGGTCTCGGTGACGACGCGGCCGCGCCGGCCCAGCGAGATCGACGGCCGCGATTATCATTTCATCGCCCAGGCCGAATTCGACCGCATGGTCGCTCATGGCGAGCTGCTCGAACACGCCACTGTGTTTGGCCATTCCTATGGCACGCCGCGGGCGCCGATCGAGGCGGCGATCGCCGCCGGCCGCGACATCGTCACCGACATCGATTGGCAGGGCACGCAGCAGATCAGCGGCAGCTTACGCGATGATCTCGTGACGATCTTCGTGCTGCCGCCGAGCAAGGAAGCGCTGGAGTCGCGCTTGCGCACCCGCGCGCAGGACAGCAATGCCGTCGTCGCTCAGCGCATGGCCAAGTCGTCGGAGGAGATGAGCCATTGGCCGGAATATGCCTATGTCATCGTCAATGACGATCTCGACCGCAGCGTCGCCGACGCCCAAGCCATCGTCACCGCCGAGCGGCTGAAGCGCGAGCGGCAGATCGGCCTCGCTGATTTCGTCACGCGCCTGCGCGGCGGCTGACTGTGCACCGCGAGAGGTAGTCCAATGGCGCTTCCCACCGACGCGAATGTCGATTTTCTCGTCTGCGATGCCGTCCGGCAGAACGCGGAGGGCAAGCTCGACCTGGCAGGCTATTTCCCGACAGCGGAAGTGAGACTCGACCCCGCCGCGAAGCTCCCGGTGGCGCTGAACCTCACCTTCGTTGTGGTGCTGAAAGACGGCGATGGGGCGTTCCGCCCGACGGTCCGGATCGCCGACCCGCTCGGTAAGGAGCTGCACGCCTTCGAGGTCCCGGAGTTCACCAAGTTGCCGGGCCAGGCCTATGTCATGATGATGCCCGTCGAGCGTATCCCGATCGCTCATTCGGGCGCGTACGCAATTTCATTTGAGATTAGCGGCCAGGTGTATCGGCGAAACGTGCGGATATTTCAGTAACGCGCGCCAGCGCGCAAAACTCCTCCACCGACAGTTCCTCGGCCCGTGCGGTGCCGGCGACGCCCGTTTCAGCCAATAAGACTTCAACCGGCACGCCGAGCGATCTGAGGCTTGACCGCAGCATTTTTCGCCGCTGGCCAAAGGCGGCAGCGGTCACTCGTTCGAGCACTGGTTTGTCAGCCGACGCCAGCGGCGCCGCGCGCGGAACCAGACGGACAACACTCGACGTCACTTTCGGCGGCGGATTGAAAGCGCGCGGCGGAATGTCGAACAGGATGCGCGCCTCGCACAGCCACTGCACCAGCACCGACAGCCTGCCATAGGCCGGGGTCCGCGGTGCCGCGACGAGGCGTTCGGCCACCTCGCGCTGGAACATCAGGGTCAGGCTCTCGTAGTCGCCGATCCGGTCGAGCCATTTGAGCAGCAGCGCGGTGCCGATGTTGTAGGGCAGATTGGCGACGATCCGACGCGGCGCCGGTGTCAGCTCCACCGGATCGAGCGCCATCGCGTCGCCCTCGATCAATTCCAGTCGTTCCGGATAGCGCGCCGCCAACTCGGCGAGCGCCGCCAGGCAGCGGGGATCGCGCTCTATCGCGACAACTCGCGCCGCACCTTCGTCCAGCAGCGCCCGCGTCAGCCCCCCGGGCCCAGGGCCGATCTCGATCGTCGTGCCGGTATCGAGCGGACCGGCGGCTCGGGCGATGCGCCCGGTCAAGTTGAGGTCGAGGATGAAGTTCTGCCCAAGGCTCTTGCGCGCGGCGATGCCGTGGCGGGCGATAACCTCCCGCAACGGTGGCGGAGCGGTGATCGCACTCAGTGTCGGTTACGCCGCGCCGCCATCGCCGCGGCCAGCCGCAGCGCGGCGATGAGGCTGTCCGGCCGCGCCACGCCCTTCCCGGCGATGTCGAACGCGGTGCCGTGGTCGGGCGAGGTGCGGATAAACGGTAGCCCCAATGTCACATTTACCGCGCCGTCGAAATCGAGCGTCTTGATCGGGATCAGCGCCTGGTCGTGATACATGCACAGCGCCGCGTCGTAGCCGCGCCGCGCCGCGGCGTGGAACATCGTGTCGGCAGCCAGCGGGCCCTTGGCGTCGATCCCGGCGGCGCGCAGCTCGGTGACGGCCGGCGCCACGATGTCGATATCCTCGCGCCCCAACGCGCCGTTCTCGCCGGCATGCGGGTTGAGGCCCGCGATCGCGAGAACCGGCGCGGCGATGCCGAAATCTCGCCGCAACGCCGCATCGACGACCCGCCCGGCATGCACGATCGTGTCTGTGGTCAGCGCCGCGATCGCATCGCGCAGCGCCAGGTGGATCGTCACCGGCACAACGCGCAGCTCAGCCCCCGCCAGCATCATCACCGCCGGTTCTGTCGAGCCGGCCAGTTCGGCCAGGTATTCGGTGTGGCCGGGATGGTGAAACCCGGCGCGGTAGAGCGCGTCCTTGTTGATCGGATTGGTGACGAGCGCCGCGGCGCGGCCGGCTCGCACATCGGCAACTGCGGTCTCGATTGCACCCAGCACCAGCTTCGCGTCCGCCGCCGCCGGGTGCCCCGGCTTTGCCGCCGGCGAGCCGCCGATCGGCAATACCGGCAAGGCGTCGGCAAAGATCGAGGCGGAGAGATCGGGCTTGTCGATCTCCCGAAGCTTTATGTCCCAGCCGAGCGAGCGGGCGAGGCAGGTGAGGCGATCCGGGTCGTCGATCAGGTAGAAGGGCGGAACGCCCTCGCCGCGGCGCCGCCACGCCGCCAGGGCGATCTCGCCGCCGATCCCGGCCGGCTCGCCCATCGTCAAGGCGAGCGGGAGCGTCATGCCGCTAGACCCTCACATCGACATAGGCGGCGCGGCGCAGGTCGCGCAGATAGCGGCGCGACACCGTGTCGAGCTTCTGGCGCAGCAGCGACTCGAAGACTTCCTCGCGCGTCGGATCGCCGCTCTTGGCGGTCGCTTCTTCCTTCGAACAGACCATGATCACCCCGACCCCGCCGCGCTGAAGAATTGGTTCCGACACCTGATTGGCGCCCAATTTCGTGATCAGGTCGCGCAGTTGAGGGGCAATGTTGAGCGAGCTGACTTTGCCCTCGTTTGATGTCTTGGGTGCTTTCTGTTGGCCGAGCTTGAGCAGGTCGGCGCAGCTCTTGGCGCCGCGCACGCTTTGCGCGTCGGCCACCGCGGCGCGCTTTGCGGCGTCGTTGGCTTGGGGCGGAAGGGGGAAGACCACCTGCACAACGTCGTAGAGTGTCTCCTTTTGCGCGCTGCCGGTATTGCCATTGCGGCGGTCGAGGACCAGAAGCAGGTAGTAGCCGCTGTTGGTGCGGATCGGCGCCGACAATTCGCCTTGCTTGAGCGGCGCCACTGCGCTGGCCAGTTCGGACGGCAGCTGGTCGGGCCGCAGCCAGCCCATGTCGCCGCCGACCGCTGCGGTCGCGGATTGCGAGAATTGCTGCGCCACCGCCGAGAACCGCGCCCCCAGCTTTATCTGATCGATCAGCTTTTGCGCAATGTTGCGAACCTCTTGGTCCTGAGCCGGGTTGTCGACGGGCAGGAAGATCTCGGCGATCCGGCTTTGCGGATCGTTGGCGTGCTCCTTGAGGCGCTTGATCGCGTCGTCGACCTCTTCGTCGGTGATCTCGGTATTCTGCGCCGCCATTCGCCGCACCAGCTTCGCCCAAACGACCGACGCGGTGAGCTGACTGATCAACGAGCCGCGGTCGATGCCGCGCGATTTCAGAAATTCATTAAGCTGGCCCGGCTGCATACTGTTCTGCTTCTCGATCTGAGCCAGCGCCGTGTTGAGCTCGTCATCGGTGGCAACGACGTTCTGCCGCTTCGCCTCCTGCAGCTGGAGCTTTTCGTCGACGAGAGCGCGCAGCACCTGGCCGCCGATGCGCTGCCGCGTCTCTGCCGTATCGGGCAAGTTTGAGGAGAGCTCGACCATCTTCATCCGCGACACGAGGTCGAAGAGGGAAATGACATCGTCGTTGACGACCGCGGCGATGCGCATCTCGGGCGCAGGTTGATTGGTCGCTGGCGGCGGTGCGGGAGCGCGCTGGACGGCGGCGCGATGCGTCGCCGCCTCGATCGCCGGGTCGATCGCCAAAACCCCCGCGATCGCTATAAGCAAGGCGCAAGCTAGACGCGATAACGCCATTACCAAAAAACCTACCCTATAGCAGACGCGAGTTTACACGCCGCGGCACGGGCTGTCGCGGCGACGATTTGCCCGTGCTTATTGACCCGGGCTCACCGATAGCAAATTGCCGCCGATCTCGCCGATGTTCTTGAAGAGGATGCTGAACATCACCGTGTAGCCCGGCGTTACGTCGCCGTTGCGAATTGCCGACTGACTCCCGGTGGCGATGAAGGCCATGCATTCATCCTGGTAGATCGCCGATAGCGACGTCTGCAGGGCGGTGCTGTTTGCCTGCGGTGTCACAACGCCGTTGACGATATTGCTTGCGTTGGTGAGGTTGATCGTCTCACCGGCCGACAGAGACCAATATCGCGTAAGCTTTGCGTTTAAGCCGACGGTGAGTTGTTCGCGCTTGCCGTAAAGGATGGTGTTGCCGCTGCCGGGCACGGTGATCAACTGACCGGGCTGTTCGGCGGGGATCAAGAGGAAGCTGGCACCGAATCTAAGGTTCGCCGGACCCGCGCCTAAGGCCAGTTCCTGGCCGCGGTTGGCCAGCGACTCCTTGTCGAGACGGAAGCGGTAGATCAAGTCGAGGTACGAACTCGGGGCGAGCACCACTCGCCCGACGACGTCGGATAGTCGCTGGTCCATACCGCTGCCGGGCGGAACGAAGGGATTGGGCTCGGCGCGATAACTCTGGCCAATCAGCATCCGATAGCTGCCGCCGTTTTTGTCATAGGCACCGAGGTGCAGACCGTAATCGACTCGCTGGCCGGTATCGAGCAGGTCATAGCCTTGCAGTCGGTCGGCGCGGAACAGATCGGTATCGCGGAACTGATAACCGAGGCTGTCCTCGTTGGGGATCCGGTGGGTGTTGCCCCCGTTTGGGCCAATGAATGTCGCGACGGTCGGCTGGATCATTAGATCGAACGGATCGCCATGCCGGACCACCGGGTAATCCCAGGTCAGGCCCATCTGCGGGAAAGCCCTGGAGGCAAAGAAATCGCTCGGCACATGTTGGGCCGGCGGCATGCCGTTCTGCGAGAAATAGGCGCTCGGCAGGTCGGGATTTGACAAGTTGCTGAGGCCGTTG
>DATNJF010000329.1:0-2516 GCA_035604035.1 Allostellaceae bacterium | reverse complement strand
CGATGGCGAGCCGCTGCGGTTTTGGCAATACGAGCAATCGATCGGCCTTGCCGGCATCGTCGACGAGACGAGGCGCCAGCAACGCATCGCCGCCGGCGCCATTCCGTTCGAGACGCTTGAAGCCGAGGCCCAGGTCGGCGGGGCTACGTTGGCCACGCTGGAGCACGATGCCGCCGTGGCGAGCGAAGCATGGCGCGCGCTAAGCGCCGCGCTCGACGCGCACGCCGGCGCGGACTCGCCGCCGACGAGCCGCGTGCGCGACCTGCTGGAGCAGATTCGCGGCGCCGCGGCGAAATTTGGCGCGCCGGGCGCAGAGATTTCAGCTCCGGCTGCGGGCGAGGAACCGGCTCCGGCAGCCCCGACTGAGACCGGCGCGGGCGCACTTGCGCCAGCCGTCGCGTCGGCGATCTCGTCTCGCGCCGAGGCGCTCCGCTCGCTCGCCGCGATCGCGGCGTTTTTTCGCCGCACCGAGCCGCTTTCGCCCCTTGCCTACACGCTGGAGGAGGTGGTGCGCCGGGCCGGAATGACGTGGCCGCAGCTGCTTGAGGAGATCATTCCCGATCCCTCTACTCGGGCGCTGGTTCTCAACAGTCTGGGAATCCGCCCGCCTCCGATAGAGTAGTTCCGACGAGCTCGCCGTTGCGACTGTCGCCAACCCGAGCGAAGTCTGCTGTGGGTTTTCAGCCCGAATTATCGAGGCGCGGCTAGGGAACTCGTACAGGGTTCGGGTTCCGGTCAACGCTAATTCGCTTCGGATTCGTGCCCTTCTGGTGTAAAAAGACGCGCTAGGACGGCGCGGCCGCATGCTTACGGAGCGACGACTAAATGGAAAGCATTCATGAAAAACTGAAGCGTGTTCGCAGGCCTCGGGTGCATATTACCTATGAGGTCGAGACGGAGGGCGCTGAGGTTCTGCGGGAATTGCCTTTTGTCGTCGGCGTGATCGGCGACTTTTCCGGTGATCCGACGCAACCGCTGAGGCCGCTTGCCGAGCGCAAGTTTATTCAGATCGATCGCGACAACTTCAACGAGGTCATGACGCGCATGACCCCGGGCTTGAATATCCGGGTCGCCAACAAGCTGGCCGACGACGGAAGCGAGATGGCGGTGCAGCTCAAATTCGATGCCATCGAGGATTTCGAGCCGGCGCGCGTCGCCGAGCAGGTGCCGGCGTTGAAGGCGCTGCTCGATACCCGCAATAAGCTGCGCGACTTGATGAGTAAGGTCGACCGCTCCGAACAGCTTGAGAGCCTTCTCGAGCAGATTCTGAAGAACGAGAACGAGCTTAAATCCCTATCGGGTGAGCTCGGGATCGGCAAGCAGGAGGGCTAAGCCATTTCTGACGCCAAGGTTGCTCCCGAAGCTGCCGCAGCAGCAACTGCTACGGCCGAAGCGACACCGTTGCTCGATCAGGTGGTTTCGGCCACCAAGCAGACCGAACCGGATCGTGCTCAGGAACTCGTCAAGACGCTGGTTGAGCAGGCGCTCGCGGGTACGATTACCTTCGACCGGAACCTGCCGCGCACCATCGACCGCGCGATCGCCGCGCTCGATGCCAAGCTCTCGTCGCAGCTGAACGAGATCATCCACAACCCGCGCTTCCTGCAACTCGAGGGAAGCTGGCGCGGCTTGAACTATCTGGTGATGAACAGCGAAACCGGCACCAGTTTGAAATTGCGCGTACTCAACGTCCCTAAGCGCGAGTTGCTGCGCGATCTGACGCGCGCTGTCGAGTTCGATCAGAGCCAGTTGTTCAAGCAGATTTACGAAAATGAGTTCGGCACGCCGGGTGGCGAGCCTTATGGCGCGCTGATCGGCGACTATGAATGGACCTCGCATCCAGACGACATGGAGGCGCTGCGCCTGGTCTCGAACGTTGCCGCCGGTGCCTTTGCGCCGTTCATTTCAGGCGCCGGTGCGGGGATGTTTGGGTTCAAGGATTGGACCGAGTTGTCGAAGCCGCGCGATCTGGCGAAGATTTTCGACACAATCGAATATGCGAAGTGGCGCAGCTTCCGCGACAGCGAGGACTCGCGCTTCGTCAATCTGGTGCTGCCTCGGGTCGTCGCCCGACTGCCCTATGGCGCCGCAACCAAGCCGATCGACGAATTCAATTATGAAGAGGCGCCGTTTGATGCATCTGGCGCGGCACGGCCGATGGATCACCAGCAATATTGCTGGATGAACGCAGCTTATGTGATGGGCAGCCGGCTAACCGATACGTTTGCAAAGACAGGCTTCTGTACCGCTATTCGCGGCGCGGAGGGCGGAGGCAAGGTCGAGAACCTGCCGTTCCACGTTTTTACCTCTGACGACGGCGACCTCGACGCGAAATGCCCGAGCGAGATCGGCATCACCGACCGTCGGGAATACGAGTTGTCGAACCTCGGGTTCCTGCCGCTCTGCCATTACAAGAACACCGATTACGCGGTGTTCTTCGGCGCGCAAAGCACCCAGAAGCCGAAGAAGTACGATCGGCCGGAAGCGACATCGAATGCGGCGATTTCGGCTCGCCT
>DATNJF010000328.1:0-4394 GCA_035604035.1 Allostellaceae bacterium | reverse complement strand
GCCCTCTGCCGCCGTTGCGGTGAGCCTCAGGCGGCCTTTTTGCGGTTGGCCTCGAGCCGGGCGTCGACCTGCTTCACCGTCGCATCGACCACCGGGTGGTGCATGCCGAGTTGCGCCCCGAGCAATTGCACGAGACGGTCGGTGCGCTCGATGTTGGGCACGCCGTTGTTGAGCGCGCGCGCCGCCGAGGACGGCCGCACCAGCCCATGCGCGGCGCTGGCGTATTTCTCGAACGGCACCAGATCGGCCGGATTGGCGCCGAGCTTGGTGCAGACCTCCATCACCCAATTGTAGACCGAGCGCGACTTCTCCGGGTCGGCATGCACCGCGTCCTTGATGTCGATCGCGCTGTCGGCGGTGACGCAGCGGTAGTTGCCGGTCAGCAGCATCGCCCATTTGGCCAGCGGCACGAAGATCGACTCGTGCACCTTGAGCTTCACCGGCAGCTCGATTTTTACCCCATCACCCGGGTCGTAGCGTACCGCTTCGACATCGGTTTCGAGATCGCGAAGGATCTTGGTGTCGGCGTCGGAGGCGAACCGCGCCGATTTGAAATTGGTCGGCAGGGTGACCAGCAGGAAGTTGATCTTCTCGCCCGGCGGGCGGATCGCCTGCGGGTCGGGGCTGCACAGGGTGAGCTTCCCTGGCTCGAAATTGTCCCACACCGTCGCATCGGTGTAACAAGGCCTTAGCGCATCGGTGTTGAGACCGGGAATGCGCTTCAGGTAGGCCAGCGGCGGCATGTTCATGATCGACATGCACGGCACCTTGGTGCGCGCCGCGGCGTCCAACAAGTCGCGCACGCCGGGCGAGCGGTATTGCGGCTCCTGCATCCCCAGCACGACGAGGTCATAATCCTTGGGGTTGACGTCGCCGCTGCCGGCGGCCTTGAGGCTCCCCGGCAGCTTGCGTGAATCGAGATCGATCGGGGTGGCGCGGCCGCGGATCGGCATGCGCACATGCGCGCCGTCGCTGTTGAACGCCTCGACCTCGTTGGGGAGGCAGACCATGGTGATCTTGTGGCCGCCAAAGAGCAGCTTGATCGCCAGCAGCGAGCCGTACGAGGCCCCCATCATAAGTATGTTGTAGGCCATCGGCTTTCCTCCCTCGGGCTGTGCTCGACCGCAGGCCGCGACGATGCCGGACAGCGGCGCGCTAGGCAAGTATTAGCCGCCGGCGGCGAGGATCGCGTTTAGCCCGGCGCGGTAATCCGGGTATCGGAGCGTCACCCCAAGCTCCCGTTTGATCAGCGCGTTTGAGACGCGCTTGTTGTCGGCGTAGAAGCTGCGCGCCATCGGCGATAGACCAGCTTCTGCGAGCGGCACCAGCGGCGGCGGCTCGATACCGAGGAGCATCGCCGCGCAAGCGACGACCGCCTCCTGCGTTGCCGGCTCGTCGTCGCAGACATTGTAGATCGCGCTAGGCCGTGGCCGGGCGATCGAGGCGAGCAGAACGCTGGCGATGTCGTCGACATGGATGCGCGAAAAGACCTGGGTTCCGGCGTCGATGCGCCTCGCCGTGCCGGCGCGCAGTGCGTCGAAAGCGCTGCGGCCCGGCCCGTAGATGCCGGAGAGCCGGAAGATGTGCACTGGCACGCCATAGTCGCGCCAGAGATCATGCCATGCTGCCTCGGCGGCGACCCGCCGCTCGCCGCGCTCGCCCGTGGGCTGCAGTTCAGAGGTCTCATCGACCCAGCCCCCATCGCGCGTGCCGTAGACCCCGGTTGTTGACAGATAGCCGACCCAACTCAGTTGCTTCAGCGCTGCCATGTCTTCGCCATGCAGATCGAGAACGGCATCGCCGGCCTCGCCCGGCGGGATCGACACGAGAGCGTGGGTGATGCCTTCGAAAGTTTCGTCCGGCAGGGGATGGTCGCGGTCGAAGCGGAGCGTACCGTCGCGGCCGTTGTGCGTCGTCCCGATGACCGTCCACTCGGGGCCGAGCCGCCGGACAAAGGCGAGCGCCGTATAGCCGAGGCCGAAACAGAGTAGCTCGTTGCCCATCACGCGCCGCGCTCGGCGGGGGCCGCTACCGGCTCATCAGGCGGTGGTTCTTCGAGCGAGGCCATGATCGCCTTGCGCCGGTGCAAGGTCAGCGCCCAGAACAGGCACGACACGATGGCGCCGATCGCCAGCGGCAAGCGCAATCCGAAATGCTCGCTCGCGGTGCCCATTATCACCGCGCCCAGCGCCGGACCGGCGCGGAAAATCATGCCATAAAGCGCCATCACCCGACCGGCCATGCCGCGGTCGGTCGAGGCTTGGATTAGCGTCTGCGCGCCGATCCCGGTGATGACCATCGCGGTGCCGGCGACGAACACGCAGGGCAGCGCCAGCGTGAAACTGTCGGTCGCGGTGAAGGCGATGATCGCCAGCGACATGATCAGCGTGTTGGCGAGGACGATCGTCGTGAGCCCGCTGATCTGCGAGCGGAGCAGCATCCACAGCCCACCGAAGATCGCGCCGAGGCCGACAGTTGAGGTCAGCATCGCCAGACCCTGCGGCCCGCGATGGAAGACGCTATCGGCGAAACCGGGAAACAGCTCGATAAACCCACGTGTGCCGATCGTCGTCACCGCGAACAGCATCAGCATCGGCGCGATGCCGGGATGCCGGCTGGCGTAGGAATAGGCTTCGAGCGAAGCGCGCAGCGCGTTCTGTGCCGCCCGCACCGGCAAAGGCGGGATGTCGCGCAGATTGGCGAGCGAAATCTGGAACGCGATGTAGGTGATCGCGTTGGCGGCAAAGGCGGCGGCGATGTTGACCCGCGCAATCAAGAGACCGGCAATCGCCGGACCGATAAACCGCGCCGTATTGAACACGATCGAATTGATGGCGAGGGCTGAGGGCAGCGCCGCGCGGTCGACCAGGGTCGGGATCAGCGCCAGCCTGGCCGGCTGGGCGATGCCCTGATTAATCCCGAGGAGCAGCACCAATCCGAACAGGACGTGGCTCGAGATGAACCCGGTGCCGACGAGGATCGCCAGCAGGGTCGCGGTAAAGCAGCCATAAAGCTGGGTGATACGAATGATCCCGACCCTGTCTCGCCGGTCGGCCAACACGCCGGCGAGCGGCGAGACGAACAGCACCGGCAGGAACTCGGCCATCGACATGAGGCCCAGCCAAGTGCCGGAATGGGTCAGCGTCCAAGTTAACCAGCCAACCGACACGCGCTGCATCCAAGTGCCGACGAGCTGGATCGCGTTGCCGCTGATATAGACGCGGTAATTGCGATGAGAGAGCGCGCGGGCGATGTTGCCGAAGCCGCCGGCCGCCTGACGCAAACGCTCAAAAGCCAATGGATGTCACGTTTGGTTACGGCCCTCCCTCGCGCTGTCATCGTAGCCTTGCGAGGTTTTCGGCCGCAATGGCGGCCGACGACCTTGTCGCGCGCGCAGCGCCTAGTATTCCGCCGCCACCGGGTAAGCGCGCGCGTCGGCCGTGTACCCGGTGGAATTGGGCAGGCATCGCGCCGCCGGCAAGATCACCGTCACCGTCGTGCCGTGACCCTTTTCGCTGATGATCTCAAGCGTGCCGCCATGCAGCTCGGTCAATTGTCGCGCCAGCGGCAGCCCAAGCCCGGTGCCTTCGTGTTCGCGCGCCAGCCGGGCATCGACCTGCCCGAAGGGCTCTAGTGCGATGTCGATCTCCTCCGGCGTCATGCCCGAGCCGGTGTCGCGTACCTCGAGTGCGACGCCGCCCTCCGGAGTGTGACGCGTGGCGACGACGACCGAGCCTTCGGGTTTGGTGAACCTGATGGCATTCGACATCAGGTTCAGCAGGATCTGCTTCAGCCGCATCGGGTCGGCAACGATCAGCGGCAATTCCTCGCTAATTTCAGTGGATAGCCGGACCCCGCCGGCGTCGGCGCGGTGTTTCGTCAGCGAAAGACACGCCCCGATCACGTCGCGCAGGTCGACGCCCTCTTCTTCGTAAAGCTCGAATTTGCCAGCGTCGGCGCGCGCGAGGTCGAGGATGTCATTGATGATCTCGAGGAGGTGCCGGCCGCTTTGCAGAACGTGAGAGCTGTATTCGCGTTGTTTGGGACTGACCGGCCCAGCGAAACCTTGCTCGACCATTTCCGAAAAACCGATGATGGCGTTGAGCGGAGTGCGCAGCTCATGGCTGATGTTCGCGAGGAATTGCGATTTGGCTAGGTTGGCTGCTTCCGCGGCTTCTTTCGCGTCGCGTAAGCTGTTTTCCGCGCGAATTTGCGGGGTGATATCCCGGCCCGTCCCGCGATAGCCCAAGAACCGCCCTGTAGCGTCAGAAAGCGGATCGCCGCTTATCGACGCTGTGCCCTGCCCGCCGGCGTTTCCCCACCTGTAGTGGAAATCGCGGAACGGCTGATGGCGCTCCAGCAGCTCAAAGTGTTCCTTCCACTTCTCTGTCTCA
>DATNJF010000327.1:0-4695 GCA_035604035.1 Allostellaceae bacterium | reverse complement strand
GGCGACCGTATGTGAGCTTGATCTGGTGCAGCACGCCATCGGGTCATGGAAACGGGCTCAGACCTTGGATCCAAACCAACCGCCGGAGAACTGCCTATGAACCACTAAACCTGACCCTTGACTTCGAACATGCCCATGTGAACGGCCGTTCGTTGCGCCACTATCGAACCGCTGAGATCGACCCTTATGGCCCGTTCGCGGCCACGCCAGCGGAGCGTCGGGGTGGCCAGGAAGCGTCCATTCGGACGTCCATGAGCAAAGAAGCCGCCGCTGTGGAGAAAAAGGGTCTCAAACCCTCGACCCTGACCTGGGCGAGGTTATCTCTACGCTGAACTGTGCCCCTCGATAGAGGTCGCTGCTAACCGCCGAGGCGCTTCAGCGCGTCGCGGGCTTGCGTATGACCCTTCGCCGCGGCCCAGGCGTACCATTTCTTGGCGGTGCCCAGATCAGCGGCGACGCCAACGCCGTGTTCATACATCGTCCCAAGGTCGAACATCGCCACGAGTTCGCCGCGAGCGGCCGCGGCGAGCCATAGCAGCTGGGCCCCGGCGGGGTCCGGCTTCGCGATGCCTTGGCCGCGCACCAGCAGCGTGCCGAGATTGGTAAAGGCCTTGGCCTCGCCGTCGACGGCGGCGAGCCGGTACCAGTAGGCGGCCTCGCTAGGGTCACCCGCGGTTTCTAGACCAGCTGCCTTTGCCAACCGCTGCGGGCCGCCTTTCAGCGAGACCGCGGTAATGCCCCGCGGCGAAGCGGCCGCGGGGTCGAGCAGCGCCGCTAATCGGTGCGCCATGTCGAGCAGCTTGCGCCGCTGCTCCTCCGAAAGCGTGCCGGTCTCGGAATCGCCTTCGAACGACTGGAACTGCGCGATCGCCGCGCGGGTTTGCGCTCCGAAATTACCGTCCGGCTCGGCTTGCAGATGACCGAGCGCCCGCAGCGCCTGCTGCACCTCGCGCCGCTCGTCCAGTGACCATGTCCCCTCGCCTTCGGCGGGAGGTGGCGGAGCGGCAGCCGGCGGAACGGCAGCCGGTGGCGGTACAGGCGGCGCGGCGATCGCTGTGGCAGGCGGGGGCGCGGGTGCAGCTTGGGGCGGCGGCAGCGACGGCGGCGCGGCGTTGGATGGCGGCGGCGCGGCGGCCGAAGCGGCCGGCGCGGTCAGCGCGGCGAGGCGCCGCTGGGCGAGCGCGGCGAACTCGCTCTTCGGGAAATTCTTGAGGAAATCGGCGAAATCCGCCGGGTCTGTGCTCGATTTGATCGATTCCCAGAAAACCAGATCGCGCTCGGCGGGTGGCGGCGCCGTCACCGCCGCAACGACCGGCTTGAAATAGAAATGCCCGTAGAACGCGGAATTGTACCAGGGCGTCTGCTGGTTTCTCGACGCTGCCTGAACGCTCGCGGCGGTCTGCTTGAGCACGTCTTCGAGCTCCAGACCGGGCTTGACCATCGTCTTCAACAGCTCGCCGGTGAACAACCCATGATCCGCGTTGCCATCGTCAGCGGTGCGCCCCGGCGCGGTCGCAAAGGCGATGACGCTCCCACTCGCCGCGTCGACCGGGGCTAGGCCGTTCCGGGCTATTCCCCGGGTCCCCCGCTCGAAGGGATTGTCGCGGCAGGCGTCGAGGACATAGAGGCTGAGCCGGACCCCGGCGTTCTCCAGCTCGCGCGCCACCGCATCAAGATCGATGGCGAGAAACGCCGCATCGTTCTCTTCGAGAATTTCGGCGTCGACTGGCAGCAGGTAGTTCCGGCCCGACACCTGAATCCCGTGCCCAGCGTAGTAGAACAGGCCAACCCCGCCGGGATGCATCGCCCGGCGAAATTCGCTGATTGCCCTGACCATCTCGTTGCGGTCGGCGTTGACGACCGAGATGACATCGAAACCCAGCCCGCGCAGCGTCTCTGCCACGCTGTTCGCGTCGTTAACGGGGTTCGTCAGTACCGGCGCATGCCTGTACGCGCCATTCCCGATCACCAAGGCGACGCGGCTTTCGGTTTCCGCTTGGACGCCCGCCGAGGCGAGGGTAAGCGCGAGCCATGCGAATGCGGCGATGATTGACCGCAGCGACATTCCTACCCAACTCCCTGCAGCGTGCGATTAAACCGGCGACGGCCGCAGCTGACAAGATTGGGGATTGTTCGCGGGTTGGCTTGCCAGCGTCACTGGAGACGAGCCAGTACGATACTGGAGGCGTTGGCTTTGCGAGAGCCGTAGAGCCTCCCATCGGGGCGCAGCTCAAACTGCCAGTTATCGTCGTCCAGGGTTCTAGTGCTCGGAATAAAGCCGCTCGCGGCATAGGTCGTCTGAATGTGAACCGTGAAGCGGTTTCCGGCTATCGGCGCGCTGTAGTAGGACCAGTCCGTACCCTGGCTGCGCGCCACCACCCCATGGGCGTTGCCCGCGCCATCGACGCCCAAAACGATCAGGATCAGCTTGTCGCCGCCCGGGCTGCCTTGCCAGGCGCCGGGCCCCCAGGCCCCGATCAGGATACGAAATTGCGGCGATGCGCTTACAGCGTCGAAAGGTGGATCGCTCGCGAGCGGGACGCTGATCCCATCCGTTTGCGCAACTTGCCGTACCCGCGCCCAGATTGCGCCAGATGGCGGTAGACTTGCCACCGGAGGCGGTGCCGGTGCCATGGCGGCCGGAGGCGTGGCCGCGTATGGGTCGGGCTCGACCGGGGGGTGCGGCTGAGGTCGAGGCTTGGGCGTTGGCGCCGCCACCGGCGCCGACTGGAACTGATCACTCGTCTGCGCCCTGGCCGGCAGGCTTACGAGCAGCAAGCAGACGCCGAACGACTGAACCCACGTCGATACGCCGCTGCCGCGCCGCGCATGCGCCAACCTCCGAGGATGTTGCTTGGCTAACATTCTAGCCTCAGCGCGAGGGTAACCGCGCGGTAACCGCGCGTCTTCTTTCTAAACCTCTCAGAGTCGCCCGGCTACAGTCCCTCTGATAAGAAAGGCGAGGTCTTCCGCGACGCCGGCGCTTCGATGCGGAGGTCGGTTTTGGGCATTAACCGGCGGTGACGAGCGTGGGGCGGGCCACTTAGGGGAGCATCGCGGCCCCGCGATTAGCAGGACCGCGACGTCGAGTATTCAGTTCACAGCTCGACCTGCTCGGAAATGCTGAGCGCGTCGTCAACCTCGATGCCGAGATAGCGGACAGTGCTCTCGAGCTTTGTGTGTCCAAGCAGAAGCTGCACTGCCCTCAGGTTACCCGTCTTCTTGTAAATCTGGGCCGCCTTTGTTCGCCGCATCGAGTGCGTGCCGTAGGCGGCGCCGTCGAGTCCCGCGCTCTCAACCCAAATATGGACGATCCGGGCATACTGCCGTGTTGACAGGTGCGGCTGTACTCGGAGGCGGCTTGGAAACAGATACCGCCCATTGGCGGTCTGGACCTCGGGAAGCCAAGCTCGGATCGAGGCTCTGGTCTGTTCGGTAATTTCGAACTGGACCGGCCGTCCTGTCTTCTTCTGAATGATTGTGGCCCGGTCTCGTACCCGGCCACCGAGACATACATCGTCGACTTGTAAACGCACGAGATCGCAGCCTCTGAGCTTGCTATCGATGGCAAGATTGAACAATGCAAGATCACGCGCTCGTCGCTGGAGCTGGAGACGCACTCGAATTGCCCAAACATCCCTCGGTTTGAGCGGACGCTTCTGCCCGGTGAGACGGCCCTTGTTCCATGGAGTATTTCGCATGATCGCCTCCTCTGAGCCGACCACCCCTCCCAGCGCCCGTCGATAGGCGAGCAGTACAGTCTATGAAGACATTCGAACGACAGGTCTCGGCGTCAATCCGGTCGAACATGGCCTACAGCGCTATCGGCAGCATGGCGCCGATAGCGGACCTCCGCACGATACGAAACAGAGACCATATCCCGTTGAGAGGTTCAGGTGCGTTGGGCCGTAATTATATGAGCCTGAATTTTGCCCTCGACTAAACCCGCTCCGAAGCTTGCGGCGATTGCGGCTGTGGCGGCATCGGTCGCCTGGCCGAGCCAATCGGCGCCGCGCGCTTCAATCTCGCTGCGCAATGGAGTTCCTTGGCAAAACCCGACTGCCGGTTGGCGGGGAGAAGCGGCCTGGCTGCGGCGCTGAACCGTCTCCACTACGGCATCCACAAAACCCGCTGCGGCCGTGTCATCGCGAATCTGCCTGACGCTATGGTAGCCATGCGGAGTTCGTGCGAGGAAGAGCGGAGGGTTTACGGGAAACAGCGTCGCCACGGTCTGGGTTACTATGGCGGCGAAGTCGTTTTCCTCAATGCGATCCCAGACGTTGAAGATGAATTTGCCGGCGGGCTTGAGCACCCGTCGCGCTTCCGCATAGGCAGCGACGCGATCGGGGAAGAACATTGCGCCAAACTGGCATACAACAACGTCAAACGAGCCGTCGTCGAACGGCAGGTGAAGCGCATCTGCCTGTCTCCAAGTGACCCGCCCATCATCCGTCTGCGCCGCCGCGAAATCGAGCATCGGCTGATTAAGATCGGTGGCGGTGATGTCTACGCCAGCAGCCAATGTACGCACCAGCGCGCGAGTTACGATGCCGGTCCCCGCCGCTGTTTCGAGCACGTGCCTGTGCGTAATCTGAGCCACTCGATCTGCTAGATCAATGGCGTAAGGCTCAAAGATGAGCGGTCCCAAATAGTGGTCGTATATAGCGGGAATCGAACCCGCAAAGGTTCGGTCGG
>DATNJF010000326.1:0-5797 GCA_035604035.1 Allostellaceae bacterium | reverse complement strand
TCGGTGTCGCCGCCGGCCTCGCCCGCCGAGACTGTGGCTCAGTCGATAATTGTGCTGCACCCCGAGGACAAGCGCGAGGCGCTGCGCCGGCTGATCAAATCCGAGGACGTCAAGAACGCGCTGATCTTCTGCAACCGCAAGCGCGACGTCGATATTCTCCACAAATCGCTGAGCCGACACGGGTTCGATGCCGCCGCGCTGCACGGCGACATGGTCCAATCAAAGCGTACCGAGACGCTGGAGCGGTTCAAGAACAACGAGATCAGGCTCCTCGTGTGCAGCGACGTCGCGGCGCGCGGGCTCGATATCCAGGGCCTCTCTCACGTCTTCT
Organism: Allostellaceae bacterium; assembly: GCA_035604035.1. Lineage (GTDB taxonomy): Bacteria > Pseudomonadota > Alphaproteobacteria > ATCC43930 > CGMCC-115725 > DATARH01. Next base: position 5,466 of record DATNJF010000326.1, on the reverse strand, counting down.
GCTTCGACGTCCCCTACCACGCCGAGGATTACGTCCACCGCATCGGCCGCACCGGCCGGGCCGGGCGCGAGGGCCGCTCCTTCACCCTCGCCGCGCCCGAGGACGGCAAGTCGGTTGCGGCGATCCAGAAGCTCATCAGCCGCGACATCCCGGTGGTAACGATCCCCGGGATCGAAACCGCCGAGCTCGATTTCGAGGGCGAACGCGGTCGCGGACGCCGCCCCGCGCGCGGCCGCACCGCAAAGCCGGCGGCGAAGCGCCGCGAGGACGCGCCGCGTCAGACGCGCAAGGACGAACCGCGGGAAATCGCGCGCGAGACGCCGCAAGCCGCCCCGAAGGACGGCAATGTCACACCGTTCCCGAAACGCGATCGTCGCCCCTCGCGGCCTGCGGAGCGCGACCGCGAAGATGATGCGCGCCCGACCGCATCGGGCTTTGGCGACCATCTGCCGGCCTTCCTGCGCCGCCAGCCGCCTTCGGTCGCCTCTCGCGGCTGAAGCCTGTATCATCTCAGCCTAATCTCGCCGGACGCGACGGCGGGTCGAGCTGAGGAATATCGCCATGAGCTCAGAGGGATGGGTCAAGGCCGCCGAGCGTAGCGCGCTCCGCGACGGCGAGGTGATCGGGGTCATGGTCGCGGGCCGCGAGATCGCGCTCTACGAGATGGATGGCGAGGTCTTCGCCTCCGACGACATCTGCACCCACGCTTATGCCAAATTGTCGGACGGCTGGATGGAGAGGGACGAGATCGAATGTCCGCTGCATGCCGGCCGCTTCGACATCAAGACCGGCAAGGCCACCGCCCCACCCTGCGTCGATGACCTCAAGACCTATCCGGCACGCGTCGAGGGCGGGGATATCCAGGTGAAGCTGGATTAACGCTAGAGTAGCGAAGTTGATCCCCAGCTATGCTCGTCTGGTCCTCTCAAGGCCTCACTCCCAAACCAGATGTCATTGACCTTGGGTGCAGCAAGGCAGTGGACGTGATTAAGAAACTCCTCCACGTCGTGCACTGCCCTCGCCAGCTTGTCTTTAGGCGTGAATTTGGCCCGCAGAGTGAAATCTAGGAATGGAGCTGGCGTTCCCTCTTCATGAAGAATTTCACTCGTTAATTTCTCCGGCTTAGGGTGCGCGATGCGATCTCGTAACTCCCGAAGCTCCAGAATAGTCTTAAGAGGACGCGTGATCGTGGCGGGCCACGGCATCTCAACGAGTTCCATTACCTTGCGGAGCTTCCCATCCCAACCGCGAAATGGCTCGCGACGAAAGTAATTTCGTTCATCCTGCCATATGCCCGGCGCAAGGCGCTCGCCTACAAAATTCAGGTAAGCCTCGACGGTAAGAAACCCGAACACCATTGCTACTAGAGCAGGCCTAGACCACTCCCGCTCGCGCGCATTTGCGAGTTGGGCTTGTTCTTCGACGACTCCCCATAAGAACCGATGAGGAAACGTCTGACCTTCAGAAGTTGTTTTGAGCATGATTAACACTCTGCATTCATGCGGGCGATATGCTTATCACCATCGGCAAAGTAATCAATTACCGATCACAAAATCTAGTATTCGTATCTAATTTACCGTACATAGATCGTGTTACACTTCATTGGTAAACCCTCTGATACAGCTCTATAATCTCGTCGTTTGACGGCACGCGCGGATTGTTGGCCGGCGAGCCTGACGCCAGCGCCTGGCTCGCCATCGTCGGCAGCAACTCGTCGTAGCGGTCCTTGGCGATGCCGTAATCCTTGGGGCTCGGCACCTTGAGGTCGGCGTTGAGGCCGCGCAGCGCGTCGAGAAGACGCGCCACCGCAGCCTGCGACCCCTCGCCTTCCTCAGCGACGCCCATCGCCCGGGCGCAATCGGCGTAGCAGTCGAGCGCGGCGGGCGCCGAGAACGCGGTGATCTCGGGCAGCAGCATCGCGTTCGAGAGGCCGTGCGGCACATGAAAGAAGGCGCCGATCGGCCGGCTCATCCCGTGCACCAGCGCGACGCTGGCGTTGGAGAACGCCATCCCCGCAGTGGTCGCGCCGAGCATCATCGCCTCGCGCGCCGCGCGGTTCTGCGGGTCGCCGCAGGCGGTGCGGATGTTCTTGGCGATAAGGCCCATCGCGTTCCTCGCCAGCCCGTCGGTGTAGGGGTTGGCGCGCTTCGACACATAGGCCTCGATCGCGTGCGTCAGGCTGTCGATTCCGGTATCGGCGGTGAGCCGCAGCGGCATCGTCAGGGTCAGTTCGAAGTCGACGATGGCGGCGGTCGGGCAGCAGCCGAGCCCGGCGACGAGCATCTTCTCGTCGTTCTCGGTGTCGGTGATGACGGTGAAGCGCGTCACCTCCGAGCCGGTGCCGGCAGTCGTTGGGATCGCGATGATCGGCAGGCCGATCTTGGGGATGTCGTTCGGCACCTTGTAGTCGCGCATCTGCCCGCCATTGGTGTGGAGCACCGACATGCCCTTGGCGGTGTCGATCGGGCTGCCGCCACCGATCGCGATGAGGCTGTCATAAGAAGCCTCGCGCAGCTGCTCGACCCCGATGGCGATCACCTCGGTGGTCGGGTCGGAGACGGTGTCCTGGAACACCGCCCACGCAATCCCAGCGCCGTCGAGCAGGCCGGTTGCGCGATCGAGGATGCCGCTCTTGGCGATGAACGGGTCGGTCACGATCAGCGGGTGCGTGAGCCCGAGTCGAGCCATCAGCGCCGGCAATTCGGCGAGTGCGCCGCCGCCGATCGACAAGAGCCGCGGTGTGGTGATCAGCGCCGCCATGTGAGCCTCCCAACCTAACCCGGTTTCTTTAGCCGGAAACGCAGTACACCACCGGCCTCCTCACCCGCCGCCAACAGCTCGCAGCCGGTGGTCCGGCAGAAATGCTCGAAATCCTTGACCGCGCCGGGGTCGGTGGCGAGTACTTCGAGAACGCCGCCGGCCGGCACGTCCCTAAGCGCCCGCCGCGCCTTCAGCACCGGCAGCGGACACAGGAGCCCGGTCGCGTCGAGGGTCGCGTCGGCCGGCGATGCATCGGTCATTACGATTGCTCCACAAAACTGCGTCTCGTTCTAATGGAGGCAGTGTGGGCTCCGCAACCGGGCCGCCGTTGGCGTTTATAGGATATAGCGATACCATCGCCTGATGACCACGATCCTGCAAATCCTCGTCAGCCCGCGTCCGAATTCGGTGAGCCGGCTGATTGCCCGCGAGATGACCACACGGCTCCAGGCTCTCCACTCCGGAGCGCGGGTCATCGACCGCGATCTTGCCGCCGACCCGCCCCCGCATCCCGACCTCGCGCTCTACAACGCGATCCTGTCGCCCGAGATCGGCCCCGAGCATCCGGATTTCGCGCTGTCCGAACGCTTTATCGGCGAGCTGGAAGCAGCCGATTGGGTGGTGATCGGCACGCCGATGAACAATTTCACCGTGCCCTCGACGCTTAAAGCCTGGATCGATCATATCGTCCGCATCCGCCGGACGTTTCGCTCGACGCCGGAGGGCAAAATCGGCCTCCTGCACGACATTCCGGTCATCGTGGTCAGCGCGCATGGCGGTTATATCGGCGGCACGCCGGCCTATCAGCCCGATTTCCTAACCCCCTATCTGCGCGCGATTTTCGAGACGATCGGCATGCCCCGGGTCGAGTTCATCCCTATGCAGGCGCTAACCCGCGGCCCCGAGCCGCTGGCGAAGGCACTGGCCGAGGCGCGGGAATGGATCGATCGGCGGTTCCCCTTGGCCAAGGCGGACGCCGCTGGCTGATCACACTTCCGCGTCGATCGCCGCCTTGAGCGCGCGGATGCGTTCCTCGTCGCGCTTGTAAAAGGTCCACTGCTTGATGCGCCTGGCGCGCACCGCGCCGATATCGACCAGGAGCTTCATGTGTTCGGTCACGGTCGGTTGGCTGATGCCGAGCTTCTCGGCGATCAGCAGCCCGCAGACGCCGTCCTCGACGAGATCGCCATCGACCTGCTCGCGGAAATGCGCGCGCGGGTCCTTGAGCCAATCGAGGATCTGCAGACGGCGCTCGTTGGCAAAGGCGCGAAGGGTGGCGGCGATAGGCATTTAGGGAATTGGCTAATTCCCTTAGATATGCCATCGTGACCGCACAATGCAAGCCATCAATCGAAATGCCATCGCCGCCACCGAGCGGCTGATCCGGCCTCATGTGCGGCACACGCCGGTGATCACCGTCGATGCCGCTGATTTCGGGCTGGAGCCGCAGCCACTGGCGTTCAAGCTCGAATTTCTCCAGCACACCGGCTCGTTCAAGCCGCGCGGCGCGTTCGCCAATCTGCTGACCCGCAAAGCTCCGGCGGCGGGGGTAGTCGCGGCATCGGGCGGCAATCACGGCGCGGCGGTCGCCTTCGCCGCGATGCGGCTCGGGATCAAGGCAGCGATCTTCGTGCCGAAAGTGACCTCGCTGGCCAAGCTCGACCGCATCCGCGCTTATGGCGCCGAATTGGTGGTGACCGGCGAGGTCTATGCCGAAGCGCTGGCGGCAAGCGAAGCGCGCGTCGCCGCGACCGGTGCATTGCCGGTGCATGCCTACGACCAGCCCGAGACCCTGCTCGGCCAGGGCTCGGTCGGGCTGGAGCTCGAGGCGGATCGGCCGGAGATCGACACGCTGCTGGTTGCGACCGGCGGCGGCGGGCTGATCGGTGGCATCGCCGCGTGGTACGAGGGGCGCACGCGGGTCGTGTCGGTCGAGCCGGAAGCGGCGCCGACCCTCTACGATGCGCTCAAAGCCGGACGCCCGGTCGATGCCCCCGCGGGCGGGATCGCCGCTGACTCGCTGGCGCCACGCCGGGTTGGGGAATTGATGTTCCCAATCGCACAACATTATGTCGCCGACGCGGTGCTCGTTAGCGATGACGCAATTCGCGATGCGCAACGCCTTCTGTGGGACGTGCTGCGTATCGCCGCCGAGCCGGGCGGGGCGGCGGCACTGGCGGCGCTGCTCTCCGGGCGCTATCGCCCGGCCAAGGACGAACGGGTTGCGGTACTGCTGTGCGGCGCCAATACGAACGCGGTGGATTTCCGCCGATAACCGAAATTGAAAACTAGAAGTACCGCATAAGCTATTGTAATTTAGTACTTTAGTCTTCCTACGAGCGCCGAAAAACAGCGAAACGACAGCGTCCATAACAGCAAAGAAACAGCGGTATAACAGCGCCGGATCAGCGGGAAAGGACCGCTGTTCTCGCTGTTCAATCAGCATTGGGAGCGCCAGATGCGGGCCTCCGGGGCCGTTCGAGAGATATCCGCAATGCACACTCATCGCGTCGTTCAGGTTTGAAAGGAGATGGTCAACGTCGCGCTAAAATGCAAATTTGTCAATACAATTTTCTAGCAACACACGTCGTTGACGCGATGCGCTGAAGCGAGCTGGGTGGTACGCTGAACCTCCCCACTGCGCCACCGACGACGCCTTCGCGCCGAAAGCGACGTCAGCCGGTCTTACGGTTCTTCTTTGCCATA
>DATNJF010000325.1:0-5600 GCA_035604035.1 Allostellaceae bacterium | reverse complement strand
ACGACGCGGTCAATGGGCTCAATCCGGCGGGTCTCGCGGCGATCGGGTTCGCTAGCGACGCGCAGCTTGCCACGGTGGGCAACGCGGGCAGCCAACTAACCATCGTCGACCCGCAAAGCGGCCGGGTCGTCCTCGACGTTCCCGTTGCGCCGGGTTCGGCGCGTTACTTCGTTATCGATCGCGCCTATCACCGGGTCATCACCGGCGGCAACGACGGCATCGTGCGGGTACGCAATCTCGATACCGGCGAGCTGCTGGTGCAGATCATCTCGACCCTGAGCGGCTGGACCGCGGTCGATGCGCAAGGCCGGTTCGACGGCACGATCTCCGGCGTCGACGACGTCAAGTGGCTGGCGAGTCAATTGAAGCTGCCGATCGATAATTTCTCGCAGCCCTACTACGAGCCCGGGCTGGTCGCCCGTTACATCCGCGCGCCGAGCGGCTTTGTCGCGCCTGCGCCGACGCCGGTCTTCGGTGGGATCGTGCTCCCGCCCAAGGTCACGGTCTTGGCTCAGCCGGGCGCCGGCAGTGCCGATGTGACCATCGTGGCCCAGGATCAAGGCGGCGGTATCGCCTCGATCAGCCTCTTCCAGAACGGCAAGCTGGTTCCGCCCACCCGCCAGACCGGTGAGCGCAAGGAGGCGCAGAACGGCATCGCCACCACGATCCGCACCTACAGGGTTCCGCTTGCCGTGGGCGTCAATCATTTCGAGGCGGTCGCCGCCAGCCTGAAGCAGGTCGAGGGCGAACACGCAACCATCGATGTTTCGGCCGGCCCCGCGGTCGTGACTGCGCCGGCTCCCACCGCACCTGGCCCCACACCCCCAGCCCCCGCTGCCCCGGCTCCCGCTGCTGGCTTGCCGACGCTGCATATCCTGACGGTCGGCATCAACAAATATCGCGATTCGCGTCTCAATCTCGACTATGGGGTCAGCGACGCGACGGCGATCCTGCAAAGCCTGCAGGCAAGCCAGGGAGTCTTTGGCAAGGTAGTCGCCAAGAAGCTGACCGACCAAGCCGCGACTCGTTCAGCGATCATCAAGGCGCTCACGGATTATCAAAACGCCCCGACGAACGACGTCCTCGTCGTCTATCTGGCCGGGCACGGCGAGATTGTCGGCGACGACTGGTACTTCCTGCCGCACGACTTCGTGTTCACCCCGGAGGGCATAAAGAGCACCGGCATCAGCGCGACGACCTGGCGCGATTTGCTCAGCCGTGTCGGACCGCAGCGCGTCATGATCCTGATCGATTCATGCAAATCGGGTGGCAGCGTCGATACCCTCGCGACCGCGATCGATCGTAAGCTCTTGCGCTCGCTCGGTCGCGACGCTGGCGTGGCGATCCTCGCCGGGGCGCGGCGCGATCAGTCGGCCGAGGAATTCCCGCAGCTCCACCATGGCGCCTTTACCTACGTCCTGCTTCAAGGCGTCAGCGGCAAGGCAGATGCACAGCATAACGGCCAGATCACCACCAACGAGCTTCTGACTTATTCGACCTCCGAGCTGCCCTTGCTGACCAAAAAGCTGATCAATCAGATGCAAGTGCCGGTCGCCTACAGTCGCGGCGAAGATTTCCTCGTCCATCACTCAAACTAGTGCGGTGGCTCGCCGCCGCGCTCGTCCTCGCGCTCGTCTGCTGCTCGCCTGCGCGGCAATTCCGCCTTGATGAAGCGACAGCGATTGGCCGCGCCGGCGGCCTGCAGCCTCGCCTGCTACAGGCCCGTGGGTTCAACATTCTCAGCTTCGAACGCCCCGGTCGTGAACACGCGACGCTGACCGTGTACATCGAAGGCGACGGCCGCGCCTGGCTCAACCCCTGGCAGCCCTCGACCGACCCGACCCCGACCGATCCGATCGGACTGAAGCTGGCCGCTGCCGATCTCGCAAGTCCGCTGCTCTACTTGGCGCGCCCCTGCCAGTTTGTGGCGTCCGACGCCTGCGATCGTCGGCTATGGACCGGCGCGCGCCTCTCGCCCGAGATCGTCGATCTCTTCCAGCAGCTCATCGGTGACGCCATGCGCCGCACCAATAGCGCGCGCCTCGGCTTGGTCGGGTATTCCGGGGGCGGCGCCTTGGCGGCGTTAATCGCGGAGCGCCGCCGTGACGTCGCCTGGCTGGTGACTGTCGCGGCCGATCTCGATCTGGCCGAATGGGTTCGCCTGGAGAGTATCGAGCCATTGTCGGGCTCGCTCGACCCCGCCGACTCCGCAGCGGCGATCGAAAAGCTGCCCCAGGTCCATTTTGTCGGGGGCAATGACCGCGTCGTCTCGCCGGCGGTGGCGGAGGCCTTCGTCCGGCATATGTCCACCCCAAACGCTGCAGGGGTGATTGTCGAACCCGGGTTCGATCATGAGTGCTGTTGGGCCGCCGCCTGGCCGCAGTTGCTTGGACAGCTCGGCCTCAAGCGATGATGCGCTGATGCTCGTGGGTTAACCGAGACGCGAATTGCGTTTTCGCCGGCTGCTCCTAAATTATTGTAGGTTTCGTTTTGACGGCGCCCGCCGGTTGCGCCGAAGAGCATCACCGGCGACATGCCGAGTCGGAAGGAAGAGCTATGAGGCTGCATCCCACCATCGTCTCCGCTGCTCTTGGTTTGGCTATCATCCTGGCCGCGGGGATGGCGTCGGCAGAAAATCCCAGCACGCCGACCGAATCCGATATCGGCAAGGCCTTGGCGCCGAAGAGCCGCGGGCTACCGACCATGGGCACTCTGCCGCCCGCGCCGCCCAATCCCGCGGTTGAACCCACGTCGACGGCGCCGCCCCCGCCCGCTGGCCCGAAGCCGAAACAGACAACGCCCGCCGCCGCCACCCCTCCTGGGGCAGCCCATCCCAGCGCGACGCTGCGCACGATCCAATTCCAGTTCGGCTCGGCGCAGCTGACGCCCGACTCGATCGATACCCTGAAGAACCTGGGGAACGCCCTCAACCACGAGCTTGCCGACCAGCCGCATTTCGTTATCGAGGGCCACACCGACGCTTATGGCGAGGCCGGCCTCAATGATAAGCTGTCGAAAGAGCGCGCCGACGCCGTCAAGGATTACCTGGTGAAGGAATTGGGCGTCGCCGATGGGCGGCTGGAGGCGGTCGGCAAAGGCTCCGCCGACCCGGTTCCGGGCAGCAGCCCATTCTCCTCGGTGAACCGGCGCGTGGTGGTGGTCAATCTCGAAAGCTGACTGTCGCGGCGCGCTGCCGGGCTCGTTATTTCTCGGCAGTGTGAACGAATACCGTCGCGACAAAATTCGGCTGTCCGGCCGGCGCCGCGGCATGCCGAAGGGCGTCCTTCAGCTCGCGTAGGTAATCGGCGGCCGGTTCGACCGCTCGCACGGTCATGTCGCCGCCGAGCGGCTGCGCGGTGGCGATGACGGTGATGTACTCGGTGCCGAACGGCGCCCCGCCGACCTGCCAGACCTTGTTCCCCGGCGCGCTGTTGAGAAATTTGCGCGCCTCGCCGGCGGCGAGCGTGGCGGTCGGCAAGTCCGCGTTAGGCCACATGTGCAGCACATCGCCCGTCAGCGTGAAATAATCGATCCGCAAGTTCATCGGAACTGCGCTGAGCGATTTCACGTCGACCGCGATCGGGTCTCCCGTGTGCAAGGTCGTGGCCTGCGCCATCTTCAGCTCGACCCCGCCCGCCGTCAGCAGACCGTCGGTTTGCAGATCGGCAAAGTCGTGGATCGACCGGCACAGCGGGGGAGGGATGATTTCGACGCGGAGTTCCGGCCGCTGATCCGACGGCAGCTTCGCGGCGATCGCCACGAGCCTTGCCTGATCGTCTGCGGAGGCGACGTTACCGGCGATCTGGCTGACGCCTCGGGGCGAGGTTTCCGAACGCAGCGAAGCGCAATCGAGGGTCTTCATTGTATCGCTGAGTTCGGCGAGCGCTGACTCGGTCGGGTTCACCGGGGCAGGTGCTGGCGGCGGCAACGTCGCTTGTTGGTTCGGCGGCGGCACGGGCACGGGCGGCTGCAAGGCGACCGGCGGCTTCAACGGCGGCTCCGGTGTGGCGAGCACCGTCGGCGTCGCGGGAGGCTTCGGCCAAAGCATAAAGATGGCGACCCCGGCTACCGCCGCCAAGCCGACAAGCCCGGAGGCGAGCTGCCAGACTGGCAGGCGACGCTTGGGCCGCGCACCGGCAGCGCCTGGCCGCTCGGCCTGTTTTGGGCCTAGCCGCTGCGCCTCCTCGATCAGCGCGCGCATCGAGGAGGGGCGGTCCTGCGGCCGCGGCTGCAACATCCGGCTGAGCAGTGGCCGCAGCTCCCCAGGGATTCCGCTCAAATCGGGGACCTTCTGGCGGGCCAGCGTTACGCTCGCCGGCTCCGAGCCCATGTCGAGCCGTTTGCCGAAGCCAATGGCGGCGGCCGCGGCTAGCAGACCGAGGCTGTAAATGTCCGATTTCTCGTCGACCTGCTCCGGGCCGCCGAAGAGGCCGACCTGCTCGGGCGACACATAGGAATATTTGCCGGCGAAGTCGCTGCCGATCAGGGTCATGCCGCCGTCAGCCGATTTCGCGATGCCGAAATCGATCACCTTGGCGAGATCGACCCGGCCTTGCGGCAGCAGGATGTTGGCCGGTGAAATGTCGCGATGGGCCTTGATCCCCTGGTCGTAAGCCGCGGCGAGACCCTGCGCGAGGCGCACGATAAGCTCGATCACTTCTGCCGGGGTCAGGCAACGGCGATCCAATACTGCGGACAGCGACTCTCCGTCGACAAACTCCATAACTAGATAGCGGGCGCCTGTCTCGTCGCGCGAGAACTCAAAATATCGTACGATCGCGTCATTGGTGACGCGGCTTAACTTCCGCGCCTCCTCAATAAATAAGCCGACATACTGAGTATTCTTCGCGTATTCGGGCAGGATTATTTTGATCGCGCGTTTCGATCCTAATTCTATGTGTTTGGCCTCGTAAACCTCACCCATGCCGCCTTTGCCGAGGCAACGCTCGATGATGTAGGTATCGTTCAATATCTTGGTGCCCGGCCCTAGCGTGGCACCCCCGCGCGGACTGGCGATGATTGTTCGGTCCTGATCGCTGTCGGAAGCGCCCGGCGTCATTTCAAGGTTCGCCGAAGCCCAAAGGAACGGCGCCCCGCCACGATTTCTGCTGGTTCAGACGACACACCATCGAGGGCTTGGCCGCTGGCTCCGACGATCCGGGACCATAGCACGATTTTCTGCGTCACCCTCTGAGACGTAGCGGGCTGTGACGAGCGATCGGAGCGAAGAGGGAAAATTCGTGGCCGAACTGGCTTTACCTCGACGATTAGGCCGCGCTCCATCGGTGATTGATCGCACCACTCCCCACGGCGTGCGCCCTAGAGGATCGTCGAATATTAACAACCGGTTAACCGAACGTATGTATCAGTGGTGGAACCGCAACCTTCGATGACAGTGACCGCCGCCATGTGGAACTTGACCCCGGACTACATCCAACAGGTGAAAGAAGAGCTCAAAGGCCGCCGCGCCGCGATCGAGGCGCGGTATGCCGACGAACTCAAAGCAATCTCCGCCGACCTCGACGAGATCGAGACTCTCGAGCGCATCGCCTACAACTTCGCCGTGAAGCACTTGCCGGATGCGCCGCCGGTCGCTCCGG
>DATNJF010000324.1:0-6999 GCA_035604035.1 Allostellaceae bacterium | reverse complement strand
GCGATGGTCGGCGTGTCCTATCCGAACCTGTCAGGCGACTACTCGACGATGATGCCGAACCATCACCTGTCCAAGCCGGTGCTGATCGGCGAGATCCAGGGGAACGGGCAGTTCAACGTCGTCTGGCAAACCCCAGGTCTCGTCGTCGCCCAGCCTTGGTCGCCCTACCTGCCGGAAAGCAAGAACCTGATCGGTGACTGGCTGCCGCCGATGTCCTGCGGCAGCTACGACGTCGTCGCCGGCAAGTGTCTCGGAACGAAAAAGGCCTGAGCAACATGGGTCTGGCTTCGCGGGAAGGTTGCCGCCCTCGGCGCGCCTTCCCGCGTGGCTTTCTCGTCACCCTGATACTCGCGCTGTTCCTGGTATTGCCGGGGATGGCGCGAGCCCAGCAGGATCCGTTCACCGACATTACCGCCACCACGGCAGATGTCGAGGCGCGCGGGGTGACCGGGCTGGCGATCTCGGGCAATCCGCGCGCTGCCGCGGTCCTCGACGCGCTGCGCGACGGCAAGCTCTATGCCTGGAAATGGCCGCGGCCCGACCCGCCGCTCTATATCCGTACCGACAAGGGGTACATTGATGCGCGCACCGGCGATCCGGTCGATGCCCCGGCGCTGAACAATATTCGCAAGGTCATCGTCAGCGACACGGTCCGCGCCGCGATCGAGACCGCGGAGGGTGCGCTCGACCTGTTCGCCAAAGACCCGGCGGCCCGGCGCAAGGCGGCCGAGGCGCTGTTCCTCTCGGCCGATCCCGGCGCTCTACCGCTGATTGAAAAGGCGCTAGTCAGCGAGCAGGACGCGGGGGTCGCGCGTGTGCTGCGCGAGGCGCATGCCGCCGCGCTCCTCAAATCCGGCAACGGAACGGAGCCCGATCGCTTGGCCGCGGTTCACGAGCTCGCCAACCGCGCCGATTTGCAGTCGCGCAGCCTTCTGCAGTCGCTCCAGGACCAGCCGCCGTCGGTTGCCGCGGCGATCGCTACCGCCATCGCCGGCATCGATCGCAAGATGGAGCTCTGGGGCCTGGCCGAGAATGTCTATTACGGCATCAGCCTTGGCGCCGTGCTGCTGCTCGCCGCCTCCGGGCTCGCTATCACCTTCGGGGTGATGGGGGTCATCAACATGGCGCATGGCGAGATGGTGATGACCGGCGCCTACACGACCTTTGTCGTCCAGCGCCTCATTGCTGCGTTCGCGCCGGCATTGGATCAGTTCGGCCTGCTGATCGCCGTGCCGGCGGCTTTTGTCGTGGCCGGCGCGCTCGGCGTCCTGATCGAGCGCACGCTGATCCGTTTCCTCTACGGGCGCCCGCTCGAGACATTGCTCGCCACCTGGGGGTTGAGCCTCATTTTGCAGCAGGCCGTGCGAACCATCTTTGGGCCGACCAATCAGGACGTGTCGTCGCCCGCCTGGATGAGCGGCTCGATTGACTTGGGCGGACTGACGCTGACCGTCAATCGGCTGTGGATCATCCTCTTCGCGATCCTCGTTCTTGGCGCCCTGATGGCGGCGCTGCGCTGGGGCGGGCTTGGCCGCAGCATCCGCGCCGTGACGCAGAACCGCCGCATGGCGGCGGCCATGGGCATTCGCACCCCAGTGATCGACGCGCTGACCTTTGGCCTCGGTTCCGGGATCGCCGGGATGGCCGGGGTCGCGCTGTCGCAGATCGACAATGTCAGCCCCAATCTCGGTCAGAACTACATCATCGACAGCTTCATCGTGGTGGTGGTGGGCGGCGTCGGCAATCTGTGGGGCACCTTGGTAGGCGCGATGCTGCTCGGCGTCGTCGACAAGTTCGTCGAGCCGTTCGCCGGTGCGGTCCTGGCGAAAATCCTGGTCCTCGTCTTGCTGATCCTTTTCATCCAGCGCCGGCCGGGTGGCCTCTTCCCGCTCAAGGGTAGGGTTGCCGAAGCATGATGCGTTTCGACCGGCTCACCCCGATCACCTTGGGCTGCGTCCTTGGCGCGGCGGTGCTGCTCGCGGCCTTGAACCTGCTGACCCCGGCGGCCAGCGCGGCGCACGTACCGAATTTCGTGATCTCGCTCGTCGGCAAATACCTCTGTTACGCGATCCTCGCGTTGGCGATCGATCTGGTCTGGGGCTACGCGGGAATTCTCACCCTGGGTCACGGCGCGTTCTTCGCGCTCGGCGGCTACTGCATGGGCATGTACCTGATGCGCGTGATCGGCGCTCGCGGCGTTTATGCCGACCCGATCCTCCCCGATTTCATGGTCTTCATCGGCTGGAAGCAACTGCCCTGGTACTGGCAAGGGTTCGACCATTTCTGGTTCGCTCTGCCGATGACGATGCTGGTGCCGGCGGTGTTGGCCTTTGCCTTCGGCTGGTTCGCGTTTCGCTCGCGCGTCTCGGGGGTCTATCTGTCGATCATCACCCAGGCGCTGACCTATGCCTTGATGCTCGCCTTCTTCCGCAACGACATGGGTTTTGGCGGCAACAACGGGATGACCGATTTCAAGGACATCGTCGGTTTCCCGCTCAACCGCGAGAGCACGGCGACCGGGCTCATGCTGATCAGCGCTGCGGTGTTGTCGGCAGCCTTCCTCTTGGCGCGGGGGATGACCCGTTCGCGCTTCGGCAAGGTACTGATCGCGGTGCGCGACGCGGAATCGCGCACCCGGTTTCTCGGTTACCGTCCGGAATCCTATAAACTCGTTGTCTGGGTGGTCTCGGCGATCATCGCCGGGATCGGCGGCGCCCTCTACGTGCCGCAGGTCGGCATTATCAATCCCTCGGAGTTCGCTCCCGGCAATTCGATCGAGGCGGTAATCTGGGTCGCCGTCGGCGGCCGCGGCACGCTCGCCGGCGCGATCCTCGGCGCGATCCTCGTCAATTTGGGCAAGACGTGGTTGACCAACGCATTCCCGGAATTCTGGCTCTTTGCGATGGGCGGGCTGTTCATCCTCGTCACGCTGTTCCTTCCGCGCGGCATTATCGGTCTGTTCATGCTGCGCGGCGGGGCCGCGAGGCCCGAGGCCGCAGCCGATAACGCACCGGGTGCCGCCGCCGCCGAGTCGGCGGCGCGGGAGCTCGCCGGATGAGCGACCCGCTGCTCGTGCTTGAAGACGTGACCGTCACATTCGACGGGTTCAAGGCCCTGAATGCCCTGTCGCTGACCTTGGAACCGGGCGAGCTCCGCGCGGTGATCGGCCCCAACGGCGCCGGCAAGACCACGATGATGGACGTCATCACCGGCAAGACCAAGCCGGATAGCGGCGTTCTCATCTTCGATACCGATCACGACCTGACACGCCTCGACGAGCCGGCGATCGCCCGGCTCGGCATCGGCCGCAAGTTCCAGCGCCCGACCGTGTTCGAGCCGCTCTCGGTGCGCGAAAACCTGCTCTTGTCGCTGGCCGGCGACCGCAATCCGCGGTCAATGCTGTGGGCGCGGGAAAAGGCGTCCGAGCGCGAACGGATCGACGAGCTGCTGACGACGATCCGCCTGGTCGACGATCGCCACCGGCGCGCCGGCGATCTGTCGCACGGGCAGAAGCAGTGGCTGGAAATCGGGATGCTCCTGGCGCAGGAACCCCAGCTGCTGCTGGTCGACGAACCCGTTGCCGGGATGAGCGATGCGGAAACCGCGCAGACCGCCGAGCTGCTGCGCGACATCAACCGGACCCGCAGCCTGGTCGTCGTCGAGCACGACATGGCCTTTGTCCGCGCCCTCGGCGTCAAGGTGACGGTGCTGCACGAGGGATCGGTGCTGGCGGAAGGATCGATCGACGAGATCCAGGACGACTCGCGCGTCATCGAAGTCTATCTTGGGCGCTGAGCGATGCTTGAGGTCTACGGGGTCGATCAATTCTATGGGGCCAGCCACACGCTGCGTAGCGTTGGCCTAACCGCGAAAAAAGGCGAGGTGACCTGCATCCTTGGGCGCAACGGGGTCGGCAAGACGAGTCTCTTGCGCGCGATCTTTGGCCTGCTGCCGATCCGCTCGGGGCATATCCTCTGGGAAGGCACCGACATCAGCAACTTGGCGCCCTACGATCGGGCCCGCGCTGGCCTCGCGCTCGTCCCTCAGGGGCGTGAGATCTTTCCGCGACTGACGGTCCTCGAAAATCTCCAAACCGGGTTCGCGATACTGCCGCGTCATCTCCGCCACATCCCCGACGAGATTTACGAACTTTTCCCGGTGCTGAGGGAGATGCTTGGCCGCCAGGGCGGCGATTTGTCCGGCGGACAGCAGCAGCAGCTCGCGATTGCCCGGGCGCTTGTCATGCGTCCACGCATGCTGATTCTCGACGAGCCGACCGAAGGCATTCAGCCGTCGATCATCAAGGACATCGGCCGGGTCATCGAGAGCCTCGCCGAGCGCGGCGACATGGCGATTCTCCTGGTCGAGCAGTATTTTGAATTCGCCCGCGATCTTGGTGCCGCCTATGTCGTGATGCAGCGCGGCGAGGTGGTGTTGTCCGGCCGCGGCAGTGAAATGGACGAAACCGCGGTTCGCGCCTATCTGACGGTGTGAGGCGCAACCGGCGGCTGACGGTTCTTTTGAACCGTGGATCGCGGTCGCTCTGGCGAAATTCACCGAACGGTGAGAACCTTTGCTTGCGACAAAGGCAAAGGAGGGAAACCACCGATGAGAAGCCTCATTATCGCTGCCGCTATCGCCGCCACCGCCGCCTTGGGCGCGCTCGCCCTCCAGGCCAGTGCCGCACCTCCGGCGTCGCCGGTTCCGCTGGCCGGGCCATACACGCCAGTCCACCCCGCCGCCTGCAATGGAGGCCCGGGCGAATGTGCGCCGGGCCGTCACCGCGTGTGCGGACCAGCCGGCAATTGCTGGTGCGCGCCCTGCTAAGACGCATCTTCTGAGTTCGGCGGTTTCGGGCGGGGGCCGGCGCTGTCACCCGCCCGAACTGCTTTCAGTGCGTCGTCGTCGTCAGTGCTGCGGTCAGGTCGCCATTCGGCTTGCTGCCGTGCGCCTTGAGCGCGGCGGCGCGCGCGGTTAGCCCCGGCAACACCGGAAGTCCGAAGCGCTCGGTGATGAAGGTCAATATCGACGTCGTGTCGTACTGCGTGTGGTCGACAAAGCCGCGTTTGGCGTAGGGCGACACGATCAGGGTCGGGATGCGCGAGCCGGGGCCCCAACGGTCGGCCTTGGGCGGCGCGACATGATCCCAGATGCCGCCGTTCTCGTCATAGGTCACGACCACCAGCATGTGACCCCATTGCGGGCTCCTCTCGAGATGCGCGATGACATCGGCGATATGCTGGTCGCCGGCGAGGACCGCGGCATAACCCGAATGCTCGTTGAGGTTGCCCTGCGGCTTGTAGAAGGTGACCGGCGGCAGCGTCCCGGTGTCGATCGCCTGGAGGAAGGCGGCGCCGTCGCGCCCGCCATCGCGCAGGTGCTTGGCGCGCGCGTCGGTACCGGGTGCCATGTCGGCGAAATAGTTGAAGATCTGATGATGATATTGAAACTCAACCGACTTTAGGTCGGAGTCATGATCGAGCGCCATCTGCCAAGCGCCGCCGTACCAGGCCCAATCGATGCCCTTTTCCGACAGCAGATCGCCGATGTTCTGCATCGTTTGCGGCGGCAGTGTCGTCGCCGCGGCCGGGTCGGCAAGCGTGGGGTCGCCGTCGGCGGGCGGCTTGTTTGAACTCGGTTGATAGGGCGGCTGCATCGTGTTGATGGCATAGAAATCCGGCGTGATCTGCCCCGCGTGGACAAATTTCGGCGGGCCATCGAGCGCCGATTTCGGCGAGTTGTCGGCGAGCTTCAGTGCCGTGCCGGTATCATCGACGGTCGCGATTAAGTTCTTTGCCGGGCTCTGGTCGGCATGCGGGTAGGTCGGGGTGCAGGCGCAGACCAGCCAGAAATGCGTGAGGAACGAGCCGCCGAACGAGCCCTGGAAGAAGTTGTCGGCGAGCGTGTATTTCTGCGCCACCTGCCACAGCGGCAAATCCGCCGCACCGATCGTGTAGTGGCCCATCACCAGCCCGCCCGCATCGGCATAAGCGGCAAACATGTCGTTCTTGCCGCCGTCGATCTGCATCTGATTTTGATAGAAGAGGTGCCACATGTCGCGGGTGGCAACGCTCAGCGGCAGGTTGAAGCCCTTGGGGTCGTTGATGGCGAACGGCTTGTTGGCCAGGTGCGCGGTTTGCGCCTCGTTGACGACCGGAGTGACGCCTTTGCCGGTGAGCCCGCCCCAGATCGGCGGCAGCTCCTTCAGCACACTGCCGTCGCGGTCGCGCTGAGTGAGGCTGGTTTTCGAGGCGGCGGTGATACCGTTGGCCCCCGGGAAGAAGCCGTAGAGATCGTCGAAGCTGCGGTTCTCCGCGTAGATCACGACGATCGTGTCGATCTGGCCGACGACCCCCGGTGGTTTGGCCGGCGTATCGGCGGCACCGGCGACGCCGCAACAAAAGGAACTGGCGGCCAGGATTGCCGCCAAGGTTGTGGCATGTTTCATCGGGAACGACCGTCGGCTGAGAAAAGGCGGGCGATTAAACCGCCCGTCTGTATCACTTTTGTGACGGACTGGGATCGGATTCATGTGCCACCCGGACCTGGAATTGAACTGCGCGTTCGGTCATCCTCGCGCGATGCGTTGGCCGGTTTCCGCGGCGGTCTTTGGAGGGGTGGCGTTCGCTGTGCTGGCGCTCGCGTGCCGGCCTGTTCACGCCGATAGCGGCCGTTCTCGGGCCGATGTCTATACCCAGGTACGCGAGATGACCGAACTCGGCCGGGCGCTCTTCAGCGACCCGGCATTGTCCGCTTCAGGCAAGCTCTCCTGCGCCTCGTGCCACGATCCGGCGCACGCCTTCGGCCCGGCCAACGATCTGCCGGTTCAGTTCGGCGGCGCCGATCTACAGCAACCCGGTCTGCGCGCGACGCCGTCGCTGCGCTACCTGCAATCGGTCCCACAATTCACCGAGCATTATTTCGATTCCGAGGAAGAGGGTGATCCCAGCGTCGATAACGGCCCGACCGGCGGGCTGACTTGGGACGGGCGGGTCGACC
>DATNJF010000323.1:0-47769 GCA_035604035.1 Allostellaceae bacterium | reverse complement strand
GCGCGGCGAAGGGCGGCGGACCTGGCCGGTGCAGCAGCCCGGGAGCTGGCTCGGCAAATCCTTCGACACCTTTGCGCCGATCGGACCCTGCATTGCCACTGCCGACGAGATCCCCGAGCCCAACGATCTCCATGTCCGCTTCTGGAGCGATGGCGAGCTGCGCCACAACTACAACACCGACGACATGGAGCACCGGGTGCCGGAGCTCATTGAGTTCGCCTCGACGGTGATGACGTTGAATTCGGGCGATCTGATCGCCTGCGGCACCAACCATGAGGGGTTGGGCGCGCTGCAGGACGGCGAGACGGTCGAGATCGAGGTCCAGCATGTCGGAAAGATGTCGCTCAAGGTGTCCGATCCGCTCAAGCGCACCTGGGAGCGCGGCGTCTATATGGGCGCGGATTCGACCAACCCCGAGGCGGTCAAACGCCACCGGCCGCAGGGGTAGGCTTTCTCACTGCTCACCGTCTTGTAAGCGCGCTGCCCGTAGCATTTTCAGGTTGGGGTGAGAAAATACTTATGCTATCCTTATTTTTCTCGACCGTTCTTTTATATGTCGAGCCCGGCTTTGACCCATCAAAGGGAGATCAGCCATGGCTCTCGCTTACGAAGAAGCGGCGCATGACGCCGACATCATTGATGCCCAAATCATCGGCGCCAAGATCGTCGACCCGACGATCGTCGACGGCAGGATTATCGATGGCAGGATCATCGACGGCGCGTTAATCAGAAAACCGCGCCCCGGGCCCAACACTGAACGAACTCACCGTTTCGATCGAGAACGCGCGCATGGCGAAATCGTTGTCGCGATCGCGTTCGTCTTAGCTCTCGTGTTGGTTTGCATCATAAAGCTTTAATCCCGAGCACGGCGTAGCGTCCGGCTCAAATACCCTCAAGCGTGTAGTCGTGGTCGTGAAAGACGGTGCGGCGCGAGAAGCGCCAGGCACCGTCCTCTTTGACAAGATCGCATTCATAACGGCCGGGCGGCAGGGTGCGGTGGCTGCCGTCCTTTGAGATCAGCACCAGCAGGTAGGCAGTCGCCGTCGCCCTGGGACCGTCGATCGCCGCGGCGATGTTGGTGACCAGGTGGCGGAACTGCGTACCGGCGGCGCGCTGGGCGGCGAAACGGCCGGCGAAGGCGCGGATTTCGCCGTGCCCCTTGATGTCGATGACCGGGCTTTTGAGCACCGCGTCCGCCGTGAAGCAGGCGACGACGGTCTCGATCTCGCCATTGTCGAGGGCGCAGCAATAGCGGGTGAAGAGGTCGTGGATCGCGGCGCGGTCTTCGAGGTTACCGTCACTCATTTCTAAACCCCTTGGCCGGACTTGATCCGGCCAAGGCGATTCCTGAGTCCAGGTTTTCTGCGGTTTTCCACACACCGGGCAGAGCGGTTGCTACCCTCCTTGCCTACCCCGTTCTACCCCGTCGAGTCGATCACATGCGGCGGAGCACGGTTTTCCCGATGAGCCTCTGAAGCTCGGCGGGGACGCGGATTTGCACCGCGAGGATGTCGTTTTTGCGGGGTTCGGGCTTGGGGATACGGTACATTCTGGCCATCACTGTTTACCCTCCCAGATTACCCTCCGGGTGGGTGGAAAGATGGCAGAAACGCTGAACTCTAGCGGCTCACCAGGGATTTTTCAATCCCGTTTGGCCGGACTTGATCCGGCCATCCACGTCTTTGTTTACCACTGTCGGCGTTAGAAGACGTGGACCCGCGGGTCAAGCCCGCGGGAGGTGAAAGAGGAGAATTACGTTACTCGATCGGGATGAAGATCGAATGGCGGATCTTGTTCTCGATGTGGTCGGAGAGGTGGCCCTTGCCGTTGGTGTCCTCGACGAGGATGATCTCGCCCGCCTTGATAAAGCGGCTCTCGCCGTCGCTGGCGGTGATCTTCACCCCGGCATCGAGGTTGACGATGTATTGCCGGCGCGGCGCCGGGTGCCAGGTGATGTTGTGCTCGGCCTCGGTCTCGCGAAAGATGACCCCGGTCGCCGGCAGCTTCTTCGACAGCTTGCTGCCGCGCCGCTCCTCGACCCAATCGATCTCGATGTCGCGGAAATGCGATTCGCCGCCGGCGTCGGTGTACAAGTTGTGAATCTTCATGAAGATCGCTCCCTAACGTATTGATTATTCTGCAGCGCGCGCCGCCGGTTCGTCGGCGAAAAGCGGCATCACCTCGCGCGCGAGGCGGCGCATGCTGACCCGGCCGCGCTCGCCGCCGCCGGAGCCGCCGCCATTGACCAGCACATAGCCGACCCCGGCCTCGCGGAGCTCGTCGAGCTTTTTCGCGATCTGGTCGGGGGTGCCGTACATCGCGCTGCCGCGGTTGATCACATCGGGATCGCCGGTGGCGCGGTCGGGGCCGCCATGAACGGTGCCGGCGGGGCGGGTGGCGAGTTTGAGTTGGCGCACCCGGTTGGCGAGGCGGCGCTCGAGCGCCGCTTCCTTGTCCGCATCCTTATCGCAGACAAAGAAGGCGCGGGTGACGCCGACCGACATCGGGTCGAAGCGGCGGCCCTGCGCCTCCACCCCGGCGCGATAGGCGGCGATCGACTTGGCGACGTCGGCGGGCTGGGCGTATTGGCCGAGGAGCAGGTTGTAGCCCTTCTCGGCGACGCGGCGGACCGAGGACTCGCCGCCGGCGCCCATCCAGATCGGCGGGTGCGGGCGCTGCGCGGTCGGCGGCTCGACGACGACATTGCCGAACGCCCAATACTTGCCGCGATGCGAGAATTTCTCGTTCGAGGTCCAGGATTTGACCAGCACGTCGAGGCATTCCTCGAAGCGCGCGTCGGCCTCGTCCATATCGACGCAGAAGCCCTGAAACTCGTTGTAGCGATAGCCCTTGCCGATGCCGAAATCGAGCCGGCCGCCGGAGAGGAGGTCGAGGGTCGCGGCCTGCTCGGCGAGCAGCACCGGGTTGTGCCAGGGCAGCACGATGACCGCGGTGCCGAGGCGCAGGGTCGTGGTGCGCGCGCCGAGCCAGGTCAAGAGGTTGAGGGTCGCGGACACCTGGCCGTAGCCGGTGAAATGATGCTCGACGACAAAGGTGCCGTGAAAGCCGAAGCCCTCGGCCTCGACATTGTAGTCGATGAAGGCGCGGAATCCCTCGGCGCTGTCGAATTCCGCCGCCTCGGCGCTCGACGGACGCCTGGCCGCCGCGCTGCCGAACAAACCGAACCGCATGGTGCGCTCCTCGCCTGACCTTGGGGCACAGATTACGGCGCAGCGCAGCAATGTTCAAAATACTCGATGATTATCCTGGCTATAGTGTTCCGGCATGGCCCTGGCGGGCACGGCACAGTCAATTGCTCTTTGCCGCAAAGCGAGCTTCGAGAGCGTTGAACGGCTCGATCTGCGAGACCAAGGCGCGCGCGGATTGCTATCGAATAACTTGCTCGATAAGGCTGCGCGTGGCCGCATCGGTAAAGGGATTTGACTCCCCGTTTGTCAGGACGACCACGCCTGCTTTGGAGAACGGAGCCAGTACAATCGCAGCGCGGTAGCCGGGGTTCGCGCCGTTATGAGAGACGAGGCGCAGGCCGTTCATCTCGGCAGTGAACCATCCCAGCGCATAATGCAGGTCTTCAATGCGAGCGGAAGGCGTCCAGTCGTTCCCAACGGCGATCTCCGCGCGATGCAACTCCGCCACCATGGCCGCAGAGACCAGCCGCTGTCCGGACATCGTTCCGTCGTTGACTTGAAGCAGTGCGTAACGTGCGATTTCACCGATGCTTGCATTGATGCCGCCCGCAGGCGCCAAGGGCTGCAAGTACAGCAGACGGTCCCACGGTACCGGAACCTCGCCCAAGACAGCGTCATGCCGATACGGCTGTGCTCGGTCAGGCGCCTGCTCTAACCCGAGTGGACCGAATGAGGCAGTGGTCATGCCGAGCGGCTCAAAGATCTGTGCCCGGGTGTAGGTTTCCCACGATTGGCCAGTAATCTGTTCAAGGACGTACGCGGCGAGCACGACGCACCGGCTACAGTACTGAAACCGCGCCCCAGGTGGCGCAGTGATCGGCATCGTTGCGAACTCACGGACAATTCCCGGACGAGTCGCGGGTACTTGAGGAGGCCATTGCTCGTCCGGGGGAAAGCCACTCGTATGCGACAGCAACTGCCGCAACGTCACCGTCTGCGCGGCGCGCGGATCGCTCAGCCGCAAATCAGCAACGTATCTGATAACCGGTGCGTCGAGATCGACCCGATGCTGATCGACCAGTTGAGCGATGCCGAGCGCGGTGAATGATTTCGAGATGGAGCCAATGTTGAAGAGGGTCGCGGTGGTGACAGGAGCATGAGTCTCCAAGTCTCGAAACCCGTATCCTCTCTCCAATACAATCTTGCCGTCTTTGATCAATGCCAGCGCCGCGCCCGGGATATCGTACGTCGACATAAGACGGGTCATCAGGGCATCAGCGGCACTAAAGTCCGCCGCGGGCGCCGAAGCCGAAATAACCGCAACTGCAACAGCGATACTCACCGCGCATGCCGCGAGCGGACGAACGCGCCAGAGCCGCCTCATCGTCTTCGATTTTATCGATTAGGACGCGACACGCAGCTTCCGACGCGGCACCAGACGCTTTGCGGCCATCGCCAGCCGTCCCTCGTCGGCCATTTCGTCGATCATCGCCCGCAGCATGCGGGCGGCGGCCTCGCGCGCCGGCGAGGCGTTGCGGCCGGCCCGCACTCCCAGAGCCAAGGTGCGATAGACGCCGGTCGCGGTGATGCGGTGCGCCGCGAGGAGGCCGCGGGCGCATTCCTTCGACACCGACGACAACGGCAGCACCGCCGCGCCGGCGCCCTGTTGCACCATCAGGCGGATGGTCTCGTGGTCGTTGAGCTCGGTGTCGACCGTGAGTTCGATGCCGAGCCCGGCGAGCAGCGCGTCCATCGCCGCCCTGAGCCCGTCGCCGAGGATGAGCGGTGTCGCGCGCAATTCGTCGCCGCCGACGATCCCGGGCGGTCGCGCGCCGGGCCGTGTCACCAGCACCATCTCCTCCTCGGCGAGCCGGGTCGAGACAATGAGGCGGCTACGCGACAGCTCGGAGAGCAGCGCGATGTCGACGCGGCCGTCGATGACGAATTCCTCGAGCCGCACCATGCCGGCATGCATGACCTTCAACTCAATCATCGGGTAGTCGCGGCGCATGCGGGCGAAGAGGTCGGGCACCAGCACCGGGCACAGGGTCGGGGTGATGCCGAGGATGATCTTGCCGCTGGGATGCGCGTCCTGGGCGCGGATCTCGTCGCCGGTGCGCTCGATGTCGCGCAGGATGCGGGTGGCGCCGTCGAGCAGCTTCTGCCCGGCCTCGGTCAGCCGCACGCCCCTATTGGCGCGGGTGAAGAGCGCGACATTGAGCTCGTCCTCGAGACGCTGGACATGGCGGGTTAGCGCCGGCTGGGCGACATGGAGATGCGCCGCGGCGCGGGTAATGCTGCCCAGTTCGGCGATGCGGACGAAATAAGAGAGGCTGCGCAGCTCCATCGCGGCATCCTTGTTGCGAGGCGATGGGGCAAGCATACACGCTTGTCATGCCGTGTTGGTATGGAGCGGATCAAACAACAGTATTTGTTTGATGGCGGGACGCGGCCTAGGGTTGCGCAAAGCGAGATGAGGACAAGGTCATGGAGTTCGGCTGGTACCACGAGTTTCACCGGCAGGTGGCGGGGCAATCCGATGCCGACGCCTTCGACCAGGGGTTCGAGCAGGTCGAAGCCGCCGACCGCTGGGGGCTCGACGTGTTCTGGCTCGCCGAGATTCACCAGCAGGCGCGCCGCTCGGTGCTGAGCGCGCCGATGAATGTCGCCGGGCAGATCGCCGCGCGCACCAAGCGCATCAAGATCGGCACCGCGGTGCACGTCTTGCCGCTGACCCACCCGCTGCGCCTCGCCGAAGAGACCGCGACGGTCGACCAGGTGAGCCGCGGACGGTTCATCCTCGGCGCCGGGCGCAGCGGCAACCCGCGCGGCTACGCCGCCTATGGCGTGCCCTATTCGGAGAGCCGCGAGCGGTTCTACGAGACGCTGGAGATTTTGAAGAAGGCGTGGACCGACGAAACCTTTTCTTACGAGGGCAAGTTTCACAGCTTCGATCAGGCCAAGGCGGTGCCGCGGCCCTATCAGCAGCCGCACCCGCCGATCCGCATCGCCGGGGCGAGCGAGGATACCTTCCCGACATTGGGCCGGCTCGGCTACCCGCTTTTCGTCTCGGTGCGCAGCGGATCGCTGATGGGGTTGAAGCCGGACCTGAAGGCCTATCGCGACGCCTATGACGAGGCTGGGCATCCCGGGCACGGCGAAGTCTACCTGCGCCTATCGATGCATGTCGGCGACGACGACAAGAAGGCCCTCGCCGAGGGCGAACCGAGCATCATGGCGGGCTACAAATCGCTGATCACCCGGCTCGAAGGCTCGCCCAATGTCCGCCGCCGCGCCGAGCTCGAAGAGGTGAGAACGGCGACCTATGAGGACGTGCTGCGCGACAAGGTTATCGTCGGCGGACCCGACACGGTGGTCGACCGGCTGAAGGAACTCGAGGCCGAGCTCGCCATCGACGGAATTCTCTTCGAGCTCAATTTCGGCGCGGCGATCCCGGCCGAGGTGATGATGCGCTCGCTGCAGCTGATCTGCGGCGAGGTGATGCCGAAATTTAAGTAACAAGCGGCGGCGATTTGCGTCGCGCCCGCCGGTCGTGCGAGCATCCCCGATCACAACGCCCCAACTAGCGGGCGTGGCAGATTGGGGAGGCGCGCGATGCGGTCGATGTCATTGTTATTGCTGAGCGGAATTATGCTCGCTGGATTGATCCAGCCGGCTCGCGCGCAACAGCCGCCGGCGAGCCCTGGTATTTATGTCGTCACCTATTTCGAGGTCGACCCGGCCACCGCGCGCAAGAGCGAGGGCCTGCTTCGGCAATTTTCCGCCGCGACGCGCAAGGAAGACGGCAACGGCGAATTGACCTTGCTGCACGAGATCGGCCGGCCCGGCCGCTTCGCCATCGTCGAGGCGTGGCGCGACAAGGCCGCGCTCGATGCGCATGGCGCGGCGATGAAGGCGCTCGGCGACAAGCTGCAGCCGGTGTTCGCCAGCCCGTTCGACGCGCGCCAGTTTCTGCCGCTAGCGGTCGCGCCGGCGCAAGCGAGCGCCGATATCGGCAGGTCGGTCTATGTGCTCACCCATGCCGACGTCTTTCCGGCCGGCAAGGACGAGGTCGCGGCGATGGTCAAGCAGCTCGCCGACGACAGCCGCAAGGATCCCGGCACGCAACGCTTCGACGCGGTCGTATGGGACGGCCACGCCAACCACTTTCACCTAATCGAAGCGTGGAGCGATCGCGCCGCCCGCCAGGCCCATGCGCTCGCCGACCACACCAGGCAATTCCGCGCCAAGCTGGTGCCGTTCGAAGGCGCGCTCTACGACGAGCGACTCTACGAGGCGATCAAGTAACGGCGTCAATCCACCGCGGCGATCATCTCGATCTCGACCATCGCCTCGGGCTGAGCCAGGCCACTGATCCGGATTGTCGTGCTGGTCGGGGTGGCGACGCCGAAATAGCGCATGCGCACATCGCGGCACTGCGAGAAGGCATCGTAATCGGTGACGAAGGTGTTGGTCTTGATGACGTCGGCCCAGGTTGCGCCCGCCGCCTTGAGACAGGCGTCGAGATTCTTGAAGGTCTGCTCCAATTGCGCGCGCATGTTGCCAGCACCGACGATATTGCCGTTGCCGTCGCGGGCGAGCTGCCCAGCGATGAAGATCAATTTGCCGGACCCGGTCACCGTGACGACATGCGAATAGGCCGCCTTACCCTCTTGCACCCGGACATCCAAGCCCGGCGGCTGGAACCGTTCGATCTTCAAGGGCATCTGCGCTCTCCCCGATAAAGTGCGATGCGGCTAGCATCGCGGTGGACGCATTTAAGCGCGAGGAACCGGGCATGGCTATCGAGACCGATGTCGCGTCGCATTACGGCAATGCCGGGATCGCCGAGCGCATCATCAGCGCGCTGCGCAGCGCAAACGGCGCCGACGCGCCGGTGACGGTCGATGCCTTGTCTGTACTCGACCATTTCCACGGCCGCGGCATCGTCGCCACCAAGGAGCTCGTCGAGGTCTTGAAGCCCCAGCCAGGCGAGCACCTGCTCGATATCGGCTCAGGCATCGGCGGTCCGGCGCGATGGATCGCGGCTCACTGCGACGTCCATGTCACCGGCGTCGACCTGACCGCGGAATTCTGTACCGCGGCGCAGGCGCTCAACCGCGTCACCGGGCTCGAAGATCGGGTGACGATCAGGAACGGCAGCGCCCTCGCCTTGCCGGTGCCCGACAATGCCTTCGACCGCGCCTATTCACAGAACGTGATCATGAACATCGCCGACAAGCGCGGCTTTTACCGCGAGGCGTTCCGCGCGCTGAAGCCGGGCGGCGTGCTGGCGCTGTCGAATTTGTGTGCGGGAAACGGACGGAAGCTGATCTACCCGGTGCCGTGGGCCGAGAGCGCGGCGACCAGCTTCCTCGCGATGCCGGCGGAGATGGAGGCCGACCTTCGCGCCGCCGGGTTCGAGATCGTGGCGTTCCGCGATACCACCAAGGACGTTGAGCCCGCCACGCGGCGCAACCGCGAGCGGCTCGAAGCCGAGGGGCTGGGGCCGCTCGGCACGCATCTGATCCTCGGCGAGCGGCTGCGGCAGATGCAGATCAACTCGAGCCTCAACCTCGAACAGGGCAGGGTCGCGACGGTCGAGGCGCTGGTCCGCAAGCCAGCCTAGCCCAGCAAGGGCGCGAACCAACCGCGCCGGGTTTCCTTTACGGTTATTCAACCAAATCAGCGGCATCCTTGTTCTTCTGGGCCCAAAAGGGCCTACGAGGATCCGCGTGTGAATTGGATCGGCTTACTCAGGCACTGGCCAGCCGCGCTCGTCGCAAGCCCGGGCGTCGTGGCCTCGCTCTGGGTTTTCGAACATGCCGACCGGACTAAAGGGACCGGCTGGTACGCGCTCGCCGGCGGGCTGCTGCTGACGGCGTTGCTGGCCTTCTGTCTGGCGACCAACCGGTCGCGCGCCAAACGCCTGCGCAACCTCGCCGATACGCTGCAGCGCGAAATCGCGATGCGGCTCAGCACCGAAGAAGATCTGCTGCTGACCAGAGCGGCGATGAACCGTTCATCCGAGGGCATTGCGTTGATCAATGAGGCCGGCAATTTTGTCGACATTAACGACGCCGTCTGCCAGCAGCTTGGCTACACGCGCGAGGAATTCCTCGCGCTGACCGTGTTCGACATCAATCCGACGCTCGATCCGAACCGGTGGAAAGAACGTTGGAAGGCCCATAAATACGGTCCCGCCGAAAGCTTCGAGAGCCGCCGGATCACCAAGGACGGCCGTGTCATCCCAGTCGACCTGACCGTCAACCATCTCGAATTCCACGGCACCGAGTATCTCTTTGCGGTTGCCCGCGACGCCACCGCTCGGCACGCGATCGAGCACGAATTGCGCAAGGCCAAAGACGAATCCGAAGCCGCGAACCAGGCGAAGAGCCAATTCCTTGCCAATATGAGCCACGAGCTGCGCACGCCGCTCAACGCGATCATCGGGTTTTCCGAGGTGCTTTCCTCGGCGCTGTTCGGCCCGCTCGATGCCCGCTACCGCGACTACGCGCAGGACATCCATGGCTCGGGCCACCATCTGCTGCAGATCATCAACGACCTCCTCGACCTCTCCAAGGTCGAGGCTGGCCGCCTCGAGCTGCACGACGAGCGGGTCCAAATCGCCGCGATGTTCGAGGCCTGCCGCCGCATGGTTTCCGATCGCGCCGCCGCCGCGAGCGTGCAGCTCGATATCGAGCTAACGAAACTCGAGGTCACCGGCGATGAACTTCGGCTCGAACAGGTTCTGCTCAACCTCGTCTCCAACGCGGTGAAGTTCACCCCATCCGGCGGTAAGGTCCGCGTCGGGGCATCCCTCACGCCCGCGGGCGGCATCGCGGTTTTCGTCGCGGATGCTGGCATCGGCATGACCGCGGACGAGATACCGCGGGCGTTGCAGCCGTTCGGCCAGATCGACAATTCGCTGACCCGGCCGCATGGCGGCACCGGGCTGGGCCTGCCGCTGGCGAAGCGGCTCGTCGAGCTACATGACGGCACGCTGACGGTCGAAAGCGAGCCAGGGCGCGGCACGACCGTAACCTTCGCCCTGCCGGCCGAGCGGACTCGTCTCCGTGACCCCGCGGCGGCTGCCGGACTGATCGCCAGCTAAGCTGGCTTAGGCACGGGCGGCCGGCGCAGCGCCCAGAAGGCGACGACGCCGCACAAGTAGGCGACGATCGACAGGATGAAGGCGAGCCTGTAGCTCCCCGACAGGTCGAAGATGATCCCGGCGCCCCACGAGCCGAGCGCCGCACCTAAACCGCTGCCGATGGTGATGACCCCGAGGATCGCGCCCAATTGCGCGCCCGGAAACAAATCGGCGGTCTTGGCGGTGATCGCCGGGCCGCGCGCACCCCAGGTCAGCCCAAAGAGGCAAGCGTGCAGCCATAGCAGCAGATGCTGGCTCGAATTGGTGATCAACAGCGCGCAAATGACGCCGACGATCGAGAACCCATAGGCCATGATCGCCGACACCTCACGGCCGATATAGTCGGAGAGAGTGCCGGTAACGATCGTACCGAAGACCGCCAGGAACGCGCCCATGCCGAGCACCTCGGCGGCGTAGAGCTTGTCGAAGCCGCGATCGACCGCGAAGGCGAGCTGGTGCAGCGAGACAAAAAAGCTGCCGAGGCCGGTGAAGAGATAGACCGCGAAGAGCAACCAAAAATGCGGCGTGCGCACCGCCTCGGCCAGGGTCCAGCCGCCGCGCGGCGCAAGCGCCAGCGACAAGGCTGGAGCGGCGTCGCCGCTGGGATCGCTGCCCGCGGCGGCGCGCGACGGGTCGGCCCGGCGGAACCAGGCAGCGAGCGGGAACACCAACGCGGCCATGAACGCCGCCTGCACGAGGTAGGTGGTGCGCCAGCCGATCCCCGAGATCATGAACTGCACCGTCGGCGCCGACACGGCGCGGGCGAACCCGTTCGCCGACTGCACGATCGAGATCGCCATACCGCGCTGGCGCACGAAGACCCGCGACAGGAGCGGGACGAAGACGACGAGCCCGAGACAGTTCGAGCCGAAGGTCATCACCACGCCATAGAGCGCGACGATCTGCCAGAGACGGTGGACAAAGGCGCTGGCGGCAAGACCCAATACCAGCAGGCCACCGCCGAGCAGCAAGAGGCGGCGCGGGCCCAGCCGGTCGACCAGCGTCCCCACCAGCGGCGAACTCCCTCCAGCGACAAGCTGCGACACCGAATAGGCGATCGAGGTCTCGCCGCGGCTCCAGCCGAATTCCTCGATGAAGGCGATGAGGAAGACCGCGTAGGAATGCATCAACCCAGCGCCGATGGTGAACGCGGTGAAGGCGGCGGCGAGGATCACCCAGCTCTGGCGGGGAACGCGAGAGGCGGAAACCCCGCCGGACATATTCATCCGGCGATTGTAGGCATGTAGGCGGGTGCGCCGCTGCGCGTATTTGGCGCTTCAGGTTCCCCGCGCCGGGCCAATCATGTCGATATGCGGCACGCCGTAATCGTCGTACGGCGCCGAAATCGCCGTGAATCCGAGACTTTGGTAAAACGGTTCGAGGTAGGTCTGGGCGCTGAGCGCGACATCGCGGTGCAGATAGATTTCGGCCGCGCGCTGCAGCGCCGCTTCCATCATCAGCCGGGCGAAACCGTGGCCGCGCTCTCCGGCAGCGACCGCGACCCGGCCGATCCGCACCAGCGGGTCGGGCTCGATCAGCCGTAGGCAGCCGATCAGCGCTTCGGCGCGGCGCAGCAGCAGATGTTCCGCACGCGCGTCACGCCCATCGAGGTCGGCATAGGGCGAGGCTTGCTCGACGACGAAGATCGCCTGGCGGAACTGCAACAGCTCGTACAGAAGCGGCGCAGTGAGGTCCGCCCAACGCCGCCAGTCGAGGGTGATGTCCGCGCCAATCTTCACGCCAGCGTCCCCGTTTACCTTTATAATCGAGGCCCAATCCTGCCGCGAAGGCGCCGCGAATGGAACAGACAGTCATCGATCCAATTGGCGTCAATGGCCGCACCTATCGCCGCCCAAACCGGCCGGCCGTGGTGATCTGCGCCGATGGCTGCGACCCGCGCTATCTCGAAGCGGGCATCGCGGCCGGGATGTTGCCGACCATCGCCGGGTTTCGCGAGAATGGTTTTTGCGGCCTCGCCGATGCGGCGATGCCGACCTTCACCAACCCGAACAATGTCTCGATCGTCACCGGCGTGGCGCCGGCGCGCCACGGCATCTCTGGCAATTTCGCGCTCGACCGCGACACCGGCGCCGAGGTGATGATGACCGACCCGGCGATGCTGCGGGTGCCAACTTTGTTGGCGGCGATGTCGCAGGCTGGCGTTTCGATCGCCGCGGTGACCGCCAAGGACAAGCTGCGGCGGATGTTGGGGCATGGGGTGGTTAACTCCCATGGGGGTATCTGCTTTTCCTCGGAATTCGCCGATTGCTGCACCCTCGCCGAGCACGGCATCGACAAGGTCGAGGCGCTCGTTGGGCGGTCAAAGCCCGACATGTATTCCGCCGATCTGTCGCTTTTCGTGCTCGATGCCGGGATCAAGCTGGTCGAAGAAAGCCGGGCCAAGCTGCTCTATCTGTCGCTGTCGGACTACGTCCAGCACGGCCACGCGCCGGATGAGCCGGAAGCGCTCGACTTCCACCGCGCGCTCGACCAGCGGATCGCCCGTCTTATGGAACTTGGCTGCGTCGTCGGTGTCACCGCCGATCACGGGATGAACGACAAGGCGCTGCCGGACGGCAGCCCGCACGTCATCTTCCTCGAAGACGTGTTGAACCGCGAGTTCGGTGCCGGCGCGGTGCGAGTGATCTGCCCGATCACAGACCCATTTGTGCGGCATCACGGCGCGCTCGGCTCGTTCGTGCGCGTCTACGCCAAGACCGGGATCGCGCCGGCCGAGCTGGCGCGGGCGGTGCGCGGTCTGCCCGGGATCGACCAGGTGCTGGACCGTGCGGCGGCTTCGGCGGAATACGAGCTGCCCTGGGACCGCGAAGCCGATCTCGTCGTCACCGGCGATGCCAACACCGTGCTCGGCGCGAGCGAGGCGGAGCACGATTTGTCCGAGCTCGCCGGCCACCGGCTGCGCTCGCATGGCGGCCGCGGCGAGCAGCGCGTGCCGTTCCTCCTATCGCACCTGCTGAATGGCGAATACCAGGACAAGCCGAAAACGCGGCTGCGCAATTTCGATATCTTCGATTTCGCGCTCAACGGAGTGAGCCAATGAGGGGCGACAAGCGCACGGTCATCGTCATCTGCGACAGCCTGCGCCGCGATCTGATCGGGGAGGCCGATACCCCGTTTCTCGTCGAGCTGTCGCAGCGCGCGACCGCGTTCGCCGCGCATCGAAGCGTCTTTCCCTCGACGACGCGGGCGTCGAGCGCCTCGATCGCCACCGGCTGCCTGCCGGCGCGACACGGGCTTTACGGCAATACCCAAGCGCTCGACGAAGGCGACGGGCTGGTCTGCCGCAATGTCGGCGCGCCCGATTTTCGCGAGCGCATGCGCCGCGCCACCGGCCGCACGCTGCATGTCCCGACCTTGGCTGAGCGCTTGCGCTGGCATGGCGAAGTGTCGATCGTCTGCTCGAACGTGTCGCCCGGCGCCGCCTATTTCCAGGACCCCGACGGGCACGGCTATATCTACCATTCGGCGGGCAGCTATGGCCCGGGCGCGACGCCGATCGACGACCCGGCGAGCGCGGGGTTGAAGAAGGGCATCGCCGGCGACCAGGCGATGACCGACCGGTTCTGCGCCGAGATCGTCGAAGACCGCGCCCCCGCCTTGGCGCTGATGTGGCTCTCCGAGCCGGATTATACCGGCCATCATTCGCCGCTCGGCTCGCCGCAACACCGCGCGGCGATTGCCGCCGCCGACCGCTGCGTGCGCCAAGTGTTCGAGACGGTGCGCCGGCTCGATCCCTCGGGCGAGGACATCCTGTTCATGACCGGCTCCGATCACGGCATGGAGACGGTGTCGGAGGCGGTCGACATCAACGAGATCCTGATCGCCGCCGGGCTTAAGGAAGCGCCGCAATCGCGCGATGTCGTGGTAGCGCCGCAGGGCATTTCGGCGACGATTTTCTTCAGCGAGGCGGCGCGTGGCCGGGCCGCCGCGACCGCCGATTTCCTCGCTCGCGAGAACTGGGCGGGCCGGGTCGTCGCCGGTGCGACGCTCAGCGAAGTTGGACTGCCGACCGACACGGCATTGCAGGTCGCGGTGGCGATGGCGACCGACGACCGGGTCAACCCGCACGGGGTCACCGGCTACGGCGCAATCGTGTTCAACCCGGAGGACAGCGAAAGCAAGATCGGCTTTGGCCAGCATGGCGGGCTCGGCGCCAACGAACAGCGCCCGTTCCTCATCGCCGAGGGCGGCGGGTTCACGGCAAGGGTGGAGACCCGGCCGACCTGCCTCACCGATATCGCGCCGACCGTCCTGCGCCATATGCGCATGGACCATGACGACACGGACGGCCAGGCGCTGCCGCAGGGCGCATGAGCAAGGCCGGCCGCAACCGCAGCGGGGTTTCGTAGCAAGTCATTGGGAGTGTTCGGGGGTATGTTCGAAAATGCGCTTTGACCTGTCTGGGTGCGGCGCCGGCCTGGATGAGTCCGCCACGAGTCTGCTGGAACTCGGCCCACTGGCAGAGACGCTCGGCTACGACGGGCTGTGGATCAACGAGGAGCATTTCGGACAGGGAAGCCGTGTCTGTCTCTCCCCGATCCTGCTGGCGACCGCCCTGGCGATGCGGACCCGCAAAATTCGGATCGGCTTCTCCGTTCTAGTGCTACCGCTCTTCGAACCAATTAGGCTGGCGGAGGAGATCGCGACGCTCGACGTGCTTTCCGAGGGGCGCGTTGACTTTGGTGTCTCCCGCGGCAACACCAGCCGGTATTTCGAAGCCTGGGGGCTTGACTACGCGGACCGCTCGGCCGCTTTCGACGCGGCGTTCGAGAAGCTGATCCGATACTGGACGGAGCCGAAAGTCGAGGTCGGCTCACGCATCGAGTCGATCGAGCCGAAATGCATCCAGCGGCCGCATCCGCCGGTCTTCGTGGCGACATATCGCGAGGAGTCCGCCGCGTGGGTCGGCCAGCGCGGACTGACCCTGTTCCAGGGCAGCCAGCAATCGGTAGACAGCATCCGGCGCTGCATCCGAGCGTTCAAGGATGCCGGCGGCGATGTGGCGCAGGTGCCGATTGGCCGCTTCGTCGTCGTCGGCGAGAGCGACGAGGCCGCGTGGCAGGCGGCATGGCCGGCGGCTGAGAGGCTGACCGCCGGCTATCGCCGCGGCGGCGAGCAGGTGCGACGGCAAATCTCGACCGAGGAAGAGCTCGAAACCGAGCGCTGGCTGCGCGAGGTCGCGATCGTGGGCAGTCCGGACACGGTCGCTGGGCGGATTACCGCCCTTCACGAGGAGTTCGGGTTCGGCAACTTCATGCTGGTGACGGGCTTTCTTGGAAATCTCCCCCAGGAAGAGGTCATCAGAACGCTTGAGCTGTTCGCCAAGGAGGTCCGGCCACGCTTCCAGGTCGGTTCGAGATAACGGGGGGAGACGATGACTGCGGCCACCGAAGCGGATAATGCGACCGGTCGCCGGGGCTCGCCGTTGGAGGTCCTGCGCATTTTCCTGCGGCTTGGGCTGACCTCGTTCGGTGGCCCGGTCGCGCATCTCGGCTATTACCGCAGCGAATTCGTCACGCGGCGCAAATGGCTCGACGAGACCGCCTTCGCCGACATTGTCGCGCTGTGCCAGTTCCTGCCCGGGCCGGCGAGCAGCCAGGTGGCGATCTCGATCGGCATGCTGCGCGCCGGCCTTGCCGGCGGGTTGGCGGCGTGGCTCGGCTTCACCATGCCGTCGGCGCTGGCGCTGATCGCCTTCGGCTACGGGGTCGCATGGTTCGGCGATCTGTCGCACGCCGCCTGGTTGCATGGGCTGAAGATCATCGCGGTCGCGGTCGTCGCCAATGCGGTTTGGGGCATGGCGCGCAACCTCTGCCCCGACAAGGAGCGCGCGACGCTGGCGGTCGGCGCGGCGATCTTGGCGACGGCGCTGCCCTCCGCGCTCGGCCAAGTGGGCGCGATCGCGGCCGGCGGGCTCATTGGCTGGGCCTGGCTCACGGCCGAGCCGCGCGGCGCCGGCCTGCCGATCGCGGTCAACGTACCGCGGGTCCTGTCGATCGCCTCGCTGGCGCTGTTTTTCGTCCTGCTCGGTGGGCTGCCGCTGCTGCGGGCGGCGGTGCCGAGCCAGCCGATCGCCCTGTTCGACGCGTTCTATCGTTCCGGTGCGCTGGTGTTCGGCGGCGGCCATGTGGTGCTGCCGCTGCTGCAGGCCGAGGTGGTGCCGCCAGGCTGGGTGTCGAACGACGCGTTTCTCGCTGGGTACGGAGCCGCGCAGGCGGTGCCCGGCCCGCTCTTCACCTTCAGCGCCTATCTCGGCACGGTGATGGGACCGGCGCCGAATGGCTGGCTCGGCGGCCTCATCTGCCTCGTTGCGATCTTCCTACCATCGCCGCTGCTGCTTATCGGCGTGTTGCCCTATTGGGATTCGCTGCGCCGGCAGAAGGCGGTGCAGGCCGGGCTCAACGGGATCAACGCCGCGGTCGTCGGGTTGCTGCTAGCGGCGCTGTACAACCCGGCGTGGACCAGCGCCATCTTCGGCCCACGCGATTTCGCTGTCGGTATCACTGCCTTCCTGCTGCTGGCGCTGTGGGCGGTGCCGCCGTGGCTCGTCGTCATCCTCGGAGCGCTCGCCACCGCGCTCCTCGCCGCCGTTCTTGGATAGGAGCCGCCCCTATGACCCCTCGCTCAATCGTCGTCGCTCTCGCCGCAATCGCCGCCGGCATCGCGCCGCTGCCCGGCTCGGCGCAGCAGCAGCACACCATGCCGGGGATGAACATGGGAGATGTCTACTCCAACGCGACCTTTCGCCCCGGCCTCGGCGAGCTGATGACCGCATTCGTGCAGCCGCGGCACATCAAATTGGGCCTCGCCGGCGCGGCGCAAAACTGGGATTACGCGGCGTACGAGCTCGACGAGCTGAGCGAGACCTTCGACGATGTCGGCAAGCTCATCCTCAAGCACGGCGCGTTGTCGATCCCGCAGGCGATCGCCGCGACGGTCAAACAGCCGCTCGACGCGCTCGACGCGGCGATCAAGGCCAAGGATTCGGCCGGGTTCACCAAGGCCTATGCCGATTTGACGACCGGCTGCAACGCCTGTCACCAGAGCGCCGGGCATCCGATGATCGTGATCCAGGTGCCGAATGTCAGCGGCACCGCGTTTCCCGACCAGGATTTCAACCCGCCGAAGAAGTGAGGCGTTTTATTCCGGCAGCGCCGCCTTGAGCTTGTAGAGCAGTTCGAGCGCCTCGCGCGGGGAGAGCTCGTCGGGTCGGATGTCCTTGAGCATCGCCTCGGCGGCGGATTCCTTGGCAGCGGTCGGGGCCGGGCGTTGGTGGACCGCGCGGAACAGCGGCAGATCGTCGGCGAGCCGGGCCAGCGCGCCGGCCTCGTCGCCGCTTTCGAGGATGTTCAACACTTCCTCGGCGCGCGAGGTGACCTCCTGCGGGAGGCCCGCGAGCTTGGCGACATGGATGCCGTAGGAGCGGTCGGCGGTGCCAGGCGCGACCTCGTGCAGGAAGACGACGTCGCCCTTCCATTCCTTGACCCGCATCGTGTGGCAGACCAGGGCCGGCAGTTTCGCGGCGAGCGTGGTCAGCTCGTGGTAATGCGTCGCGAAGAGGGCGCGGCAGCGGTTGACCTCGTGCAAATGCTCAAGGCAGGCCCAGGCGATCGACAGCCCGTCGAAGGTCGCGGTGCCGCGACCGATCTCATCGAGGATGACGAAGCTCTTAGGACCGGCCTGATTGAGGATCGCGGCGGTCTCGACCATCTCGACCATAAAGGTGGACCGCCCGCGCGCGAGATCGTCAGCGGCGCCGACTCGGCTGAACAGGCGGTCGACGACGCCGATCCGGGCCGAGGCCGCCGGCACGTAGGAGCCCATTTGCGCGAGGATCGCGATCAGCGCGTTCTGGCGCAGGAAGGTGCTCTTGCCGGCCATATTGGGACCGGTGACCAGCCAGATGCGCTCGTCGCCGAGGACGCAATCGTTGGCGACAAAAGCGCCAGAACCAGCGAGCGCCGCTTCGACCGTCGGGTGCCGGCCGCCGCGAATTTCGAACTCGCTGCCGTCCGTGATCTCCGGGCGCAGCCAATTGTCCTCAACCGCGCGCTCGGCGAGCGCGGCGGCGAGGTCGAGGCTGGCGAGCGCGGCAGCGGCCTCGGCGATGGCCAGGCGCTGCGCCATGACCTCGCCGACGAGGTCGTCGAAAAGGCGAAGCTCGAGGGCCAGCGCGCGCTCGGCGGCGCTCGAAATCTTGCTCTCGAGCTCGGCGAGCTCGGTGGTGGTGAAGCGCATCGCCCCGGCCATCGTCTGGCGGTGGATGTAATCGGTGCCGAGCTTGCCGGAATTGGCGGCCGACACCTCGATGTAATATCCGATCACGTTGTTGTGGCGGATTCGCAGGCTCGCGACCCCGGTCTCCTCAGCATAGCGTGCTTGGAGCGCGGCGATGGTGCGCCGGCTCTGATCGCGCAATTCGCGCAGCTGGTCGAGTTCGGCTGAGTATTCCGGCGCGATGAAACCGCCGTCGCGGGCGAAGAGCGGCAGTTCGGCGGCGAGCGCACGGGTGAGGCGGTCGACCAGCGCGCCGTGCTCGCCGAGCCGGATCTCCGCCCCAGCAACGAGCGCCGGCAGCGGCACCAGGCTCGGCGCCGACAGCATCAGCCGCAAGGACGCGGTCTCGCTCAAGGCATCGCGCAGCGCGGCGAGGTCGCGCGGGCCGCCGCGGCCGAGGCTGAGGCGAGTGAGCGCGCGCTCGATATCGGGGCAGTGGCGCAGACGCTCGCGCAGCGTCGAGCGGAGGTCCGCGCGCTCGACGAACAGCTGCACCGCGTCGAGCCGCGCAGCGATCGCCGCCGGCTCGGTCAACGGCGCGGCGAGATGATCGGCCAAGAGCCGGCCGCCGGCGCCGGTCGCGGTGCGGTCGATGACTGACAAGAGGCTGCCGCGCCGCTCGCCGGCGAGCGTCTGGAGCAGCTCGAGATTGCGCCGCGTCGCAGCGTCGATCTGCATCACCGAACCGGGCGCGACGCGTGTCGGCGCCGCCAGATGCGCCGCGCCGCCCTGCTGGGTCAGCACGACGTAATCGACGAGCGCCCCGGCGGCGGCGATCTCGGCGCGGCCGAACGCGCCAAAGCCGTCGAGCGCCTTGACCCCGTAAAAGCCTTCGAGCCGCCGGCGGCCGGCATCGCTGTCGAAGCGCTGATTGGGCAGCGGGGTCAGCGCCGACTTCCAATCGGCGAAAAGCTCGAACAGCGCCGGCCGGGTGAGCAGCCGCTCGGGCAGCAGGATCTCGCCAGGAGCGAT
This sequence comes from Allostellaceae bacterium, assembly GCA_035604035.1. Classification (GTDB taxonomy): domain Bacteria; phylum Pseudomonadota; class Alphaproteobacteria; order ATCC43930; family CGMCC-115725; genus DATARH01. The sequence goes on along the minus strand of DATNJF010000323.1, from coordinate 28,197 downwards.
GCGCGCGAGCTCGCCGGCGAGCGTCCCCTCGCCCACTGGTGTCAAGGCAAAGGCGCCGGTCGACAGGTCAAGCCAGGCGAGGCCGATCTCGCCGCCGGCCTCGGCGATGCTGGCGAGGTAGTTGTGCCGTCGCGCGTCGAGAAGGCCATCTTCAGTCAGCGTACCGGCGGTGACGAGACGCACCACCGCGCGCTTGACCGGCCCTTTGTTGCCCCGACGCCTCGCCTCGGCCGGGTCCTCAACCTGCTCGCAAATCGCGACCTTGAACCCGGCGCGGATGAGGCGGGCGAGATAAGCCTCGGCGGTGTGGACCGGCACGCCGCACATCGGGATGTCGGCGCCGTCGTGGCGGCCGCGCTTGGTCAGCGCGATGTCGAGCGCCGGTGCAGCCTGGACCGCATCGTCGAAGAACAACTCGTAGAAATCCCCCATCCGGTAGAACAGCAGATAACCGGGGTTGGCGGTCTTGATCTCGTGGTACTGCGCCATCATCGGCGACGCTGCTGCCGCGCTAGCGGGCAACGCGGTGGCGTCGCGAGGCAAGGCGTCGTTCATCGGCGGCGCGAGGTCCGGCGAATGGCGGGAAATGTCAAGTTAGCATGCGCCGCGGCGGGCGGCGCAAGCGGCGCGCTCTAGCGTTCAGGCGCCATCGTTGCAGGCGGTGGCGGGCGCGAGCGGCACGATCGCGGGCGGGCCTTTGTCGCCAACATCGGATGTGGACACCGGGTCGAACCCGATGCCGTTGGCGGTGCCCGCGACACCGGGCGCCAGCGGCTGCGGTGCTTGCTGCCGCGACGCGACGGCATTTTGCGCCGATCGCGGAATCGGCGGCAGATTGCCGAGCACCGTCGTGCTCAGCGTCGCGCCGCGCGCCGAGGCGGGCGGTAGACTCGGTGCGCCCAGCGTAGCGGCAACCGCCGGTGCCGGCGCATCGTTCTTGGCGCAAGGCTGTAAAGCGGCATTGGCAAGCGATTGGGGCACTGTAACCGGCTGGCGCGGCGGCATCGCCGCGAGCTGGATCAGCAATTCGGCCTGCCGCGACGGATCGAGCAGCGCGGCACTGATCTGGGAGCCGGGGCGGACACGGCCGAGCGCCACCTCGATCGCATTGGGCATCTTGTCGTAGCAGGTTTCGCGGTCGACCTTAAACGCACGTACAAAGGCCGGATCAACGGCATTGCAGATGCGGAACGTATCGCGCTTCAGTGTCTCGACCGGGTACATCTCGTTGTAGAGCTCGCGCGGATTGAGCGAGTGCGCACCAAATAACGCCGAAACCACGGCGATCGCGATAAAACCGGTCCTACCAATCATCCGCGAACCCCGCGATGCATTGATTGCATCTTTAGCAGTCTCTCTCAATTCCGTCCAAGGCGCTTTGGCTGGAACGGCAATGAGCGGGCGGCATACCGCGCGCCCGCTTATAAATAGCCTAAAAAGCCTGCAAATTCGTTACCACCCGCTGGCAGCGGGTTTCTGCGCCCCAAGCCCGGGCGCCGTCATTTAAGAAAAAGGCCCGGCGGGATTCCCCGTCGGACCTGAGTTTGTCAGTCAGCCGCTCCCGCCCTGACCGCGACGGCCGGCTGGGCGCGCGAGCGGCCACGCGACAACTGCGCATCGATCTCCTCGATCGAACGCCCCTTGGTCTCGATCCCGAAGAACAGGAAGACGAGCGCCGCCTGGCCGTACCAGAAGGCGAGGAACAACAGCGCCGGGAAGATCGCATCGATCGTCGCCTTGGGGCTGACGTAGTCGGACGCGCCGACGACGATCGCCAACCCGAGCGGGCCGATGATCTTGCCGAGATTGCCGATCCCATAGGCGAACCCCATGCCGCTGGCGCGCAGCCGGTTTGGCCAGACCTCGGCCAGGTACGGACCGATGATCGCGTAGCTGGCATCGCCGAAGAAGCGCTGGGCCATGATCAACACGAAGAACACCGACACCGTGCCGATATAGACATCGTGCAAGTAGCCGGCGAGGGCCATGGTGATCGCCCCGCCCGCGCCGATCAGGAAGCCCGACCAGCGGCGGCCGAGGGTATCCGACATCGCGGAAGCGACGATCCGTCCAATGATGCCGAGAACGCCGACCCAGATCATCAGGTAGGACGCCTCCACCGGAGTGACCTTCAGCACCATCACGAACAGCGCGGTGATCCACATCAGGATGCCGACACCGCCCGTCTGACTCAACGCGATCAGGCAGGCGGGGATCATACTGCGCGGGTAGTGGAACAGCTCGCGCCACGAGGTCCTCTCCATCGCGATCTCGGTTGCAAGGTTTGCCGGCAGCTCGATCTCCTTGGGATCGCACTTCAGCGCCCAAGCGAGCGCCTTTCGCGCCTCGTCGAGCTTGCCCATCCGCATCAGGAAGCGCGGCGATTCCGGGATCCAGTAGCGGATCATCAAGACCAGCAGCGCGGGCGAGAGGCCAATCAAAAACAGACCACGCCAGCCAATGGCCGGCGCCAGCAACCACCCCGACATAGCGCCGAGGATGTTGCCCGCCGGCAACAGCACGGTGGTCAGACCAGCAACCCAGCCGCGCTTGTAGGTCGGCACGAATTCCTGAACCAGCGGGATATCGACCGCGATCAGCCCGGCATTGCCGAAGCCGACAAAGAAGCGGAAGAAGACGAGGAATAGCCAACCGGGAACCCAGCCGTCCGCGCCCGGAGTGAAATACATGATGCCGGTGGCGGCGGCGACGTTGAGCGCGGTGAGGATAAACACCTTTCGCCGGCCGATCAGATCGCCCATCCAGCCCCAGAAAAAAGCGCCCGGTACCGCGCCCAGACCGGCGGAAATCAGGATTATTGCGGACTGTCCGTAAGTCAGGTGCCAATCCTTCAAGATGAAGGCCAGCACATAGCCGATCAGGAAGAAGTCGAAGAAATCGAGCATGTCGCCGACGCCGGCCGTGGCGATGATCTTCCACTGGTTGGACGTCAGCTTCTCTTGCCGCTCCAAACGTTCAAGCATTTCCCGCCTCTCGGTTGGTCGACCGAGGCAGCAATGCCGGAAGGCGGACACGACAGGGATAGGGGTAGCGCGTTTCGCGCGTTCGCATCGCGAACGCCGTCTCCCGAAGCCTCGCCGTGCGACCCGCGGCAATCACCGCTTGCGGTCGACGTATCCTGTTCATATCGAGGTGGGTTTCCCACCTCATCTGACCTTACCCAGGCCTTACATATAGTTATATCAGATAAGCGAACCGGTAAAGCGCAGTGGCGGTGGCTTCGGAACGCCCAAGGCAAAAAAATGGCCGGGCCAAGGGAACTCCCCGGGGCCCGGCCATTTGCCGCAACAGTCAAAGCCTCAGGCGATGCCAATCATGACGAGACGGCGGGCTGGGTCGACGGTGAGACCGGCCTGCCGAGCCCGGTCACCATCGACGCCAATCCCGCGACGAAGACCAGGACCACAGAAAGCGCGCAAAGTGTACCCATGACCGGCGTGAACGCCATGAACGTGCCCAGACCCAGGTAGATCAGCCCGGCGCTGCACGCGATCATCAAGGCACCGCCGATCGTCGGCGATGCGATCGTCATCGCGACCGCGGCGAAAACAGCCAACGGCGCGAACGGATGAATGAGGATCGCTAGGACGGCCCCGACAATGCCGCAAATCGCCGAGACGACCTCGGAACCACGCGACTGCATGGCGCTCATCGCTTCGTCGATCTGCGTGATCGTGCGGCCACGGGTTTCCGGTGCGATTAGCCAGAACGCGAAGGCTCCGATCAGGTACCACTCGGCGAAGTAATTGAAGCCGGGGATGAGCGCGTCGATCGTCGCCTTGGGGCTGACGAAGTTGTCCGACCCAGCGATCAGCGCGAGCCCGGCCGGACCGATGAACTTGCCGAGATTGCCGACACCGTAGACGAGGCCCATGCCGCTGCCGCGCAGCCGAGACGGCCACATCTCGCCCATATAGGGGCCGACGATCGAGTAGTTGCCGCTGCCCATAAAGCTCCACAGCACAGTCATCACGTAGAACATCGAGGCGGTGCCGATATAGACATCGTGCAGGTAGCCGGCGAGCGACATGAACAACGCCGCTATGAGGCACGAAAGGATGCCCGAGGCGCGCCGACCCAGGGCGTCGGAAATCCACGAGCAGAAGAAACGACCGGCGATCGCCGAGACGCTGACCCAGATCACCAGCTTGGAGGCTTCCGGCGGGGTGATCTTCAGCACCATGACGAACAGCGTCACCATCCACAGCGACAGCGCGACGCCGCCGGTTTGGGTAAGGCCGGTCAGGCAGCCGGCAACGATGCTGCGCGGGTACTTGAACAATTCGAGCCAGCGGGTGTGCTCGACCGGCGGCAGCACCTCGGGAAGCGTGATGCTTGCGGGATCGATCTGCAGCGCCCAGGCCAGCGACTTGCGCGCCTCTTCGGCGCGGCCGCGGCGCAGCAGCCAATGCGGCGACTCGGGTACGAAGGCGCGGACATAGAGACAGAGGAGCGCCGGCAACACTCCGACGGCGACGAGCCCGCGCCAGCCGATATAAGGCGCGGCGAAGGCCCCGAGCAGCGCCGCGAGCAACTGGCCGGCGGGCAGCATCGTTGTGGTCAGCCCAGTAATCCAGCCGCGATTGTGGGAGGCGCTGAACTCCTGGATCAAGGTGATGTCGACCGAATAGAGCCCGGTCACGCCGAAGCCAACGACAAAGCGGCAGAGGACCAGGTATATCCAGCCCCCTTCGGGGGTCACCGCCATCGCGCCGGTGGCAAGCGAGACGTTGAGGATCGCCGCGATCAGCGAAGTCCGCCGGCCGACCTTGTCAGCGAGCCAGCCGTAGAACAGCGAGCCAAACGGCGCGCTGACACCGGAAGCGAGGAGGATCGCGCCGGACTGGCCATAGGTCAGGTTCCAGTCCTTGACGACGAAAGCCAGCACGAAGCCGATCAGAAAGAAATCGAAGAAATCGAGCATGTCGCCGAGCGTCGCCGCGCCGGCGATCTTCCACTGGTTCGCCGTCAGCTTTTTTTGATTTTCTAAAAGTTCAAGCATGCGTTCCTCCCGTACTGCGCCGGCGCCCGATTCCCGCCCGGCGAGCCGACGGCTAGTTAAGCGAGCAGGCTGCGGTTTGGCAACGCGGAACGCGGGCCAGTCACAAAAAACCGGCCGGGCGCGAGGCCCGGCCGGTTCGTCGGTTGGGATGCTGCGAAGCGCCTAGTCGCGGCGCACGCCCAAGAGCTGGATCAGCATCATGAACAGGTTAACGAAGTCGAGATAGAGCCGCAGGGCCCCCATCACCGCCTTTTTGCTGGCGATCTCGGAGCCGTCGCCCTCGAAGTACATCTCCTTGATCGACTGCGTATCCCAGGCGGTCAGGCCGGTGAACACGATCACGCCGATCACGCAGATCACGAACTGCATCATGCTGCTTTGCAGGAACATGTTGACGAGCATGGCGATGACGATGCCGATCAGCCCCATGAACAGGAACGACCCAAGCTGCGACAGGTCGCGCTTTGTCGTGTAGCCGTAGAGGCTCATCGCCGCGAAGGTGCCGGCGGTAATGAAAAAGACACGGGCGATGCTGGAACCGGTGTAGACAAGGAAGACCGTCGACATCGACAGTCCCATGAGCCCGGCATAGAGCCAGAAGATGCCCTGTGCAGCAGCCGCGCTCAGCCGGTTGATGCCGAAAGATAGGAGCATGACCAGGCCGAATGGCGCGAGGATGATCAGCCACATTACCGGCGAATGCACCAGTGCCCGGTTGGTCTCCAAATACCCCGCGAAGAGATAGGCGACGATGCCGGTCAGGGCCAGCGCCGAGCCCATGTAATTGTAGATGCGAAGCATGTAGCTGCGCAGGCCGACGTCGATGTCGACCTGGGTGTCGGCCGACCGCGCCGTCCAGCGGGGCTGCGAACCGATAGCCATGTCATGTTCTCCAAGAGAGAGGTGCGAGGACCACTCCTCGCCCGCCTGATATTGGCACATTTCTTAGGGTTTTCAAGCGAGGCCGCTATTCGTTGCGCAGCTGCGGCGCGGCCGGGGCGCCGAGCGCGCGCCAAGTCCCGGCAAATCCAAGCGCCACCGTCAGTAACACCGCGCCGAAGAGAACGATCCCGACCGGTCCGGGCACGAAGATCCACTCGGCGCGCAGCGGTCGCGTCACCAGCACGTAGGCGACGAGCGTGCCGAGGCCGGCGGCGACAAGTGCGCTCGCGAGGCCCATCAGCCCATATTCGACGAGAAACGCGGCGGCGATCGTGCCACGGGTCGCGCCCAGCACCTTCAAAACGACCGCATCGTAGACCCGGCGGCGGTAATCGGCAGCAACGGCGCCGCCCAGCACCAGCGCGCCGGCGACGAGCGTCACCAGCGCGGCGAGGCGGATCGCCGTGCCGATCGCGGCGACGATGCGCTCGACCGCGTCGAGCGCCTCGCGCACCGGGATCGCCGATACGTTGGGGAAGCGGTCGACGACGCGGCCGACCAGCGCTTCTTCCTCCGCTTGCGGCAGATAGACTGCGGCGAGATGGGTGTGCGGCGCCGCTTCCAATGTTCCCGGCGCAAAGACGATGGCGAAGTTGATCCCGAGCCGGGTCCAATCGATGCGGCGCAGATTGGCGATCGTCGCGGTGATGTCGCGGCCGAGCACGTTGACGGTCAGCGTGTCGCCGGGTTTCAGCCCCATCCCGCGCGCCAGATCGGCATCGAAAGAAATCAGCGGCGGCCCCCGGTAGTCCACAGCCCACCATTGCCCGGCGACGACCTGCGATCCCGGCGGCACGGCGCCGGAATAGGTGAGGCCGCGATCGCTCCGCAGCGCCCAGCGCGCCTCGGGCGCCACCGGCGCCTCGTCGACGGGCACGCCGTTGATGGCGGCGATACGGCCGCGCAGCATCGGCACCTGAGCGAAACGCGCGCCGGGGGTGGCGTTAACCAGATCGGCAAAGCCGCCGAGCTGATCGGGCTGGATGTCGAGGAAAAAATAGGCGGGCGCGCCCTCGGCGACCGTCCCTTCGATCTCGCCGCTGAGGCTCGCCTGCACCAGCGCCACCGCGACCAGCACGGTGAGTCCGATCCCCAGTGACAGCACCACCCGCGCGGTCGGGGCGTTCGGGCTGTGGAGATTGGCCAGCGCCAGCCGCATGACGATCCGTCGCGGCCGCCCGACCCGGCGCGCCCCGGCGACGATCAGCGCCCCGGCGCCGCGGAACACGGCGAAGGCTACAGCCGCTCCGGCGACGTACCACAGCGCCACGCCTCGGTCGGTCGCCGACAGCGCGACAAGCGCCGCCAGTCCCAGCGCCGCCGCGACGGTCCCGATCAGCGCCGGCCACGACACAGCGCGCCGCGCCCGCGCTACCCGGTCGCGAAACAGCGCCGCGGGCTGCACCCGTCCAACCGCCGCCAGCGGCAACAGCGAGAACAGCACTACGGTCAGCGTCCCACTCGCAGCGGCGACGGCGAGCGGCAGCGGATAGACCGAAAAGCGCAGCGGCACCGGCAGCAATCTGGCGAGAAACGGCTCGACGGCGAGCGGCACTGCGGCTCCCAGCGCGAGGCCGACGGCGATCCCGGCAGCGGCGAAAATGGCGATTTGCGCGGCGTAGGCGGCAAAGACCAGCCGGGTCGAGGCGCCCAACGATTTCAACGTGGCAATCGTCGCAGTCTTGCCCGCGATATAGTTGGCGGCCGCGCTGCCAATGCCGATCCCGCCGACCAGCAGCGCGGTGATCCCGACCAGGCCGAGGAACAACTCGATCCGGTCGATAAAGCGTTGCAGTTGCGGGCTGGCCTGGCTCGCGGTGCGGATTTGCCAGCCAGCGTCGGGAAAGCGATCGCGCGCCTCATGCGCCCAGACCGCCGCGTCGGCGCCGCGCGGCAACCTGACGCGGTACTCGTAATTGACCAGCGAGCCAGGCTGCACGAGGCCCGTTTGCCCGAGCGCCGGCATGGCGATCGTCACACCCGGCCCGAACGCCAGGCCGCTCAGCGCGCCGTCCGGCGTGCGCTCGATGGTGACGCGCAGTTCGACGGTCGCGGTGCCGATCTTGAACCTGTCGCCGGGCTTGAGCCCGAGCCGCTCGGCGACCGCCGCATCGGCGACAGCGCCGTAGACGCCGTCGCGCGGAGCCAGCGCCGCGGCGAAATCCTGGGACGGGGCGAGGATCACCCGGCCGTAGAGGGGATAGGCGGCGTCGACCGCTTTCAGTTCGATGAGGGTGTGATGCGCGCCATCAAGCGACACCGCCATCGCCCGCAGCAGTGCGATCTCCGACACGGTGCCGCTGTGGTCGAGGAACTGGCGCTCAGCCTCGTTTGCCTCGCGGTGCATCAGCCGCAGCGAGACGTCGCCGCCGAGCAGCACGCCGGCATCGGCCCGTATCGCCGCGGCGACCGACGCGCCGAGCGAGCCAATCCCGGCGATGGTGCCGACCCCGAGCACCAGGCAGGCGAGAAAGATGCGAAATCCGCGCATGCCGCCGCGCAACTCGCGGAGCGCAAGCCGGATGGCGAGGCTCACAGCACACGCCGCAGCGGCGCGACACGGCGATCGTCTACGATCCGCCCGTCTTCCATATGCAGTTGACGTTCGCAACGGTCGGCAAGGCGCGCATCATGGGTGATGAGCAGGAGGCTCGTGCCTTGGCGGGCGTGTTCGGCGAAGAGGCAGTCGATGACGAGTTCGCCGGTCGCGCCGTCGAGGTTGCCGGTCGGCTCATCGGCCAAAAGCAGCTGCGGCCCGGCGACAAAGGCGCGGGCGATGGCGACGCGCTGCTGCTCGCCGCCGGAGAGCTGCGCCGGATAGTGGACGAGGCGATGCTCGAGCCCGACGCGGCCGAGCGCCGCTTGTGCAACGACGAAGGCGTCCCGATCGCCGGCCAGCTCCAGCGGGATCGCGACGTTTTCGAGCGCGGTCATCGTCGGGATTAAATGGAAGGACTGAAAGACGATGCCGACATGGCGGCGGCGCAGCCGTGCGAGGCCGTCCTCGTCCAGCCCACCCAAATCTTCGCCCGCCACCGTGACGCGGCCGCTGCTCGGCCGCTCCAGACCGGCGGCGATCATCATCAGGGTCGTCTTCCCGGAGCCCGACGGCCCCAAGAGCGCCACCGTCTCACCGGCCTCGATCGTCAGCGATACTCCGCGCAAAATGTTGACGGGGCCCGCCGCGCTCCCCAGTGTTAGGTGAACATCATCGATGACCACGAGCGGGCTCTTGGCATGAGGCGAGGCGGTCATGTCTGGTCCAACCGGGGGAGCGGGCAAAAGCTCCGTCGATATGGGGTCGTTTTCGCGCGAGCCAAGCGCGCGCGAATGCGGTTCCGGCCCGCTCCCCCACCCGGCCACCCAATTAGGATACTCTCGTTGGGCGGCCGGGTGGGGGAGCGGGCTGGGGCCGGGCTTTTCAAAACGATTATGGTCGCCCTGGTTTTCAACATGGCGCTGATCTTCGATCCTCTCATTGGATTCGCCCGCCCGCCGGAAGTGCTTGCCTTTGGCGACAGCCTGACTGCCGGGCTCGGCCTGCCGGACCGCCAGGCCTTCCCGGCCCAGCTCGAAGCGCGGCTGCGCAAGGAAGGGATCGAGGTTCACATCGTCAATGCCGGGGTTTCAGGCGACACCACCACCGACGGGCTGGCGCGTCTCGACTGGTCGCTCGCCAGCAAACCCGACTTCGTCATCCTAGCGCTCGGCGCCAACGACGCGCTCAGAGGCATCGACCCCAAGATCGTGCGCGAAAACCTCGACAAGATGATCGCGAGGATCCGAGCCTCAGGCGCCAAGCTGCTGCTGCTCGGCATGGTGGCGCCAGCGAATTGGGGCGCCGAATACCAGCACGCGTTCAACGCGATCTACCCCGATCTGGCGACGGCGCACGGTGTGCCGCTTTATCCCTTTTTCCTGGAGGGCGTGGCGATGAACGCGAATTTGAACCAGCCCGACGGCATCCATCCCAACGAGCGCGGCGTCGCGGTCCTGGTCGACCATATCGCGCCGCTCGTCGCCAAGATGGTCGAGGACAAGTCGTGAGCGCCGGTTTCGCCTCGGCCTTCGCCGCCGGCGACCCGGCGAGCCTCGGCGCGCGGCTTCTCGCTCAGCTGCCGAAGGACGAGGGCGCGACGCTCGGCATTCTTTATGTCAGCGAGCCGGCCGCCCAGGGACTGCCGAGCCTTGTCGACGAGCTCACCGCAGGCACCGGGATCGGTAATTGGGTCGGCGGGGTCGGTTTGGGCGTTTGTGGAGCCGGTGAAGAGGTCTACGAGCGCCCGGCGGCCGCGGTGCTGACGGCTGCGGTACCGGTGGAATCGTTCCGCATCTTCGCGTCCACCGGCGACCCGGCCGCCGATCTGCCGCGCCATCACGGACGCTGGATTGAGGCGACGCAGCCACTCTTGGCGCTGGTCCATGCCGACCCGCGCTGTCCCGATCTGCTGCGCGCGACGGTCGATGCCGGCAACGCCAGCGGCGCCTTCCTCGTCGGTGGGCTGGTCTCGCACCGCGCCGGCACGACCCTGGTCGCGAAAAGCGCCGGCAGTAACGAAAGCGGGCTCGGTGCCGGCGGCATCGCCGGGCTGATGCTAGCGCCGGGGGTCGGGGTGGCGACCGCCCTCACCCAAGGCTGCATGCCGATCGGCCCGGTGCGGCGCATCGATGAGGCGCGCGATAATGTCGTGATGGCGATCGACGGGCGCCCGGCGCTCGACGTGTTCCGCGAGGATATCGGAGCAGAGCTGGCGCAGGATATGCGCCGGGTTGGCGGCATCATCTTCGCCGGGCTGCCGGTCACGGGGTCGGATACCGGCGACTATCTGGTGCGCAATCTGATGGCGATCGACCCCGGCCAGGGCTGGATCGTGTTGGGCGCCGAGGTGTCGCCGGGCGACCCAATCGTGTTCTGCCGCCGTGACCCGGAAAGCGCCAAACAGGACCTGGCGCGGATGGTCAAGCAATTGGCCGGGCGATTGAACGGCCCGCCCAAGGCCGGGGTCTACGTGAGCTGCGTCGCGCGCGGCGTGTCGCTGTTCGGCGAAGCGGGGGTCGAGGCAACGGTGATCCGCGAGACTCTCGGCGACTTCCCGCTGGTAGGCTTTTTTGCCAATGGCGAGATCTCGCGCGACCGGCTCTACGGGCATACCGGGATTTTGACGCTGTTCACCTGAGCCGATGCTGCGCCTCTTTGTCGGGATCGAGTTTCCGCCCGAATTGAAACTGCGCCTGTCGCTGTTGCAGAGCGGCATCGCCGGGGCAAAGTGGGTCGATCCCGGTAATTTTCATCTGACCTTGCGCTTTATCGGCGAGATCGACGAGGGCACCGCCGCCGATGTTGATGAGGCGCTGCTACACCTCAGGGGGCGGCCGTTCTCGGTGCAGCTTGCCGGGGTCGGCGTGTTCGGCGGCGAAAAGCTGCGCCAGCTCTGGGTCGGGGTCGAGCGCGAACCGGCGCTCAGCACCTTGCAGAGCAAGATCGAGTTGGCGTTGATCCGCATCGGCCTGCCGCCGGAGCCGCGCAAATACGTCCCGCATGTGACGCTGGCCCGTCTGCGCGACCCGAGACGCGGCGAACTGCAGGAATTTCTCGCCGCGCACGCGCAGTTTCGCGCCGAACCATTACGGGTCGACAGCTTTAGCCTGATCGCCAGCTACCTGACCAAAGCCGGATCGGTCTATGAAGACCAGGCCGATTACCCACTTCACCCCTGAGGGCACTGCCGATGGCGCACTGGCTCATTAAATCCGAACCGGTCAAGTATCCGTGGGAACAGATGGTCAAGGACAAGCGCACCCATTGGGACGGGGTGCACAACTACCAGGCCGCGCTCAACATGAAGGCGATGAAGCCGGGCGACCGCGCCTTCTTCTACCATTCGAACGAGGGCAAGGAGATCGTCGGCGTGGTTGAGATCGTGCGCACCTTCTACCCGAACCCCGACGAGCCGAGCCCCCATTTCGGCCTCGTCGATGTCGCGCCGGTGATGCCAGTCAAGACGCCGGTGACCTTGACCGAGATGAAGGCGACCCCCGAACTCTCCGGCATGGCGCTCATCCGCCAGTCGCGCCTTTCGGTCTGCCAGGTAACCGACCAGGAATGGGCGGTCGTCTGCAAGATGGCGGGGATCAGCGCATAGTCTTGCAAAAGGGCGCCAATGGCGTACATTATCGGCAATGCTGACGCGGCCGGTTACCGTCGCAGAGACGGCGACGTTTATCCGCCAAGCCGCCGATGTGTGGAACGACGAAGAGCGTTCAACGTTCATCGATTTCATTGCACGAAACCCGGAGGCCGGCGATCTGATTCCGGATACCGGCGGTGTCCGTAAGGTGAGGTGGGGTCGTCAGGGTAGCGGGAAGCGTGGTGGCGTTCGGGTGATTTACTTTCTCCATGATGCTGGCGTGCCGCTCTACCTCTTGACGATCTACGCGAAGGCGCAGCACGACGACATCTCACCGGGTGCCAAACGCGCACTTCAGGCATTTGCCGCAAGACTGAAGCGGGCTCGCGCCGAAAGGAGAACAGGTCGATGAACAAGTTCAGCAAACAGCTGCTGGAGAGCATGGCCGAAGCCGTTGCTCACGCTGAAGGCAAGCCGGTTCCGGTCCGCATTACGGTGGTAGAGGTTCCGGATGTGCGCGCGATCCGGCGTGGGCTCCGCATGTCGCAGCAGGAATTTGCTCGCGCCTATCGCATCCCGCTCGCTACCTTGAAGAATTGGGAACAGGGCCGCCGGCTACCCGACGCCCCGGCCGCGGCCTATCTCCAGGTGATCGCCAGCCGTCCGCGTGAAGCGCGCGAGGCCCTCGCGTCCTAACAGCCCTCGCCATCGCGACAAAAATTTGCGCCCGCTGCGGCTCTGCGCCATATCAAGAGAAAGCCCATTGCCTATGGGAGGGAGTGAGAGATGCCGGAACGCAGCCTGATCGCGATCGAAACGCATCCGCCGATCGGCAAGATCACCGAGGCCGAGTATTTCCGGCTCTACAAAGAGTCGCTCGCCGACCCGAATGGGTTCTGGGGCCGCGAGGGCAAGCGCATCGACTGGATCAAGCCGTACACCAAGGTGATGAACGCGTCGTACGACGGCGACGTGTCGATCAAATGGTTCGAGGACGGCACGCTCAACGCCTCCTACAACTGCATCGACCGGCATCTCGCGACGCGCGGCGACCAGACCGCGATCCTCTGGGAAGGCGACGACCCCAAGGAGGACCGCAAGGTCACCTACCGCGAGCTGCACGATCAGGTCTGCCGGCTCGCCAATGTGCTGAAATCGCGCGGAGTCAAGAAAGGCGACCGGGTCACGATCTACATGCCGATGATCCCCGAGGCGGCGTTCGCGATGCTGGCCTGCGCGCGGATCGGCGCGATCCACTCGGTAGTGTTTGGCGGGTTCTCGCCCGACAGCCTCGCCGGGCGGATCGAGGATTGCCGCTCGACCGTGCTGATCACCGCCGACGAGGGGCTGCGCGGCAGCCGCAAGGTACCGCTGAAGAAGAATGCCGACGAAGCGATCGCCTCGTGCCCGGTCAAGATCGAGACCTGCATCGTCGTCCGCCGCACCGGCGGCGCCGTCGATTGGATGCCAGGCCGCGACGTCTGGTACCACGAGGCCTGCGCCGCCGCAGCGGCCGATTGCCCGCCGGCGGAGATGTCGGCCGAAGACACGCTCTTTATCCTCTACACCTCGGGCTCGACCGGGAAGCCCAAGGGGGTGCTGCACACCACCGGGGGCTATTGCGTCTACACCTCGATGACGCACGAATACGTGTTCGATTACCGGCCAGGCGAGGTTTTCTGGTGCACGGCGGATGTCGGCTGGGTCACCGGGCACAGCTATATCGTCTATGGGCCGCTCTCGAACGGCGCGACGACCCTGATGTTCGAGGGGGTGCCCAACTACCCGGACCCGTCGCGCTTCTGGCAGGTGTGCGATAAGCACAAGGTGTCGATCTTCTACACCGCGCCGACCGCGATCCGCGCGCTGATGCGCGAGGGTGAAGGTTACGTGCGAAAGACGAACCGCAAGTCATTGCGATTGCTTGGCACGGTCGGCGAGCCGATCAACCCCGAGGCCTGGATGTGGTACTACGAAGAGGTCGGCGAAGAGCGCTGCCCGATCGTCGACACCTGGTGGCAGACCGAGACCGGCGGCATCCTCATCACCCCGCTCCCCGGCGCGACGCCGCTGAAGCCCGGTTCGGCGACGCGGCCGTTTTTCGGGGTCGAGCCGGTGATCGTCGATGGCGAGGGCAGCCGGCTCGACGGCGTCGCCGAGGGCAACCTTTGCATCGCCCGGGCCTGGCCGGGGCAGATGCGCACCGTGTTTGGCGACCACAAGCGTTTTATCGAGACCTATTTCTCGACCTTCAAGGGGCTCTATTTCACCGGCGACGGAGCGCGGCGCGACCAGGACGGCTTTTACTGGATCACCGGCCGGGTCGACGACGTGATCAACGTCGCCGGGCACCGGCTCGGCACCGCCGAGATCGAGAGCGCCCTCGTCGCCCACCCCAAGGTCGCCGAGGCCGCGGTCGTCGGCTACCCGCACGACATCAAGGGCCAGGGCATCTACGCCTATGTCACCTTGCGCGCCGACCAAGAGCCGAACGAGGAGCTGCGCAAGGAATTGGTGCAGTGGGTGCGCAAGGAGATCAGCGCCATCGCCGCGCCCGACCTTGTGCAGTGGGCGCCCGGCCTACCCAAAACCCGCTCCGGCAAGATCATGCGGCGGATTTTGCGCAAAATCGCCGCCGACGAGCATGACCAGCTGGGCGACACCTCGACGCTCGCCGACCCGGCGGTGGTGGACGATCTGGTCGGCAACCGGCAGAACCGCGCTGGGGCTTAGGCCGGCAGAGCCTCGATCGCCTTATCGTAGCCGGAGCCGAGCGCGATGCTGTGATCGGCGACGATGGTGGCAAAGCCGAACGTCACCAACAGCTTGGCGAGAGACGCGAAGCGCTCCAAACGGAGCAGCGGTGTATCGGGCACGAAATTGCCGCTCCAATCGATAAAATGCAGATCGCCGACCGAGGCGTAGCCCAGGGTGAGTTTCTGCACCGTTGGGCCAATCTGCGGGATGTCTTTGAACATGGCGACGAACTCGTCGCTCGGCGGCAAATGCGGGACGATGTCGTCGGCGTATTCGTAGCGGGCGCCGTGCGGGATCGCCGTCTTGTAGGCCGCGGCGAAGGTATCGTCACCGGGGCGGGCGCCGGCGAAGGTCGCCACCATGACCGGCGTCGCTGGAAGCGCGGCGTGTAACCGCATCGCCGCGAGATTGGCGAGCGGGCCGCCCTTGCTGTGCCCGGTGACGTAGATCGGCTTCGCCGGACTGGCGGCGCTGCGCGATTTGACCGCCGGCTCGACCGAAGGCCACAGCCCGTTCAAGGAGCCGAGAAAGCCCTGATGGACTTTGCCGGGCAGCCCCGGATCGGTCACCAGCACGGCGTCGACATCGTTGGCCCAATCGAGAATGACCTGTCCGGGGTTGGGACTGCCGGGCGGCAAGGTGCCGCGAAAGGCGACGACGATCGCGTCCGCGGCCTCGCCGACAAGGGCAGCATCGATGCGGTCTGTGCCGGCGGCGAAGCCATCGACGGTGCCGACAAAGCCGATCCGGGTTGAGTCGGGCGTGTCGGCAACGGGTCCCGTGACGCTGACGTCGTAGGCGTGGCGGGCGGCGCACAGCAATCGCGCGGTGATCGAAAGCGGCATGTCGACATCCTCCCGTCCACAAGGCTCGTGCGCGCGATGGCGCGTTGACGACAGGATGACAGGCCAACTCAATCCGCGAGAGAGATTTTCGATAAAAGCCCCGTCAGCCGAGCGCCTGCCGCAGCTGCCGCCCGGCAACAACGAGCATCGCCAAATCGGGGTTGGGTGCGGCGCGGAGTTCGGCGGCGATCGCGTCGGCGGGAGCTAACTGGGCGGCGCGGGAAGCGGTCCAGGCGGCGACCGGGTCCGCGCCGCCGTCCACGCTTTTGAGGACGCGTTCGGCGAGGTCGATTTGGAGCGCATAGAAATCGTCGATCACCGCTTCGACGGCGCTCTTCTGCCATGGCGTCTCGGCCGGGAGGCGGCGGGCGGCGGCGCGCAGCTCGTCGAGCGCGAAGCGGGCGCCGACGCCGTAGAAGCAGCCCGCGGCGCGCTCGACAGGTTGGCCGGCGCGGGCGGCCAGATCGGCGATCTCGAACGCGGTGATGAGAAAGACGATCCCGGCGACCCGCGCGGCAAGCGCTTGCGACACCCCGACCCCGGCAAGGCGAGCCAAGCGCGCATCGTATTCGGCGCGCTCGCTGGCGGGGAGCAGATCGGCGAGCGCGGCGGCCAGCCCTTCGACCGCCGGCGCGAAGCGCGCGGCATCGGCCGCCAGGTCGAGGCGGTTTTCCCGCAAAAGCCAAGACGCCGCGTGCTCGATGACTTGCGCGATGTCGATCAGCATCTCGGACTGGACCGAGGCCACAATCTTGTTGTCGAGCGCCTCGATCTCGGCCCAGAGCGGCGGCAGCGCGAAGGCCTGGCGGACGGTGCGATAAGCGCGGGCGATGTCGGCGGCGCTGCGGCCGCTGCGCGCCTGAAGGTCGTGGATGAAGGTGAGGCCGCCGCGGTTGACGACATCGTTGGCGACGATCGTGGCGGCGATCTCGCGCTTCAGTGGATGGGCCAGGATCTGCGCGCGGAAGCGATCGCGTAGCGCCGGCGGGAAATAGGCGCAGACCTCATCGGTCAGCGCAGGCGCGTCGGGCAGGTCGGATTGCAACAGCTCGTGATCGAGCGACATCTTGGCGTAGGCGAGCAGCACCGACAGCTCGGGTCGGGTAAGCCCGCGCCGCGCGGCCGCGCGGACGCTGAGCTCCTCGTCGTCGGGGAGAAATTCGAGCGCGCGGTCGAGCCGGCCGGATTTTTCCAGTTCGCGGATCAGCCGGGCGTGGCGGTCGAGCGAAGCGGCCCCGCGCGCCGCGGCGACTGAGAGCGCCTCGCCCTGGAGGTAATTGTCGCGCAGCACCAGGGCGGCGACATCGCCGGTCATCTGCCTCAGCAGCGGGTCGCGCTCCTCGGCGCCGACCGCGCCGGTGGCGATCGCGTGGCCGAGCAATATCTTGATGTTGACCTCGTGATCCGACATCGACACCCCGGCCGAATTGTCGATCGCGTCGGTGTCGATACGCCCGCCCTTCTGCGCATAGGCGATCCGGCCGCGCTGGGTGACGCCGAGATTGGCGCCCTCGCCCACCACCTTGGCGCAGATCGCCTCGCCGTCGATGCGAAGCGCGTCGTTGGCTTTGTCGCCGACCTGGGCGTGGGTCTCCGCGCGCGCCTTCACAAAGGTGCCGATGCCGCCGAAGAACAGCAGGTCGATCTCGGCGGTCAGCAGATGGCGGATCAATTCGGCCGGGGTCAGCGTATCCTCGGCGATGGCGAAGACCCGCTTCATCTCGGCGCTGATCGGGATCGATTTAGCGCTGCGATCGAAGACGCCGCCGCCCGGCGAGATCAGCGTCTTGTCGTAATCGCCCCAGCCCAGTCGCGGGTTGTCGAAGAGGCGCTTGCGCTCGACATAGCTGTTGGCGCCGTCGGGCGCCGGGTCGATGAAGATGTGCAGATGGTTAAAGGCGCCGACGAGGCGGATGTGCCGCGATTGCAGCATGCCGTTGCCGAAGACGTCGCCGACCATGTCGCCGACTCCGACCACGGTGAAGTCGGTCGTCTGGATGTCGGTGCCGAGCTCGCGGAAATGGCGTTTGACCAGCTCCCACGCGCCGCGCGAGGTGATGCCGATCGCCTTGTGGTCGTAACCGGCGGAGCCTCCGCTGGCGAAGGCGTCGCCAAGCCAGAAGCCATACTGGATCGCGATCTCGTTGGCGGTGTCGGAGAAAGTCGCGGTGCCCTTGTCGGCGGCAACGACAAGATAAGGGTCGTCCTCGTCATGACGGACAACGGATGGCGGCGGCTCGATATGGTGGGTTTCGGGGCTATCGGCGACGATGTTGTCGGTGAGGTCCAGGAGGCCGTGCATCAAAATCTTGTAGCACTCGATCCCTTCGGCCTGGAACGCGGCCCGGTCAGCAGGCGGGCGTTTGAGGACGAATCCACCCTTCGATCCAACTGGAATAATAACGGCGTTCTTCACCGTCTGCGCCTTCATTAGCCCGAGAATCTCGGTGCGGAAATCCTCGCGCCGATCGGACCAGCGGATGCCGCCGCGCGCCACCTTGCCGGCGCGCATGTGCAGCCCCTCCATGCGCGGGCTGTAGACGTAGATTTCGAACAGCGGGCGGGGGAGCGGCAACAGGTCGATCTCGCTCGAGGCGAGCTTGACCGCGAGATAAGGCTTGGGCTTGCCGTCGGCGCTGGGCTGGAAATAGTTGGTACGCACCGAATTGCGGATGAGGGTCAGGAAGCCGCGGAGGATGCGGTCCTCGTCGAGGCTCTCGACCGCGTCGAGGGCCTCCTCGATCGCCCGCACTTCTGCCGTCGCATCGCGGCTGGGGCTCGCCGGGTCGAAGCGCCGTTCGAATAGCGCGACGAGACGCCGCGCGATCCCGGCATGGGCGGCGAGCGTGTCCTCCATATAGGCCTGGCTGAAGGTGCTGCCGGCCTGGCGCATGACTTTGCAATAGAGCCGCAGGATGGTGGTCTGGCGCGCCGAAAGCCCTGCGGCGAGGACGAGGCGGTTGAATCCGTCATTCTCGACCGCTCCGCCGGCGACCGCGACCAGCGCTTCCTCGAATTTATCGCGCATCGCCGTAGCGGTTTCGGACGGGACCGTGCCATCGGCGAGGGTGAATTCATGGACCCAGACCGCGGCGCCGGCCTTGCTGTCGATGCGGTACGGTTCCTCTGCGACGATGCGCAAGCCGAGGTTTTCGAGCACCGGTAAGATGTCCGACAGCACCACCGGCGCATCGCGACGGTAGAGCCTGAGGCCCGGCGTCGCCTCCCCATCGCGCGGGTGAAGCGCGGCTTCGAGCGGCGAGCCGGCGAGCACCGCCTCGATCGGCCCGAGATCGGCGATCGCCTGTTCCGGCGCGGTCAGCGCCTGGTAGCCGACCGGGAATGCCTGCAACCGGCTGAGGCGCCGGTGCGCCTCTCCCTCGCCGAAGGCCGCGACCGCAGCGGCCTCAACCCGGTCTTCCCAGCTGCGCCCGGCTTCGGCGAGCTTGGCCTCCAACACCGCGACATCGACCGCCGGCACCGCGCCGCGCGTCGTGGCGACGATGAACTGCACCCGCGCCAACACGGAGTCGTCGACGTGGATGTAGTAGTTCGCCAGCGTGCCTTTGAACGCGTCGATGAGGATTGCCGCGAATTTGCGGCGGAGCGCGGTGTCGAAGCGGTCGCGCGGGACATAGACGAGGCACGAGACAAAGCGTTCGAGCGGGTCGAGCCGGACAAACAGCGCGATGCGCTGGCGCTCCTGCAGATTGAGGATACCGATCGCGGTCTCGTAAAGCGCATCGACCCCGGTCTGGAACAATTCGTCGCGCGGGAAGGTGTCGAGGATGTGGGCCAGCGCCTTGCCGTCATGGCCGGTCGGCGAAAGCGCGCTGCGCGCGATGATTTGCCCGACCTTCTGCCGCAGGAGCGGCACACTGCGCGCCTCGCTAGCATAGGCGGACGAGGCGAAGAGGCCGACGAAAAGAGTGAGCCCGCTGACCTCGCCGTCGGTGCCGAAGCGGCGTACGCCAATCGCGTCCATCGGCACGCGGCGATGCACGGTCGAGCGGCGGTCGGTCTTGCTGATGATCAACAGCTCGCGGCGGCGGACGAAATCGCGCACGTCAGGCGACAGCGCCGCCAAATCACGCAGGCCGCCAAAGGCGCGGTAGCCCTCCTCGCGGAGCACCCCGAGCGGTGGCCGCTCCCGCGCGCCGTCGAAGACGTAGTCACGCACACCGAGGAACACGAAATTGTCGGCGTCAAGCCAGCGCAGGAACTCAGCGCCCTCGCCGAGATCCGTCGCCGGCAGCGGCGCGGCCGTCTCGGGAAGCCCGGTGCAGAGCTCAGCCAGGACTTCGCGCATCTTCGGCCAGTCGGTGACCGCCGCCCGGACGTCGGCAAGGACGCCGACGAGCGCCTCAGCGAGGGCGGCACGCTCGGACGCACTCGGCTCGCGGGTGATCTCGATCTGCATCCACGATTCGCGCTGCCCGCCCGCTTTCGCGTCGAGGCCAGTGAGGTTTCCCTCGCTGTTGCGGGCGAGGGCGATTACCGGATGGATGACGAGGCGCACCACCCCGCCGCGCTCGTTGATCGCCGCGGTCGCCGAATCGACAAGGAACGGCATGTCGTCGTTGACGATCTCGACGATGGTGTGCGGCGACGACCAGCCGTCGCTCCCCGCCGTGGGGTTGTAGACGCGGACCCGCGCCTCGCCCGGGCCGCGCCGAGCGCCGAAGCGCCACAGCGCGAGCGCGCCGCCGCACAAGCCCTCGGCGCTGCGGGCGGCGATATCGGCCGGCGGCGCATGCTCATAGAAAGCGGCGATGAAGTCGCGCGCCAGCTCCGATTCGCGCGGGGCGCAGCGAGTCGCCGCCAACGCCGCCGCCGCGTCGACCGACGCCTGCTTGTTCGCCTCGATGTCGCTGGTCACGGCTTGCCGCAGAACCGCCCTGTCACGCCGCCCGACAGACTCGCCGCTCGATCCGGACGGAGCAAGGGATTTCCTTGGCTTGGGCGATGCACGCGCGCCACACCTGCCCGAGAAAGCGGCGCTTGGCTCTGATTTCGCCTAATTTTGTGACATTTAAGAATAAAACGGGCTTCAATTCGTTGACAGTATTGGTGATACTGCTGGCAATGTAACCTGGCTGTAACACAGCCGCGGGGAGGCCGCCCGACGATGGAAGTCATGGAATTCCATGTTTGCTGGCAAGGCCGCGATATGCGTTGGATCGTGCGGCTCGACAACACCACGTATGGGGCCTACCTCGACAAGGAACAGGCGCTGCTCGACGCTGTCGATGCCGCCCGCGACGCCCGCGAGATCGGGCGCGACGCACAGGTGTTCCTGCGCGAGCACGCGACCGCCGCGCGGATTTTCTAGACCGCCGCTACCTCAGGTTTAAGAAAAGGGCGCTAGCCAAGAGCGGCGACCATATCCGACGTAACGAGTGTGATGCCGCCTTCGCTGCGGTGAAAGCGCTGCGCGTCGGAGGCCGGATTCTCGCCGACCACCAGCCCTTCGGGGATGTGCACGCCGCGGTCGACGACGACCCGGTTGAGCCGGGCGTGCCGGCCGATCTCGACCTCGGGCAGCACCACCGCGTCGCGCGTTTGCGCATACGAGTTGACCCGGCAGCTCGAGAAGAGCAGCGAGCGCGAGACATGCGCCCCCGAGATGATGCAGCCGCCTGCTATCATCGAATCGACCGCCATGCCGCGCCGGTCGTCGTCGTCGAAGACGAATTTCGCCGGCGGCAATTGTTGCTGGTAGGTCCAGATCGGCCAATTGGGGTCGTAGATGTCGAGCGAGGGGACCGGCTGAACAAGGTCGAGATTGGCGGCCCAGAACGCGTCGATCGTGCCGACGTCGCGCCAATAGGGTTCGGCGTCGGGGGTGGTCTTGACGCAGCTATCCTCGAAATGATGCGCGGCGGCGAGGCCACGCCTGACCAGGTCCGGGATCACGTCCTTACCGAAATCGCGCGAGGATTTCGCGTCGCGCGCATCGCGCTCGAGCTCGGCATAGAGGAAGTCGGCGCTGAACACGTAGATGCCCATGCTCGCCAGCACCTTGTCGGGCTTGCCGGTCATCGGCGCCGGGTTCTTTGGCTTTTCGAGGAAATCGGTGATGCGCATCGAATCGTCGACGGTCATCACCCCGAAATCACTGGCCTGCGCGATCGGCACCTCGACGCAGGCGACGGTGCAGTCGCTGCCGCGGCCGACATGGTCGGCGAGCAGGTTGGAGTAGTCCATCTTGTAGACGTGGTCGCCGGCCAGCACGATGAAGTATTCCGGCCGGGCGGCGCGGAAGATGTCGAAATTCTGGAACACCGCGTCGGCCGTGCCGCGATACCAGGTCGCCTCGTCGAGCCGCTGCTGGGCCGGTAGCAGATCGAGGAATTCGTTCATCTCCGGGCGCAGGAACGACCAGCCCATCTGCAGGTGGCGGAGCAGGCTGTGCGCCTTGTATTGGGTCAGCACGCCGATCCGACGAATGCCGGAATTGATGCAGTTCGACATCGGGAAGTCGATGATGCGGAACTTGCCGCCGAAGAACACCGCCGGTTTGGCGCGCCGGTCGGTCAGCTGATGCAGCCGACTGCCGCGGCCGCCGGCAAGCACCAGCGCGATAGTGCGCCGTGCGAGCCGTTCCTGGTTGCGATCCGCGGATAGCACGTGCTTCTCCTCCCTCCGACCGGCATTCGGGCGATGACGCGCGATTTCGGGTCCGCGCCCGGCGGATGGGTCAGACGCGAAACGCCGCCGTGCGCCAGCCGATCCATCGATTTCCGGTATAGGCCAAATCATCGCGCGCCGATATTTCGAAATCGCGAAGGCGCGGCAGGCATAAAGGGGATTTCCCGGCGCGAACCTAATCCTCGTCCTCGGCCCCTTCGCATTGCCAAGCTTCGCGGCCTTCTTTGACGAGAAACCAAACAAGCGCAAGTGACGTGACGCTGTCGATCCACCAAACGCCGACGAGGAGCTGGGCCAACAAACCGATAAGCACGACGACGGCGAGGTAGCCGCAGGTAATCGACTCGACGGCATCGGCTCGCAACGCACGGCTACCGATTTGATCGGCGACACGAATTTTCGTCTTGGCGAGCGCGTACATCGTCGGGATCGCCAGGGCCGTGACAATCAGTCCAGGAGTCGAAAACTGCTGACCTTCCTGCCGCCACAAGCCGTATGCGGCGGTCACCACCACGTAGGCCGCGAGGGCGAACAACAGCGCCCCGGCGATCTTGCTGGCGCGCCGTTCGGTTGCCTCCGAGAACCGATCGCCCAGCTGAACCTCAACCCGCAGCCGCCACAGCAGCACACCGGCGGAGGCAAGCTCGATGATGCTGTCCGCACCAAACGCGATGAGGGAAAGGCTGCCGGCCCGGATGCCGGATCCGATGGCTACGGCGGCTTCGACCGCCATCCATGCCACTGTCAGCCATTCGAGCCATAGGGCACGACGGACAAGATCGGCTCGGGACGGATCAGTAATCACCATCGGCAACGACGGGATCAACCGAACGGCTAGAGGATGAACCGCGACAGGTCGCTGTCCTTGGCGAGGCTGCCGACGCGTTCCTGCACGTAAGCGGCGTCGATCACTACCTCGGTGCCCGCCGACTGGTCGGAGGCGGTGAAGCTCACTTCCTCGAGCAGGCGCTCCAAAATCGTATGCAGCCGCCGCGCGCCGATATTCTCGATCGAGCTGTTGATCTGCTCGGCCAAAAGGGCGATCTCCTCGATCGCGTCTTGGCGAAAATCGAGTTCGACCCCCTCGGTCTTCAACAGCGCCTTGTATTGGGTGATGAGGCTCGCCTGCGGCTCGGTGAGGATGCGGCAGAGATCGTTCCGGTCGAGGCCTTTGAGCTCGACGCGGATCGGCAGCCGGCCCTGCAGCTCGGGCAAAAGGTCTGACGGCTTCGCCAGATGGAACGCGCCCGAGGCGATGAACAGGATGTGGTCGGTCTTGACCGGACCGTGCTTGGTCGCGACCGTCGTGCCCTCGATCAGCGGCAGGAGGTCGCGCTGCACCCCCTCGCGGCTGACATCGGCGGCGCCGACCCCGCCGCCGCGCTCGCTGCGGCCGCAGATCTTGTCGATCTCGTCGAGAAAGACGATGCCATTCTCCTCGACCGAGGCGATCGCCTCGCGCACCACGCCGTCCTGGTCGAGAAGCTTGTCGCTTTCCTCGGCGATCAGCACCCGATAGCTGTCGGCGACGGAAAACTTGCGCGGCGCCGCGCGCTGCCCGAACGCCTTGCCGAAGATGTCGCCGAGATTGAGCATGCCCATCTGCGCGCCGGGCATGCCGGGGATCTCGAAGGTCGGCATTTGCGGCGCGGCGCTTTCCTGGACCGTGATCTCGATCTCGCGGTCGTCGAGCGTACCCTCGCGCAGCATCTTGCGGAATTTCTGCCGCGTATCGGCGCTGGCATTGGTGCCGACGAGAGCGTCGAGCACCCGCTCCTCGGCGGCCATCTCGGCCTTGGGGGTGACTTCCTTGCGCAGCCGCTCGCGGGTCATCGAGATGGCAATCTCGAGCAGGTCGCGAGCGATCTGTTCGACATCGCGGCCGACATAGCCGACCTCGGTGAACTTGGTCGCCTCGACCTTGATGAACGGCGCCTGCGCGAGGCGCGCGAGACGGCGGGCGATCTCGGTCTTGCCGCAGCCGGTGGGGCCGATCATCAGGATGTTCTTGGGCAGCACTTCCTCGCGTAAATCGTCGGAAAGCTGCTGACGGCGCCAGCGGTTGCGCAAGGCGATCGCGACAGCGCGCTTGGCGTCGTTCTGGCCGACGATGTAGCGGTCAAGCTCGGAAACGATCTCGCGCGGGCTAAACGAGGTCATTGCCATCAGAGAGTCAGCTTTTCGAGGCTGACCGTGTCGTTCGTATAGACGCAGATGCCGGCGGCGATCGCCATCGCCCGCCGCGCCACCGTCTCGGCGTCGAGCCCGTCGATGCCGATGAGAGCCCGCGCCGCAGCGAGCGCGTAGCCACCGCCCGAGCCAATCCCAATGATGCCGTCCTCGGGTTCCAACACGTCGCCGGTGCCGGAAAGGATTAACGATACGGTCTTGTCGGCGACCGCCATCATCGCCTCGAGGCGGCGCAGATAGCGGTCGGTGCGCCAATCCTTGGTCAGCTCGACGCAGGCGCGGGTCAATTGCCCCGAATGCTGCTCGAGCTTGGCATCAAGCCGCTCGAAGAGGGCGATCGCATCGGCGGTGGCGCCGGCGAAACCGGCAATGACAGATCCCCCGCCCAACCGGCGCAGCTTCTTGGCGTTCGATTTGACGATCGTCTGGCCCATCGTCACCTGACCGTCGCCGGCGACCACGACCTCGTTGCCCTTGCGCAAGCAAAGGATCGTCGTGCCATGCCAGGTGCTGTCGGAAGCTGAAACCATCGGTCGCGGGAGCCGAGCTACGGGTGGCAAGGCCTCCCGGGAACCTCACATGTAATGCTGGCAGGCGAGCCGTCAAGCAGAACGGCACGGCACGGCCACAAGCGGGTAGCAAGCATGCTGAGGGTTTGTTAAGGAGTGCCGGCATGAGATCAGGCCCTCCGCGGTCAAGCGGGCATGGCGCGAGGCATCCCGCGTGAGCGATCAGTTCTCCGGATTTGCCGATAACGATAGCCCGAGCGCGTCAGGCGCGGCCGCCGGCCCGCCGAAGGTCGTGCTCAATGTCGGCTGCGGCTTTGTCGGACAGCGTCTGCATCCGTCATTCCAGAGCAACGAGTGGCGCGAGCTGCGCCTCGACATCGATCCGGCGGTCAACCCCGACATCGTCTGCTCGATGATCGACATGAAGCCGCTGGCCGGCGGGTCGATCGACGCGATCTGGTCGTCGCACAATCTAGAGCATCTACACCGGCATGAAGTCCCGGTGGCGTTGGCTGAATTCCTGCGCGTGCTGCGCCCTGGCGGGACGCTGCTCTTGACCATGCCCGATTTGCAGAAGATCGCCGAGCTGGTCGCGGCCGACGAGCTCGAAGACGAGGCGTATCTGTCGCCGAGCGGGCCGATCTCGCCGCTCGACATGATTTTTGGACACAGCGCCTCGCTCGCCCAGGGCAATCTCCATATGGCGCACAAGACCGGTTTTACCGCGCGCACGCTAAACCAACTTCTCGCCGCGGCGGGGTTCGCCGAGATCGCCGTTACCCGCGACGGGTTCGCGCTGTGGGCGCGCGCGAACAAACGGAATTCGCGAGCGTGACGCATCGCGCGGATGGCGGGTGATGAACTGGCTGTTCATCCATCAGAATTTCCCCGGCCAGTTCGTCCATGCCGCTCGCCACCTCGTCGAGAACGGCGACACGGTGGTGTTCATCACCCAGCAGCGCGAGCACGAGCTGCCTGGGGTGCGCAAGATCGTCTACGCACCCCAACCGGCGCCGCAAGGCTCGCATGCCTTTACTCGCGATTTCGACACCGCGGTCGAGAACGGCCTCGCCGTGGTCCGAATTTGTGAAGGGCTGAAGCGGGAAGGCTTCACCCCCGATCTGGTGGTCGGCCACAACGGCTGGGGCGAGATCCTTTATGTCAAGGATTGCTGGCCGCAGGTGCCGCTGCTCGGCTATTTCGAGTTCTTCTACCACGCCCGCGACAGCGACCTCGATTTCGACCCAGAATTCCCGCCGAGCGACACCGACCGCATGCGGATGCGCACCCGCAACGCGGTCAATCTGTTGGGCCTCGAAACTGCTGACTGGGGGCAAACACCCACCGAGTTCCAGCGAAACCAGTACCCCGAGCGCTATCGCCGGGGGATCAGCGTCATCCATGAAGGGATCGACACTGAGCTCATCCGCCCCGACCCGACGACACAGCTGTGGCTCGCCGGCGGATTGATGCTGTCGCGGCGCGACCCCGTGGTCACCTACAGCGCACGCAACCTCGAACCCTATCGCGGCTTCCACGTGATGATGCGGATGCTCCCGAAGCTCTTCGCCCGGCATCCGACAGCGCGGGTGCTGATCGTTGGCGGCAATGGGGTCAGCTACGGGCGTGGTCCGACGCGCGCCACGAGTTGGCGTCAGCAGATGATGGCCGAGCTCGACGGCCAGCTCGACCCCAACCGCATCCACTTCCTCGGGCGGCTGCCCTACGCGCAATATCTGGCGATGCTGCGGATTTCGTCGGCGCATCTTTATTTGACCTATCCTTTCGTCCTGTCGTGGTCGCTGCTGGAGGCGATGGCGGCGGAATGCGCGGTCATCGCCTCGCGCACCGCGCCGGTCGAGGAGGTGGTTCGCGACGGCGAGAACGGGCATCTGGTCGATTTCTTCGATGGCGACGCCATGGCCGACCGGCTATGCGAGGCGCTTGCCCATCCGGAACGCCACGAGCAGATCCGCACCAATGCGCGGCGCACCGTGGTTGAACGCTACGACCTCAAGACCGTGTGCTTGCCGGCCTATCTCAGGCTGATGCGGCGGCTGGCAGGCCGTGGCAAGAGATCGTCTCTGCGGCTCGCCGCCACCGGCTGATCGGGCAATCCGCCAAAGATTCCCGAGACGTATCGAGCATTGCGGACAGCCGCTCTCCCCGATGCTAGAACCCGGCGCGATCAGCGCTAGGTCGTTTAACTATGAAATTTGTGTTAATTCGTTCTAAATTGTTTCAAACCTTCGCGACCCAGTCGAAATGAGCCCATTACGGATTGAGTAGCGCGGACTTACTTAACTCGTTCGGAGCGTCATTCAAATCGCCATGACGTCGCCTACCCCCAGCGACACAGCCGGAAGCGGCGGGCGGATGGGTTTAATCCAGTCGTCATCTTCAGCCGGTACGAGTGACGCAGAGCCGTAAAGATGCCAGCAGCGACGACGATCATAATAGCCCGGGAAGACTTCTCCATCCCTGGAGGAGAAGACCGCAATATTGAGGCCGAGCCCGTCGCGCTGGAAGACCGATTTTTCCATCTTTTGCGCGAGGCCAAGCCCGATGTCGTGGTGGTCGATCTTAGCCGCGCCAATGGCAGCGGCGCCGGCATGATCCTGAAGATTCGCCGACAGAGCAGCGTGCCGATCCTCGTCGTGTGCGAGCCGGATGGGGAACGCGAAAGGGACTACCGTATCGCCGGCGCCGCCGAGTGCATCGCCACCCCGGTCGATGTCGTGAAGCTGAACGAGGTGTTGCAGCAGATCGTGCGCGTCAACAGCCAGGCGATCCCGCAGCCGACGCGCGCGGCCGAGATGCTGAGCTTCGCCGGGGTAACTTTCAAACCGCACCAGAACCTCATCCTCGCTCCCGACGGCAGCAAGGTTCGCCTCACCACAGCGGAGGGCCGCCTCTTAACCCATTTCGCCACCAACCCGTGGGAGACCCAATCCCGCCCCGCGCTTGCCGAAGCCCTCTACGGCAAGCATCGGCCGGCCACGGACCGGGCGATCGACGTCGTGGTCAACCGGCTGCGCACCAAGCTGCGCTCGATTGGCGAACCCACCCAACATTTGATAAAAACGGAATTCCGCAGCGGTTATCGCTTTGTCAGCGACACGGTTGTCGGATAGTGGGCATCGGCCGTTACG
>DATNJF010000322.1:0-5792 GCA_035604035.1 Allostellaceae bacterium | reverse complement strand
CGCTGCCTCCGCCCGTGTTGCAATCGGAGGTCCTCAGGGCGATGTCCGGCGGTCAGCGGCGGCGGCGATGGTCTGCCGTCGGAGTGTCCGCTCCATTTTTGACCCAGTACTGCCGCTCGCGTTGGGGGAAGCGGTCGCCTGCAAATTTCCAGGGATGAGCGCCCCGGAAATCGGCAGCGCCGAATTTGATCGGCTGTCTTGATCGGCTGTCTTGATCTGCTGGCAATAAGCGGTTGGCCATCGCAGAGCACTCGGATGTCCGGCCGCTTGCGGGTCACTCCCGATCAGCGGCTCGTACAAGGGATCGCCGGATCCGCCCTTACCAGCGGCCCTACCCTATTTGCATATCGTTCTTGACGGATGTCATGCCGCTGACCCCGCGGGCCACCTCGAGGGTCCTGTCCGCCGCGGCCTGGGAACTCACAAAGCCGCTCAGTTGAACGATGCCCTTGAAGGTTTCGACGTGGATCTCGGTGACCTTCAAGGCGGGATCATTAAATATCGGCGCCTTCACCTTGAAGGTGATGACGCTGTCGTCGAAGTACTCGCCGGTGCCCTCCTGCGTCGGCGTGGAGGCGCAACCCAGCAAGGACAGCAGCACGACGGCGAGGAACGGTAGGGCAGGATTTTGCAGATAAGCCCAAGCCTACTCGACCCAAGCTGGTGATCGGGGAACCGCGCCATTGGCGCTTGCCAGTGCTGTACAGCTATTGCGAGATCCTTGCGCTGATTGGCGCGGTCTTTGAATCAATGCCTCAACCTCGGGTACGGCGAATCGCGCGCCAGGCGGCCGCGATGCTGGCCGGCGAATTCGGGAAATCGCACGCGGACGCGGAATTTACATAGAATCGGGGTTGGCGCCGGTCTTCGGCGCTAGGGCCCGCCGCCCGGGCTCCCGCGCTGGAAGGCGATCCCATGCTGACTGCAGTACCCAGTAGTTTGGGCGAACCCTCGCCCGGTGAGCCGTCAGCCATTGCGCCGACGAGCGAACTTGTCGAGGAGATCCGCAACGGTCGCATCGTCGTGTTGATCGACGACGAAGATCGGGAAAACGAAGGCGATCTGTTGTTCGCCGCCGATTTCGTCACGGCGGAGAAGATCAATTTTCTTGCTACCTTTGGCCGCGGACTGATCTGCATGCCGATCACCGCGGAACACGCAAACCGGCTCAATCTTGCACCCATGGCCGGCAGCAATCGCAGCGTCCACGGCACCAACTTCACGGTCGCGATCGAAGCGGCCGAGGGCGTAAGTACCGGGATTTCCGCGGCCGACCGTGCCCACACGATCCGGGTAGCTTCCCGGCCGGACGCCAAGCCCAGCGATATCGTGCAGCCCGGGCACGTTTTCCCGCTCGTGTCGCAGCCGGGCGGGGTACTGGTGCGCGCCGGTCATACCGAGGCCTGCTGCGACCTGGCGCGATTGGCCGGATTGAATCCGGCCGCGGTGCTGTGTGAAATCATGAACGAAGACGGCACCATGGCCCGCCTGCCGGACCTGGTGCGTTTTGCGCAACACCACCAGCTCAAGCTCGGCACGATCGCCGACCTGATCCAATACCGGGCCGCACACGAGACCATGATCGAACGCCTTGTGCGCCGCCGCGTGCGTACCTTCGCCGGCGAATTCGACATGGCCGTATACCGCGACAAGCCCAGCGGCTCGACCCACATCGCGTTGATTCATGGCACGCCGAGCGCCGATAGCGAGGTCCTGGTGCGGGTGCACGAACCACTGTCGGTACTCGATCTGCTCGAAGTCGACCGGGAAGGTCATTCCTGGCCATTGAACAAGGCCTTGACGGCGATCGCCGCGTCCTCCTGCGGGGTGATCGTGCTGCTGAACTGTGGCGAATCGGGTGAACGCCTGCTCGAACGCATTGCGCTAAACGCGCAGTCCGACCGGTTCGCTCCGGAGCGTCGCAGCGGCCAAGGTCATGCCCTGCGCACCTACGGCGTAGGCGCGCAGATATTGCGCGAGCTCGGCGTTACACGCATGAAACTTTTGGCCAGGCCACGCAAGATGCCGTCGATGACGGGCTTCGGGCTGGTCACTACCGGATACTTGGAAAGCTGAGAACCATGGCATTGGACACGATCGCTCCTGACCTGGACGGGGCCGAACTGCGCATTGGTGTTGTTCAGGCTCGTTTTAATTCCTGGGCCGGCGAGGCCCTGCTGGCCGCCTGC
Source organism: Allostellaceae bacterium (assembly GCA_035604035.1). Classification (GTDB taxonomy): domain Bacteria; phylum Pseudomonadota; class Alphaproteobacteria; order ATCC43930; family CGMCC-115725; genus DATARH01. The sequence goes on along the minus strand of DATNJF010000322.1, from coordinate 3,603 downwards.
CTGCGGGAGCTATCCAATCTCGGGGTCGACGAGGACGAGATCACGGTGCTCACCGTGCCGGGCGCGCTCGAGGTACCGCTGGCGCTGGCGACGCTCGCCTCCAACGGGGACTTTGATGCCCTGATCGGCCTGGGTTGCGTGATCCGGGGCGAGACCTACCACTTCGAAATCGTCGCCGGGCAGTCGGCCGCCGGCCTGTCGCGCGTGGCGCTCGATCATCGAGTACCGGTGATCAACGCGATCCTGACAACCGAGAATGAAGAACAGGCGCGCGCCCGCGTGGACGAGAAGGGGACCGAAGCCGCTCGGGTCGCCGTCGAAATGGCCAACTTGCTCTGGGCGCTGGACGAAGACGGCGGCGAAGATGTCCAGTGAGGCACAGGAGCCGGCTTCGGCGACGCCGGCTCCAGCAGCGATCGTCGCCAGGCGCCGCGCGCGCGCGGGCGAGCGCGGTGCGCGACATCTTGCCCGCTCGCTTGCGCTGCAGGGCCTGTACGGCTGGCTGCTGGCGGGCGGCGAGGCCGATGCGATCGCCGCGCAGCTGCTTACCGCCGAGCAGGTCGCCAGGGTCGACGTGCCGTTCTTTCGGCAAATGCTGGGCGGCACGATCGGCGCGGCCGAGGAACTGCGGCAGGAGTTTGCCGCCGTGGTCGATCGGCCGGTGGCGGCGCTGAGCCCCATCGAGCATGCGCTGCTGCTCATGGGCGCCTACGAGCTCAAGTACCGCCCGGAAATCCCGTACCGCGTCGCCATCAACGAGGCGATCGAACTGGCCAAGAGCTTCGGCGGCACCGATGGATTTCGTTACGTCAACGGCGTTCTCGACAAGCTGGCGGCCCGGCTGCGCAGCGCCGAGGCGCAAGCCTTGAATGGCGGCGGTGCATAGCGGCGTTGCACATCGGCAGGGTGAGCGGGGAATGGCATGACCGCGGGCGTGACCGCGCTCAGTGAGTTCGCGCTCATAGCGCGATTTTTTTCGCGTCCCAGCGGGGAGCGCCAGGGCGTGGGCGATGACTGCGCGCTGATCGATGTGGGCGCGCAAACGCTCGCGATCACCACCGACATGCTGCTCGAAGGCGTACATTTCCTGAGCGGTGCGGACCCGGAAGCCTTGGGTCACAAGGCCCTGGCGGTGAATTTGTCGGACCTCGCCGCAGCCGGCGCACGACCGCGCTGCTTCCTGCTCGACCTTGCTCTGCCGCAGGCGGACGAAGCCTGGCTGGAAGCGTTTTCCCGCGGCATGTATGCCCTGGCCGAGGAGCACGCTTGCGCACTCGTCGGCGGTGATACCACCCGTGCCCCGCGGATCAATGGCGCTCGCGGCCCGGTCGCAATCTCGATCACCGCAATCGGCGCAGTCGACCGCGAGCACTATCGCGGCCGCTCCGGCGCCGCAGCCGGCGACGATATTTGGGTATCGGGTCGCTTCGGCGAGGCCGCCCTGGCACTGGCGATTCGTCGCGGCCAGCTCGACGTGCCCGCGCCGTACCGCGAAGCCTGCCTGCAGCGCATGGATCGCCCCACGCCCCGGGTAGCGCTGGGGCTAGCCCTGGTCGGCCTGGCAACATCGGCAATCGACGTCTCCGATGGCCTGCTGGGCGACCTCGGACACATCTTGGAGCGTTCGGGCGTCAGTGCCGAGCTGTGGTGGCAGGACGTGCCGCGCTCGGAGGTCTTTCTGCAGCTCGATGTTGCCCTGCAGCAAAAATTCGTCCTTGCCGGCGGCGATGATTACGAACTGATCTTCACCGCGCGGCCGGCGGACCGCGATGCGATCCGGGCGCTGGCGGTCGGCGGCGTCGGCCTGACGCGGATTGGGCGCATCGGCAGTGGCCAGGGCTTGCGCCTGCTCGATGGCGACGGCTCGATTATCGAAGCTACACTGCAATCCTTTGATCATTTCGCATCGGGAACCTGAGCCGTGCCGGGTTTTCCCCTCGATGCGAGCTGCCAGGGAGCGTAATGGCCGCCAATGGTGACAACGGTAGGGAGAAGGACCGACCGCCCGCGCGGACCGGCCTGCGATTTTTCCTTTCGCACCCGGCGCACTGGGTCTCGCTGGGCCTGGGCAGCGGCTTGCTGCGCCCAGGGCCGGGGACCTGGGGTACGGCGCTGGCGTGGGCAATCTTTGTGGCGCTGGCCCCGGCGGGCGCCACCGACCCGGCCACGGCCCTGGTCGTCGTCGCGCTGGCGCTCATCGTCGGCACTTGGGCGGTGGAGCATACGGCGGCAATGCTCGGTGAAGCCGATCCCAGCACTATCGTGGTCGACGAGATGGTTGCCTTCTGGCTGGTGCTCGTGTTGCTGCCGGCGGGCGACCACGTCTTTCGCCTGCAGGCGGTCGCCTTCGTGCTGTTTCGCTTCTTCGACATCGCCAAGCCGCCACCGATTCGCGTCATCGACCGGCGGTGGAAGAACGCGGTCGGCGTCATGGCCGATGACCTGGTCGCGGCCCTGTATACCCTGCTGGTGATCGCGCTCGCGATGAGGTTTATGTGAACGACGTCGGCGCGCGCCTGCTCTCCCTGGCACAAGGCCTGGGTGCGCTGCTGCAGGCGCAGCGCCTGGTGCTGGTGACGGCCGAGTCCTGCACGGCCGGTGGGATCGCCTACGCGGTCACGCAGGTGCCGGGCTCCAGCGCGTGGTTCGATCGCGGAATGATCGTGTATTCCAACGAGGCCAAGCAGCGCATGCTGGGCGTGCCTCCGGCCTACCTGCGCGATTTTGGTGCCGTCAGCGAGCCCGTCGCGCGCGCGATGGCGCTGGGGGCATTGCAACACAGCACCGCGCAGGTAGCGGTCGCGGTGACCGGGATTGCCGGCCCGGACGGGGGAACCGCGGAAAAGCCGGTAGGCACGGTGTGCTTTGCATGGGCGCTGCGGCGCGACTCCGCCACTGCGCCCTGGGTACGAACCACCACGCGTTACTTCGATGGTGACCGCGCCGCGGTGCGTACCCAGGCCATCATCGAATCGCTCGACGGCATGAGCCAATTGCTGCACAAGCGGGAAGACGACTGAGCGGGCCGTTGAGGAACGCTTCAATGGCCCGCCGGCCGACCGCGCTCGCTAGTGTCCCGGCCGTTACGATCCGCTGATCGGTAGGAATTGATCTGGTCGCGGGTGGCGCGCGCCGCCGTTGCCGCCGCCGCGGCGTAGTCGTCCTCGGCACTCGCATACAAGACTGCCCGCGAGGAATTGATCACGAGGCCCAGCCCTGCCGCCGATAGTCCCGCCCGCAGCGTCGCGGCGACGTCGCCGCCCTGCGCACCGACACCGGGCACCAGCAGTGGCAAATCGGGGGCCAGCGCACGCACCCGTGCCAGTTCTTGCGGATACGTTGCCCCGACGACCAGCCCCAACTGCCCGCTGCGGTTCCACTGGGTTGCCGCCAGGCGCGCGATGCGCTCGAACAGCCGCTCGCCACCGACCTCGAGCATCTGCAGGTCATTGCCGCCGGGATTGCTGGTGCGGCAAAGCAGGAAGGCGCCGCGCCCGGCGTACGCCAGGAACGGCTCGATCGAGTCGTACCCCATGAACGGTGAGAGCGTAACGGCATCGGCGCGGTAGCGCTCGAAGGCTTCGCGCGCGTATTGCTGCGCGG
>DATNJF010000321.1:0-3569 GCA_035604035.1 Allostellaceae bacterium | reverse complement strand
TATGGAGTGTGAAGAATGGGCTTCTTCCGGCGCGGCGCCTTTGACGTAGATCAAGACCTGCAAAAATCGGTCCGCTCACATGACCTCGCGCCATGTTGATCGGGATCAGTGCGGTATTGGCGCTTTCTGTCTTTTCTGATGCCCATGGCGCGCTCACGGTAGACGCGTTCGACTGGTGGCCGGACCGGCCCAACATATCGGGCCGTAACACGCGCAGAGGATCGAACCGAGATGGTTCTCTCAGAGCCGGAAGGGGCCGAGTTGGGTCCCGTCATCGACGTCCGCGGCTTGACCCGGCGCTTCGATGGCTTTGTCGCCATCGACGGCGCAACGATCGCGATCCGGCAGGGCGAAATGTTCGGCCTGATCGGTCCCAACGGCGCCGGGAAAAGCACCCTCATCAAGATGTTAACGACGCTTCTGCCGCCGAGCTCGGGATCGGCCACGATCGTCGGCTACGACATCGTGCGACAGCCCGGCGAGGTGCGGCGGCACATCGGTTACGTGCCGCAACTGCTGTCCGCCGACGGTGCGCCCACCGGCTATGAGAACATGCTGCTCTCGGCGCGGCTCTACGGCATTCCTCGAACCGAGCGGGATGCCCGCATCACCCGGGCGCTCGCGCGAATGGAGCTGACTGAGGTCGCCGATCGTCTGGTCGGGCATTACTCCGGCGGCATGATCCGGCGTCTCGAGATCGCGCAAAATCTGCTGCACCGGCCCAAGGTCCTGTTTCTCGACGAGCCGACCATCGGCCTCGATCCGGTCGCGCGCGAGACGGTGTGGGATCACGTCCGCGATCTCCGCGAGTCGTTCCGCACGACGATCGTCATCACCTCGCATCACATGGAGGAAATCGAAGAACTCTGCGACCGCATCGCCCTGATCGATCGCGGCCATATCGCGGCCGTCGGTACGCCCGCCGAGTTCAAGGCCCGGGTCGGGCCCGGCGCCACGCTCGACGACGTGTTCATCCAGCTCGTCGGGGGCAAAGGCGAAGCCGAGATGGAGGAAGGTTATGGCGCCGCCAGACGCGCGCGCCGCGCCGCCCGCGAGCATGGCTGACGACCGCATCAGCCGCGCGTTCGACTATGCGACGCAATCCTTCGCCGTGGCCGCCGCCGAAGTGGAAAAGCTCCGCCACGATCCGCTGGAGCTGTTCACCCGTGCGGCGCAGCCGGTACTGTGGCTGATGTTGTTCGGCGAGGTGATGGCGCAGGTTCGTGGCATTGCGCCGGGCCGCGAAAGCTACCTCGACTTCCTCGCCCCCGGCATTCTCGCGCAGAGCGTGCTGTTCGTGGCGATCTTCTACGGCATCTCCGCGATCTGGGAGCGCGATCTTGGGGTATTGCAACGCTATCTTGTCAGTCCGGCGCCGCGCTCGGCACTGGTGATCGGAAAAGCTGTGTCTGCGAGCGTCCGAGCCCTGTCGCAGGCGGTGATCGTCTACCTGCTCGCGCTCGCGCTCGGCGTTGACATTGACCTCAATCCCGCGAGCATCCTCGGCGCCGCCGCCGCCGCCGCGATCGCGGTCGGCTCGGCGCTGTTCTCGACGTTTTCGCTGATCATTGCCTGCATCGTGAAGACGCGCGAGCGGTTCATGGGCATCGGCCAGGTCCTGACGATGCCAATCTTCTTCGCCAGCAACGCGATCTACCCGCTGTCGCTGATGCCGGGCTGGCTGCGGGTTATTGCCCATCTCAACCCGCTCACCTATGAAGTCGACGCGCTCAGGACCTTGATGCTGTCCGCAGGCCAGTCGGATTACGGCTTGCTATTGGATTTTGGGGTGCTGCTGGGAACGGTCGCGATCCTGACCCTGATCGCAGCAAGGCTGTACGCGCGCATGGGCTATTAGGAGTTGGATTGAACACCCATTGCTAACATGTCACCGCCACGCGGGCGCGGCGTCATTCCGTGGCCTGTCCTCCGTCACCGCTGGGAGGCGCGACCTCCGATACCGAGCCGGCGCATCTCGGGCAGCTTACGCGGGACGCGGGGCACGGCCCTCCTCGGATACCCGACTATGATCGGGGCGATCGGCACGTACGGTTCCGGAATGCTTAGTTCGGATTTCGTGTCATCGAGATTGAGCCACGGACGAGCAAAGCCGATGCAGCACGTGCCAAGGCCCATGCCATAGGCGGTGAGCATCAGGTTTTGCGCCGCCATGCAACAGTCCTCGGCCGACTGTGCGGCATCAGAGGTCGCGGCAATCACTATCATTGCGGGCGCCCCATAGAAGATGTCGAAGGCCGGGTCCAGTAGTTGCTCGCGATACTGGGAAAGCGGAGATCCGGGGAGCATCGTCTCAACGAGGTGCCGCTTGGCCCGCTCGGCATACTGTAAAAGTGGATCGCGGCCCTCGATGGCGAGGAACGACCAGGGCTGGAGGTTCATTGCGCTTGGCGCGTGAACGGCCGCAGCGATGAGGGCATCGATCACCTCGCGCGGAACCGCATCAGCCTTGTAGTCGCGGACCGATCGTCGATGGTAGATCGCCTCGATGATCTCCATGGCGCCACTCCGACCTCCGAATGGCGATCAGACAGGCCACGGATCGCAGACACCCGCCTTGATCCAAATCAGCTTCCCGGATCAGTGGACAATCCAATGATGCTGACTTTCGTCGGGATCCGGGCCAACATCAGCAAGCAAAACCAGCGGCATCGGCGCCACAGCGCCTTGCTCATAAGGGACGCAGACACCCGAATTCTAGTTGATTGCGGCGCCGATTGGCTCGGGCACGCGCCTGTCCGCTCACAGCTCGACTGGTGCCGAGCACAAAGCGTAACGCGTGCCGTATTCACGCATTGCGGATCGCAGATCGTCGGCGGCGATGAGTGGCTCCTCGGTGCGCTTGTCCGGCATCTCGGCCGCGAGCGCACCGAGGAGCCCGGATTGCCCATGACGGCATGGAGCTGATCCTCGACGAATCTACTGGCTGCTTCTGACCGCGTGGAGCGCGTGGGCCGCCGAAACTCAGGGAACGATTACCAACTGGCAAGGAGCCAAACACGCGAGCTTCTGGGAGACGCTGCCGAGCAGCAAGCCAGATAGGCGGCCGCGCCCCCGTCTGCCGACAAAGATTGCTGCCGCCCCGACTTCGCGCGCGGTCTCGAGGATTACCTCCGTACAATCGCCCGACCGGGATCGCAGATAAACGGTTCTGGCTCCAAGCCTTTCCGCGCGCGCCCTAGCCTCGGTCGAGATGCGCTTTGCACGCGCGTCGAGCGCGTCTCCCACTGAGGTTCGCTCTGCACGCGTGAAGTGCGCCAGTTCCTCGTCAGGAAACCCGTCCATTACATTCAAAATCCATAGGTCGATATTCAGCTTGCCGGCCAGATCCGCGGCCGCGTCTACGGCATGGCGAGCTCCCTCGGAACCATCGATCGTGACCAGGATGGGCTTCATCGGTGATCTCTCATTCTAACGGACCTCGAGGTCGGGTTCGCCGCAGGCGTTGAGCACGACGGCGCGGGCGGCATCGCGCAGGCGGACCGCCTCGGCGAGCGTGGTGTCCCGGGGCGCGATGGCTTCGCCGATCGTCACCTGGATCCGGCCATGCC
>DATNJF010000320.1:0-2772 GCA_035604035.1 Allostellaceae bacterium | reverse complement strand
GGCCGCCACGATGTCGGCGTATTGCGCGGCAAGCAATTTGGCGCCGCCGACCCGGCCCGAAGACAATACCCGGTAGCCGTGGCGCGCCGCCGCGCGGAACATCGCCTGGGTGTGACCGGCGACATAGATCGGCAGCGGCTTCTGCACCGGGCGGGCCGGGATATGGGTCTCCGGAATCTGGTAATGCTTCCCGTTATAGCTGAAGAAATCCCGGGAAAACGCGAGATCGAGGATATCGCAGAACTCATCGGTCATCGCGAGATTGTCTTTGATATCGACGCCAAAGCGCTCGAATTCGTAGGGTTGATACCCGGCGCCGACGCCGAGCATCAAGCGCCCGTTGGACAGCGCGTCGGCGGTAGCGATCTCGGCGGCGAGCCGCGCCGGGTTGTAGAGCGGCAGCACCACGACCGCGGTGCCGAGCCGGATCCTCTTGGTGATCGAGGCGCAATGCGCGACCATCATCAACGGCGACGCGCACATGCAATAATTCGAGAAATGGTGTTCGGCGAACCAGGCGATCGTGTAGCCGAGCTCGTCGGCGAGCCGGGTCTGCTCGGCGACTTCGGCAAAAAGCTCCGCCGTCGGCTTGTGGGGATCGCGCGACCCCATCAGATTGAAGATGCCGAATTCCATCGCCCGTCCTCCGCTTGATCCGATTGCCGCCACGGTGGCCGGGTTCGGGCGCGGGCGTCAAGCGCCGAGCAGCGCCGTGCGGAAGCGGTTGCGACAGGCGGCCGGGTCGAAATTGCGTTTGTAAGACGGCGGCTCGGCGGGAGCGACGCGGAGCACGACAAAGGCGGCGCCGTTGCCCTCGCGCAGGAAACGTGCGCCGTCGGCGAGCTCGCTTTCGGCGGCGACCGTGCGGGTGCGCTGAATCCCCGAGCCGATCGCGATCTTTTCGAGATCGACCCCGAGGCTGGTATGGCTCTTTTGCCAACCGGTCTCGCCGTAATGGCCGTTATCGACGACGAGGATCGAGAAATTAGCCGGGTTGAGGATCGCCACCGTCGCCAGCGCGCCGACGTTCATCAGGATTTCGCCATCGCCGGTCGCGACCAGCACGCGCTTGTCGGGCCGCGCCAGCGCCAGGCCGAGGCCGATCATCACCGCGCCGCCCATCGCCCCGGCCATGGTGTAGATCTGCGCGCTGTCATGGGTCAGCGCGGCGATATCGCGCGCCGTCCCGGCGAGCCCAGTGACGATGAGGAAATCCGCGGGGTTACCGATGAGCGCCGGCACTGCCTCACAGCGGTCGAGCACGAAACCGGCCGCGGTCGCCGCCGCGACATCGACACCCTGCGGGTAACGCATAGCCATTTTTCGCTCCCCCTAAAATGCCTTGGCGCCGAGCAGCTTTTGGGTCAGCAGCACGGCGACCGCGTTGCCGCTCTGGAACACCATGGTGAGCGCGGCCTCGACGGTCGGGATCACCTCGTCCGGGGTGTCGACGCGAATGACGATGACCCCCATCGCCTGCAGCACCGGCTCGACCGCCTGGCCCATCGGGAATTGCCACGGGTTCCCCTCGCCGAAATCGCCGCGCATGCTGACCAGCATCAGCATAGGGAACCGTCCGCCCTTCACCAGCGACAGCATGTTGATGCAATTGCCGACGCCGCTCGACTGCATCAGGAGGACGCCGCGCCCGCCGCCGAGATCGGCGCCGGCGAGGAGTGCCACCCCCTCCTCCTCGGTCGTCAGCGCCACCGAATGCACGTCCGGGTCGGCCAGCGAGCGGTCGATCAGGATGCGGTGACCCGCGTCCGGCACATAGGCGAATTGCGTCACATCATGGCGGCGCAACAAATCGTAGAGCGCGGCCTGCCACCGCCCGCCGGCATCTGCGGCCATCGCCGGAGCCCTCCCTGAAACCCTGCGACAAGGAGGGCGCACGGTCGCGCCAATACAAGGTGAACGCAACACTCAATGCCGTTCCCGGCGCCGCGTGCTAGAATGCCGACCGCCAGGTGTTGCAGGAGACATTGCCATGAAGGTCAGAATCGACTGGTGCAAGCCCTGAAACTATGAGCCGCGGGCCCTCCGTGCGAGGGCAATGTTGGAGCAGAAATACGGCGCCGAAGTCGAGTTGGTGCCCGGCGTCGGCGGTGTGTTCGAGATCACCGTGGACGGTCAGCTCAAATATTCCAAAAAGCAGACCGGCCGCTTTCCGACCGATGACGAGGTGATTGCCACCGGCCAGGGCTGAGCCTTGGCCGGCCAGAACGACATTAAAAAGGCGCCGGTTTTGGCCGACGCCTTTGTAGACTCACCGACAAACGACAACGCCCGGCGACATCGCTGTCGCCGGGCGTTTTCGAAACTCTTCGCGCAAAGCTTAGAGCTTGGTGGCGATGGTGTTGAACGTGGTGCTGAGGTTCGTGCCGACGGTGCCCATCACGGTCACGGCGGCGACGGCGATCAACGCAGCGATCAAACCATACTCGATCGCGGTTGCTCCGTCTTCGTTCCTCAAGAGCTTTTTGAAAGTCGCAAACATTGGGATCTCCATAGAAGCTGACTTTCGCAGAGTAGCAACCCCGCCTTTAAGAAAGGTAAAGACGCTGGCACGGTCTTAACCGGAAATCACAGCAATTAACCAAGAAATCATTCAAACCAAACATCAAATGCTATGCGTGTTTGCTGCACGCCAGTCAATTTTCCTGCGGCGCGATCTTCCCCCCACCCTCGATCGCGCTAATTGGGGAGGGAAGGGCCTGGCTCGGCTTCCCCGCCGGGCTCTTCTTTGTTGTTGTATGCGGGATCGAAACG
>DATNJF010000319.1:0-5732 GCA_035604035.1 Allostellaceae bacterium | reverse complement strand
GTGGCTGGGGCTTATTTTCCAGCCCTTCACATACGAGCGGTACGGGATAATCCGGTACCAGAAGGTCAAGGGCAATTCATGCGCCTGGGTGTCGACGACGTATTTTTCGAAATCGCGCATGTCGACCCGCTGCTTCACCGGATCGGTCTCGTGCAGCATCTTGTTGTAGAGGTCGATTTCGGTTTGGTCCTGGTAGCCGCCGAAATTGTCGGGAAAGATCGTATACGGCAGGTACTTGCTGACATCGAGCGGCGGGTTGACCACGCTCTGGCAATTCGCCTCCATCGTCACGTCGAAGGTGCCGGTGCGCATACTCTCGATCCACGGGCCGGTGGGCACGACCCTTTGCGTCACTTTGACGCCGATCTTGCTCCACTCGTCGATGACAAAGGCGCCGATGTATTTGTAGGGCTGGTCGACATCGCGGTTGAGCAGCTCAAAACTCAGATTGTCGGCCCCGGCCTCATGCAAGAGCCGTTTGGCCTCGGTGCGCGATTTGTCGATGTCGGGCCAGAACCCGGCGAGCTGCTGCAGCTCGTCCTTGGTGGCGGCGAGCGGCGAGCCCGGGAAAACGATGCCACCCACGGTGTGGACGATCGCAATCTTCGAGAGCGCCGGCGCGCCCTTCCACTGATCGATCGCGAGCGACAACGCGCGGCGCACCCGGACATCGTCGAACGGCTTTTTCCTGTGGTTGTAGGTAACAAGGTTGCCGCAGTTCCAATCGCTCTCCTGCACGGCGATCTTGTCGCCCAGCTCCTTGACCAACTGGTCGCGTGCCGACGGCGGTTCGCTGCGAAACTCCATCGCCGCCTGGTCTGAGCGGATCGCGTCAAGCCGCGTCGCCAGCTTCGGCGCGAAGATGCCGACAAACCCGTCGAGATAGGGCAAGCCCTTGCGATAATAATCCGGATTGCGCTCTCCTTTGATCGACTGCCCGGCCTCGTAGCTGACGAACTTGAACGGGCCGGAGCCCATGATGTTCTTCTCGTACCAATGCGGGTCCTTATCGAGGATCGCTTTCTCGTAGATGTAGGCGAAGGGATCGGCGAGCGCAGGGAGGAAGGCGCTGGTTGCGTATTTGAGGTGGAAGACGACCGTGCCCGGATCGGGCGCCTCCACCTTGTCGATCATTGAGTAGAACGCTTGTCGGGCGCTGATCTTACCTTCCGGCGGATCGATGATTTCCTGCCAGCTGGCGGCAACATCAGCGGCGGTGAGCGGACTCCCATCGTGGAACTTGACCCCATCGCGGATCTTGAAGGTGTAGGTTTTGCCGCTATCGGTCGGGCCCGGCATCTCGGTGCACAGATCGCAGACGAAATCCGTTGTCGAGGACGGGTTCTCGGGGTTGACGCGGATCAGCACGCTGTAAAACGGCGCCGTCATATGCACGGTCGCGTACGTGCCCTCGCGATGCCCGTCGAAGCTCGGCGGCGCGTCGGCCGGGATCAGATAGGTAAGGATGCCGCCGCGCTTTGGCGCGTCGTCGGCGAGGGATGGTGGGGTGCCGCAGAGCGCGAGCCCGCCGGCTAGAACGATTGCTCCTGTCAAATTGTGTCGCATAACCGTCCCTCCCGTTCGCGCTTGGCTCTATTGGTCGAGCCAGATCCGCGCCAGATCTTGATTGACGAAGTGCGTCGGCGCGATCTTGAACCCCTTCACATAAGACCGATAGGGCACGATGCGGTGCCACCACAACCCCATCGCCGCGTGCGCTTGGGTGTCGAGCATGTAGGTCTCGAACGCCCGCGTCGCCGCGCGCTGCTTCGCCGGGTCGGTCTCGTGCAGCATCGTGTCGTAGAGCTCGACCGCCTGCTTGTCCTCGTAACGCGCGTAGTTCTCGGCATCGACCGCGGACGGCAGGAATTTCTGGATGTCCATCAGTGGGTTGACGATGCCATAGCCGGGCGCCTCGACGACGACGTCGAAATCGCCCTTGCGCATTGCCTCGAACCACGGGCCGGTCGGCACGACCTTTTGCGTCACGTGCAGCCCAATCTTGCTCCACTGGTCGATCACCCAAGTCGCGACGTATTTGTAGGGCTGGTCGACATTGCGGTTGAGGAGCTCGAACGCGAGGCCTTCGGCGCCGGCTTCCTTCAACAGCCGTTTCGCTTCGGCCCGCGACTTCTCGATATCGGGCCAATAGCCGGCGAGCTGCTGCAGCTCGTCCTTGGTCGCCGCCAGCGGTGAGCCCGGGAAGACGATGCCGCCCACCGTCTGCACGATGGCGACTTTGGACAGCGGCGGCGCCCCGCCCCAGCGGTCGATCGCCAGGGTCAGGGCGCGCCGGACGCGCACATCGTCGAACGGCTTTTTCTCGTGGTTGACCGTGATCGCGCTGCCGACATCCCAGTCGCCTTCCTGAACGGTGAGCTTGTCGCCGAGCGCTGCGATAAGCTCGTCGCGCGAGGAGGGCGGCATGCCGCGGAATTCGATCGCGGCGCGGTCGCTGCGGATCGCGTCGACCCGGGTCGCCTGCTTGTCGGCATAGATCGCGAGAAAGCCGTCGAGATAGGGCAGCTTCGGGTCGAAATAATCGGTGTTGCGCTCGCCCTTGACCGATTGGCCGGTCTCGTAGGCGACGAACTTGAAGGGGCCGGTCCCCATCACGTTCTTCTCGTACCAGTGCGGGTCCTTATCGAGGATCGCCTTTTTGTAGACCCAGTTGAACGGGCTGGCGATCGCCGGGAGGAACGCCTCAGTGGCGAATTTGAGGTGAAAGACGACGGTCTGCGGGTCGGTCGCCTCGACCTTTTCGATCATCAGAAAGTTGCTCTGGCGCGGGCTCAGCACGCCGGCGGGTGGGAAGATGATCTCGTTAAAGCTCGCGGCGATGTCGTCGGCGGTCAGGATCGAACCGTCGTGCCATTTCACGCCCTGACGGATCTTAAAGGTGTAGGCCCGCCCGTCATCGGTCGGCTTTGGCATCTCGCTGCAGAGATCGCAGACGATGTCGGTGGTCGAGTTCGGATTGTCGGGATTGACGCGTACCAGCAGGCTGTAGAACGGCGCGAAGGCATGCACCGTGGCGAAGGTGCTCTCCTTGTGCCCGTCGAAGCTCGGCGGCGCGTCGGCCGGGATCATATAGGTGAGGGTACCGCCGCGCTTCGGGGTGTCGTCCGCCGCCGCGGGCAGCGCCGACGCCAGGATGAGCGCAGCGGCGAGGGCCGTCGCCCGCCGAAACCCCAAATCCATCTCCGCCTCCCGGTCGCGTTCTTGCCCTGGGGCCGGGCTTACTTGTCGAGCCAGACCGTCGCCAAATCCTGGTTGATGTAATGGCTGGGGCTAATCTTCCAGCCTTTGACGTAGGACCGGTATGGCATGATCCGGTTCCACCATAGCACCATCATCGCGTGCGCCTGGGTGTCCATGACCAGCTTTTGGAACTGGGTCATCTCGTCGTGCTGCTTCGCCGGATCGGTCTCGTGCAGCAGCTTGTCGTAGAGCGCGACCTCGTCGTCGTCGTCGTAGTAGCCCATGTTCTCTTCGCTGATCGATTTCGGCAGGTAGGGCTGCACGTCGAGCACCGGGTTCACCACGCTGTGGCAGATCGGGTAGTGCACCACGCTGAACTCGCCCGAGCGCATCGCCGCGAACCACGGACCGGTCGACGCGACTTTCTGGGTCACCTTGACCCCGATCTTCGACCACTGATCGACCATCCAGATGCCGACATATTTATAAGGCTGGTCGACGTCGCGGTTGAGCAGTTCAAAGCTGAGATTGTCGGCGCCAGCCTCGTGCAATAGTCGTTTGGCCTCGGCCCGCGATTTCTCGATATCGGGCCAGAACCCGGCCATCTGCTTGAGTTCGTCGTCGGTCGCGGCGAGCGGCGAGCCGGGGAAGACAATGCCGCCGACCGCCTTGACGATGGCGATTTTCGCCAGCGCCTGCGCGCCGCCCCAACGGTCGAGCGCCAGCGACAGGGCGCGGCGCACGCGCGGGTCGTCGAACGGCTTTTGCTTGTGATTGAACATCACCTCGCTGCCGCAATTCCACACACTCTCCTGCACCGTAATCTGGTCGCCGAGGTCTTTCAGCAGCTCGTCGCGGGCCGAGGGGGGCAGGCCGCGGAACTCGATCGCCGCTTGGTCGGAGCGGATCGCGGCGACGCGGGTCGCTTCCTTCGGCGCGTAGATGCCGACGAACCCATCAAGATAAGGCAGGCCCTTGCGATAGTAGTTCGGGTTCTTGACGCCTTTGATCGACTGCCCGACATCGTAGCTGACGAAGTTGAACGGGCCCGAACCCATCACATTCTTTTCGTACCAGTGTGGTCCCTTGCTGGGATCGTCGAGGATCTTATTCTCATAGATGTAGGCGAACGGGTCGGCGACCGCCGGCAAGAACGCGCTGGTCGCAAACTTCAGGTGAAAGACCACGGTGGTCGCGTCGGGTGCTTCGATCTTGTCGATGATCGCCCGGTAATTGCTGCCGCGCGCGCTCAACACGCCCTCGGGCGGGAAGGTGATCTCATTCCAGCTCGCGGCGACGTCGGCCGCGGTCAGCGGATTCCCGTCCTGGAAGGTGACGCCGGTCAGAATCTTGAAAGTGTAAGTCTTGCCGTCGTCGGTCGGTTTCGGGATTTCCGTGCAGAGGTCGCAGACGAAGTCCGTCGTCGAGGACGGATTATCAGGATCGATGCGGAGCAAGACGCTGTAGAACGGCGAGACCGAATGGATCGTCGCATAGGTCTCCTCGCGGTGGCCGTCAAAGCTCGGCGGCGCGTCGGCCGGGATCATGTAGGTGAGGGTACCGCCGCGCTTTGGCGTATCGTCGGCTCGGGCCGGCGGCACTGGGGCTGCGAGAGCCAGGCCAAGCCCGGCCGCCATCAGAACTTGCGGCGTCTTCATCTCCCGTTTCCTTCCCTACCGACTATTCGCGTTGTGGCGATTTAAGCGACCTGACTGCACGCGGCCCAATGACCCGGGCGTAACTCGCGCAACTCGGGGATCAGCTGCCGGCATTCCTCGACCGCGATCGGGCAGCGCGGGTGAAACACGCAGCCCTTGGGCGGGTTGATCGGGCTCGGCACCTCGCCCGACAGCGGCTGGAAGGTGCGGTCGGCCTCGACCGTCGGGTCGGGCACCGGCACCGCCGCGAGCAGCGCCTTGGTATAGGGGTGCAATGGGTTGTCGAAGACCTCGTCGCACTCGGCGAGCTCGACGACGTGGCCGAGATACATCACCGCGACGCGCTGGCAGAGATGCCGCACCACGCTGAGGTCGTGCGCGATGAACAGGTAGGTCAGGTTGAACTTCTCGCGCAGATCCTCGAGCAGGTTGATGATCTGTGCCTGGATCGACACATCGAGCGCCGAGACCGCCTCGTCGCAGACGATAAATTCGGGATCGACGGCGAGCGCCCGGGCGATGCCGACTCGCTGGCGCTGGCCGCCGGACATCTCATGTGGATAGCGGTCGGCGAAATTCGGGTTGAGCCCGCAGATCGACAACAGCTCTTTGACCCGCGCCTCGCGGCGTTTGGCGTCCGGCTCGATGCCGTGCACCCGCATTGGCTCGCTGAGGATCGAGCCGACCTTTTGCCGCGGGTTCAGCGAGCTGTAGGGGTCCTGGAAGATGACCTGGATGCGCCGCCGCAGCCCGACCAGCGATCGGCGATCAAGGCCGGCGATATCGACCCCATCGTAGAGGATCGCGCCCTCGGTCGGCTTTTCGAGCCGCAGGATGCAGCGGCCCATCGTCGTCTTGCCGCAACCGCTTTCG
>DATNJF010000318.1:0-3404 GCA_035604035.1 Allostellaceae bacterium | reverse complement strand
GATATCGGGATTGAGATCTCCTTTCAGTTCCCGCCGTAACCGCCGCAACGGCAGCACGACATCCCGGTCGAGCTTTTCGATCGCGGCGCGGGCCCGGGCCAGCCCCGCCGCGTCGAGCCGGGGGCCTCGCGCGACCGCCAGCCACAACCCGAAGAGAATCAGGTTGATGTTATGGCCGGCGCGGTCCTGCAACCCGATCAGCGCCGCCGCCACACCAGGCCGCGCATAGACCATCAGCGAGAACCGCCAGAACGCCTCCGCCGGGGCGCTTTTATCCCGCACCATGCCCAATCACGGCGCAATGAAACTGATGCACATGGTGCTATACTCACGTCGGGCTCGCTGGCAGCGTTTGGATGCGGCGCGCCCCCGCAATCGCCACCATGCATCGCTCGCGATGGACCTCGACGTCGAAGCCTTAAAGGCCAAGCTGGCCGCCCTCACCATTGAGCACCGCGACCTCGACGACGTGATCGCGCGCATCGCCGAACGGGTGCCGTTCGACCAGCTCCAATTGCAGAGGCTCAAGAAGCGCAAGCTCGCGCTCAAAGACCAGATTTCGAAAATCGAAAGCGAGCTCTTGCCCGACATCATCGCTTGACGAGCCCAAGCCGGCGCATCAACGCGCCGACGCGACCCGCTTCTGCTTGTACATCGCCTTGTCGGCCGCCTCGATCGCCACCTGGGCGTCATCGCTGCCGGAAAACGAGTAGACGCCGTACGCGGCGCTGACCGGGATCTTGACCTTGCCCCAGCGCAGCGCGGTCTTGCCAATCGCCTGCGCCAGCGCGGCCGCCTTGGCCGCGGCCTGCTCCTGATTGGTCTGCGCCAGGATGACGCCAAACTCGTCGCCGCCGAGCCGGCCGACCAGATCGCTCGACCGCACGTTCTTGCACAGGATCTCAGCAATATGGCGCAGCGCCGCATCACCCGCTGGATGGCCGTGCGCGTCGTTGATCTTCTTCAAACCATCGACATCGAAATAGACGACGCTTGACGGCGGCCCATAGCGCCGGGTGAAGGCGATCATGCGCGACAACTCGCGCACGAAGGCACGGCGATTCGCGATCGGAGTGAGCGCGTCCTCGTCGGCAAGGCGCTCGAGCTGGGTGATTCGCATCCGCGAGTCCTCAAGCTCAAGGCGCATCGCCGCATTCTCGGCGAACACGCGCCGCAGTGTCCCGCGCAGCTCGGGGCTGAGAGCGCCCTCGTCGATTCCAGCCAGTTCCGCCATGGTTTGGACTGCGCGGGACAGAGCCGGCCCGTCGGAAGCGCGGCGCTTTCGCGACGTACTGCCCGCCACCGGCTTCAATTCCTTTGCCGCCATTCGCCAGCCCGCCCGGCAGAAATGGGTAAACCCCCGCCCGTGTCTATAAACCAGTGGCACGGGTTCGCAAGCCGCGAAATTTCACCGCCTCGGAGCGCCGCGTGCCGGTATATACTACGTGCTCTTGCGGCCTCGTTTTGGAAGGTAGGCATGGTCGATTCCGGTCACCCAATGGGGACTGTTCCTGTCGGCATTATCATGGGCAGCCAATCCGACTGGGAGACGATGCAGCACGCGGCCCAGACGCTGGACAAGCTCGGCATCGCCCATGAGGCGCGCATCATCTCGGCCCACCGCACGCCAAAACGGCTTTTCGACTACACTGCCAGCGCCAAATCGCGCGGCCTCAAGGTCATCATCGCCGGCGCCGGCGGTGCCGCGCACCTGCCTGGCGTGGCGGCGGCAATGACCCCAATTCCAGTGCTCGGCGTGCCGATGCAAAGCCGGGCATTGCAAGGGCTGGACAGCCTGCTGTCGATGGTCCAGATGCCCGCCGGCGTGCCGGTAGCTACATTTGCGATCGGTCAGGCCGGGGCGATCAATGCGGCTCTGTTTGCCGCGGCGATCCTCGCCGGCGACGATCCTAAGGTCGCCGAGGCACTCGACCGCTGGCGCCAGACCCAGACCGACGCGGTCGCGGAAAATCCCGCTTGATGCTTTACGGCAAGCGTACCACCCGCCCCGGCCGCAAGATGGGTCACACCACCCGGCTGCTGCCGCGTCAGCCTTAGCGGGCGATCTCGACCCGTGGGCGCGGATAGTTGCCGCGCAGCACCTTCCACACGCAGCCGATCAGCTCGAACGCCTGAAACGGCTTGGTCATGAAGTCGTCGAGCTCGGGATCGACGACGACCGGGTCGCGCTTGCCGGAGATGAACAAGCATTTGAGCGCCGGGCGGTGCACGCGCGCGCATTGCGTCATCTCGAGGCCGTTGATGCCGCCGGGCAGGCCTATATCGGCGATCAGCATATCGAACGGCCGCTCGTCGATGATCGCGAGCGCCTCCAACCCCGTCGCCGCGGTCTGCACTTGAAAGCCGCTTCTGCGCAGCATTTCGCTGATCGTGTCGCGGACGTCTTCATCATCCTCGACCACCAGTATCGCCGGTGACTGCTCGGGCATGCTCGCCCTCCGGTACCATTTGGCGAAAAAGCAAATACCGGAAGCGCGAAAAAGTTCCGCACTAAAGGTTCGAATTCGTCTTAAACGTCAGACGCTGAGATTTTCGAGATCGACCCAACGGCGCTCGCGGTGGCTCCGATGGCACGCCTCGGCGAGCTGGACGCCCTTGGCGCCTTCAATGAGCAGCGAGGGAAACGGCCCGTCCTCGGCGACGTGACGCAGGAACAGTTCCCAGCCCTCGCGATAGCTGTTCTTGAACGGGTCGAGCGTCGGCATTTCCTGCCATTCCTCGTCGAACACCGCGGTTTGCGGCCGCTCGGGGTCGAAGACCGGCCGCGGCGTCGCGACCAGCGGCTGGATGAAACAGCGGTGCAGCCCGCACACCGCCGACCCGGCCGTGCCATCGACCTGGATATGCAAGAGGTCGTCACGTTTGACGCGGCTCGCCCATGACGAGCTCACCTGCGCGATCGCCCCGCCTTCGAGATCAAAGATCGCGAAGGCGTGGTCCTCGACATCGACATCGTAAGGCTTGCCGCTCTCGTCGATGCGCCGCTTCTGCGCGGTTATCTCGCGGCAGGAGACCGCGGCGATTGGCCCCAACAGCCGGTCGAAGATGTAGCGCCAATGCGCGAACATATCGAGGATCAGCCCGCCGCCAGTCGCCTTCTGGTAATTCCAGCTCGGCCGCTGCGACGGATAAAGCTCGCCGTCGAACACCCACCAGCCGAAATCGAGCCGCACCGAGAGCACGCGGCCGAAAAACCCGCTGTCGTAGAGCCGGCGCAGCTTCTTGAGCCCCGGCAAGAACAATTTATCCTGGACAACGCCGTTCTTGATCCCAGCGCGCTTCGCCTCGCGCGCCAACGCGAGCGCCTGCTCCAGCGTCTCGGCGAGCGGCTTCTCGGTGTAAACGTGCTTGCTGGCGGCGATGGCCGCCTGAAGCCGCTCGGG
>DATNJF010000317.1:0-5232 GCA_035604035.1 Allostellaceae bacterium | reverse complement strand
CTCGCCGGCGAGCGCTATCTCGGCATCCAGGTCGACCGCGAGCGGCATGCCGCCGATCTGAAGACGGCGCTGGGCGGCATCAAAGGGCCACTGATGAAGGTGGCGCAGCTTCTCGCCACCATCCCCGACGCGCTGCCCGAGGAATATGTCCGCGAGCTGATCCAGCTCCAATCAAACGCACCGGCGATGGGCTGGTCGTTCGTCCGGCGGCGGATGATGGGCGAATTGGGCCCGAACTGGGAGAAGCGCTTCAAGAGCTTCGAGCACGAGGCGGCGCGCGCGGCTTCGCTGGGCCAGGTACACCGCGCCGTCGGGCTCGACGGCACGCTTCTCGCCTGCAAGCTGCAATACCCGGAGATGGGGTCGGCGGTGGAGGCCGATCTCAGGCAGCTACGCCTGGCGATGGGACTTTACGAGCGCTATGACCGGGCGGTTTCGACCGCGGAAATCCACGCCGAGATCGCCGCGCGCCTACGCGAGGAATTGGACTACGAGCGCGAGGCCGCGCATATGCGGCTCTACCGCGAAATCCTCAAGGACGAGACAAAAGTCGCGGTGCCCGAGCCGATTGCCGAGCTGTCCACCAGGCGGCTCCTGACGATGCGCTGGCTCGAGGGCGGTCCGATCCTTGATTTTGCCAAGGAGGCGCCGCTCAAGCAGCGCAACGAGATCGCGCTGCGCATGTTCCGCATCTGGTACGTGCCGTTCTATTTCTACGGCGTCATCCACGGCGACCCGCATCTCGGCAACTACACGGTGGCGCCGGACCGCACCGTGAACCTGCTCGACTTCGGCTGTGTGCGGATTTTCCCGGCGAGCTTCGTCAAAGGCGTTATCGACCTTTATCACGCGCTCGAGCGCGACGACCGCGACCTCGCGGTGGAGGCATACAAAAGCTGGGGGTTCGGCGACCTGTCGAACGAGATGATCGCGGTTCTCAACCGCTGGGCGCGCTTCGTCTACGGCCCGCTGCTCGATGACCGCACCCGGCCGATCCAGGAACGGCCCACGGGACCAAGGGGCGAACCCGAAGGTCCGCGGCTCGTCGATAGCGTCCATCAGGACATCCGCCGCCTCGGCGGCATCGCGCCGCCGCGCGCCTTCGTCTTCATGGATCGGGCCGCGGTGGGGCTGGGCTCGGTGTTTATGCATCTGAAGGCCGAGATCAACTGGCACCGCCTCTTCCACGAGCTGATCGATGATTTCGACGAGGCGGCGCTGGCGCGCCGGCAGAAGGCGGCGCTGAAGCGCGCGGGGGTGCCGGCCGGGCAAGATTGAGGCTGGGAACAAAAACCAACGCAGCGCGTTCGTCTTGCATAGCAAGCCGGGAGAGAGCGATGCCGGGCTGGACCAGCCGTGTCTTCTTCGAGGCGTTGGCGGCGATTGTTGTTTGTGTCGCGACGAGCGGGGCCGCTCTCGCCCAGGACATGCCGCCTGTGCCGACGCAGGCACCGGCGCCGAACCCGGAAGCGCCGGCGCCAAACCCGGCGGTGCCGCCGCCGCAAGCCGCCGCGCAGCCCACGCCCGCCGAGCCAGCACCGGCTCAGCCCGCCGCGCAGAATTTCACCACTGCTCAGCTCGACCAATTGGTCGCGCCAATCGCCCTCTATCCCGATCCGCTCTTGAGCCAGGTATTGATGGCCTCGACCTATCCGTTGGAAGTGGTCGAGGCGGCGCACTGGGTCCGCGAGCCGGCCAATCGGTCGCTGACCGGCGACGCGCTGACCGAGGCGCTGAAGAACCAGAACTGGGATCCCAGCGTCATGGCGCTGGTGCCGTTTCCGCGAGTTCTCGCGGTGATGGCCGACCGGGTTCAGTGGACTGAGCAGCTCGGCAACGCCTTTCTCGCACAACAGGGCGACGTGATGGCGTCGGTTCAGCGGTTGCGCCATGCGGCATTGGCTGCCGGAAACCTCAACGCCACGCCGGAATGCCATTGCATCATCCAGACCAGCGGGGATCAGATCACGATTTTGCCGTCAGAGCCGAAGCTGGTCTGCATCCCTGTCTATAACCCGAGATACGTCTACGGCACCTGGTGGGAGCCGGCTTATCCGCCGATCATTTTCCCGGTTCCGGTTGGTTTCGTCTATGCGCCGGGGTTCTGGATCAGCTTCGAACCGCCGATCGAAGTCGTGGTTTTTGGTCCCCTCTGGGGCTGGGGTTGGTTCGATTGGCCGGGCCACCGGATTATTGTCGACAACGCGGTCTTCGGCCGCCTCGATCCGAATCGTGCTGCCTTCGCCGGCGGAATCTGGGTCCACGATCCGGCGCACCGACGCGGCATCGCCTATGCCAGCGCCGCGGTCGGCGCGCGTTTTGGCGCCCCGGTGAGGCCCACCTCAATCGCTGTCCTGCGTGGCGCTCCGGCGACGATCGGCGGCCGGTTTGTTGCCGCGCAAGCGGCCGGAACCTTAAACGGCGCAGGGCGTGGTTTTGTCGGTCACCCTGGAATGGTTTCGCACGACTTCGTGGGCCACGGCGGGCCTGGTGCGTTCCACGCCAGCTCCTTCGCGCACAGCGCGGCGCCTCAATTGGCCCACGGACACACCGCCCCGGCGCATTTCTCGCCGGGCGGAGGCCCCCATGTCACCGGCTTCGCCCATGGCCCGGTAGGCGGCGGTCCGCATGGTGTCGGACCGGGTGGTGGCGGCCACCACCACTAGGCGAGCCCCCTCGACACATTTGCTTAGCCAACAGCCAATCTCATCTTAATATAGTACGGCACTGACTCGTTTCGTTGGAGCCAGCGACGGACGGGGAAGAAATGCCGGCCCCGAGCCGTTGTGCAGGCTCAGTCGGGGTGGGAGAGGGTCATGTCGGGTTACAGGGGATTGGCGGTCGTGGTGGGCCTGACCGCGGGGCTGGTTTGCGGCGGCGTCGAAAACTCCAGCGCGCAGGACATGCCGTCGATCATGGCGCCGCTGGCCCCGGTTCCTGTCGCGCCGGTGCAGCCGGTCGCGCCCGTCAAGCCAGTTGTCTCGATACCAGCGGCGCAGCAATTGACAGAGGCGCAGCTCGATCAGCTTGTCGCCCCCATCGCGCTCTACCCCGACCCGCTGCTCGGCCAAATGCTGATCGCCTCGACGTATCCGCAGGACGTTTCCGAAGCGGCGCGCTGGGCGCGAATCCCGGCCAATCGAACGCTCGGCGGCGATGCGTTGACTGCGGCGATGAAGGCCAAGGGGTGGAACCCCAGCGTGATGGCGCTGGCGCCGTTTCCCAGCCTGCTGGCGATCATGGCCGATAAGCTCGACTGGACGGAGCAGCTCGGCGGGGCGTTCGTCGCCCAGCAAGGCGAGGTGATGGCGGCGGTGCAGCATTTGCGCCACGCGGCGCTGGCGGCGGGCAATCTCAAGGCGACGCCCGAATGCCACTGCGTCATCCAAACCAGCGGCGACATCATCGCGATCCAGCCGAGCGATACCGACCTGGTCAGCGTTCCGGTCTACGACCCGGCAGTCACATATGGGAGCTGGGCGGCAGCGACATATCCGCCAGCGACGTTTCCGATACCGCAGGGCTTTGTCTTCCCGCCCGGAAAGGGCGTCGCCTTCAACCCGGCGATCGACGTCGCGCTCTTCGGTCCGATTTGGGGCTGGGAATCGATCGACTGGCCGAACCGGCGGATCGTCGTCCATGAGGCCCGCTACGCCGCGCTTCAGCCGGGTCATGCCGCCTTCGCCGGCGGCGCCTGGGTGCATGAAGCCGCCCCGCCCCGCAGGGTCGTGCACAACGCACCGTCGGTGGTGACCCATCCCAGTCACCACGCCAAGTCTGCGGCGATGAGACGCTTCGCCATGACGCATCCGCCGACGCCTTACCCGCCCTATTGGTCGGCGCCGCGGTATCACGTCTGGGCGTTGCCGCCGGGCACGATCGTCCCGCCGCCGCCACCGCCGCGCCATGTCGCGCGCGACTGGTACGCCGGTTACTACGACCGCTATCGCTAGGCGCCCGTGACCAGCGGTCGATGGCCCGGTTGGGACCTCGTCATTTTTGATTGCGACGGGGTGCTGATCGACAGCGAACTGCTGACGATCCGGGTGGAGGTGGCGTTGCTTGCCGAGCGCGGCATCGCGATTACCACCGACGAGATCATCGAGCGCTATTGCGGCATCAGCATGGAGGCGATGGTCGCCGATCTCGAAGCGCGATTCGGCTGCACACTCGGCGACGAATTTCATTCAAGCCACGCGAGCCGGTTCGCTTCGATCTGCGAGACGGACTTACAGGCGATGGCGGGCATCGAAGCGGTGCTCGACGGCATTCCCGGCAAAACCTGCATTGCGTCGAGCAGCTCGCCGGAGCGGCTGCGTCACACGCTTGGGCTTGTCGGGCTCTACCAACGCTTTGAACCATACATTTACAGCGCCACGATGGTGGCGCGCGGCAAGCCCGCACCCGATCTGTTTCTCCTTGCCGCCGCGCAAATGGCGGCCGATCCGGAGTGCTGCGTGGTCGTCGAAGACAGTTTGCCGGGAGTTACCGCCGCGGTTGCCGCGGGCATGACCGCGATCGGGTTTGTCGGCGGCGGCCATTGCTCTCCCGGCCGTGCCGACCAGCTGCGCTCGGGCGGCGCGGTGGTCGTCATCGATAGGATGCCCGAGCTATTGCCGACGCTGGCCAGGCTGTCGCGGCGGTTGCGCTGAGGCAGCGGCGCGGGCAAACTCCCGGCCTTATTTGCCGCCGGTTGATGCCATGCGATCGCTGTTTGCCCTGATGCTCGTCGCGCCGCTCGCCGCGGGCTGCACGCCCTATATCCCCGAGCGGCTCGATTTCGGCACCAGCGCGCTGGCGCCCAAGGGCGACATCCCGCCCGAATATGCCGGGTTTAACAATTACGACCCCGGCGTCAACGCGGTGATGGCCAATCAGGTCTGCGCGACGTCGTATCAGCCACGGCAGGTCACCACGACCGACGCGGCGCCAGGCCAGCTGGTGACTGCGACCGGCACCTGCGCGCCGCACACGGTACTGCTCGGTCCCTGATTTTCCGAGGAAGCGAAACGCCCCCGGATTTGTTCCGGGGGCTCGCTGTTGCTTGTGGATTTACGCCGCGGCCGAGGCCCGGCGAGCGGGGATTTCGCCGTGCTCGGCGAGCAGGCGATCAAAGTAGGCGATCGTGCGCTGCAAGCCCATGCGCAGCTGGGTGCGCGGCTTCCAATCCAAGAGTGCGCTCGCTTGGCTGATGTCCGGGCAGCGCTGGATCGGGTCGTCGACCGGCAGCGG
>DATNJF010000316.1:0-45465 GCA_035604035.1 Allostellaceae bacterium | reverse complement strand
GCAATCTCGTTCCGCAGGAGCCTCATACTGACGAGATTGCTTCGGCGCGCAGAGCGCTTCTCGCAGTGACGAATAGAGAAAGGGGAGGAAGATCATGGCGGGACGGTCGGAAGGGCGGGTGGCGCTGGTCACCGGCGGCGCGCGCGGTATCGGCGCGGCGACCGCCGAGCGACTGGCCGAGGACGGCGCCGCCATTGCGCTGTGCGACCTCGATATCGCCGCCGCCGAGGCGACCGCTGCCAGCATCGCCGCGCGCACCGGGGTCAAGGCGATCGCCATCAAGGCCAATGTTAGCGTCACGGAGGAGGTGGAGCGCATGGTCGAGGAGGTCGCGCTGCGGCTCGGCTCGCTCGACATCCTCGTCAACAATGCCGGGATCACCCGCGACAACCTGATCCACAAGATGAGCGACGACGACTGGGATGCGGTCGCCGGGGTACATCTGCGCGGCGCGTTTCTCTGTTCGCGGGCGGCGCAGCGCGAGATGGTCAAGCGCAATTGGGGGCGGATCGTCAATTTGTCGTCGGTGTCGGCGCTCGGCAATCGCGGCCAGACCAACTACTCGGCCGCCAAGGCCGGGTTGCAGGGCATGGCCAAGACCCTGGCGATCGAATTGGGCCGCTACGGGATTACCGCTAATGCGGTCGCGCCCGGGTTTATCGACAGCGAAATGACGCGGCAGACCGCGATCCGCCTCGGCCGCGATCCCGCGGAGTGGAAGGAAGAGCGCGCCCGCGAGATCCCGGTGCGCCGCGCCGGGGTGCCGCGCGACGTCGCCAATTTGATCGCGTTCCTATGCAGCGACGAGGCCTCGTTCATCTCCGGCCAGGTGATCTATATCGCCGGCGGCCCGCGGGCGTAGCGTGCCCGAGGCGATCCGCTGCGATTTCCTGACCCTCGGCGAGACGCTGGTGCGGCTCTCGCCGCCGGGAATGCAGCGGCTCGACCAGGCGCGGCAGTTCGAGGTCGGGATCGGCGGCAGCGAGTTGAACGTCGCTTGTTTGCTCGCCCGGTTGGGTCGCCGCGCTGCCTGGGTGTCGCGACTTCCCGAAGGCCCGCTTGGCCGCATCGTCGATGGCGAAGGACGTCGGCACGGCGTCGACACGAGCCACGTTAAATGGGTCGAGGCTCGCCAAGGGCTGATGTTCTTCGAAGCAGGCCCGCAGCCGCGCAACGCTCGGGTTATCTACGACCGCAAGAGCTCCGCCGCTTCCGGCATGACCGTCGAGGATGCCGACTGGCCGGCGCTGATCGCAGCGAGCGAGCGGGTGCACCTCTCGGGCATCACTCCGGCCTTGAGCGCGAGCTGCAAGGCGCTGGTGCTGGAGGTGGCGGCGCTCGCCGGCCGCGCCAAGAAGCCGCTCTCCTACGACCTCAATTATCGCTCGACCCTGACGACGCCGAAGGAAGCCGAGGCAATGCTCGCGGCGGTGGCGCCGCATCTCGAACTCGTGGTAATGGCCGAGCGCGACGCGCAGAACGTGCTCGGTTTCACCGAGTCGGGCGATCGTTTGGCGGAGGCGATCGCGGTCCGTTACGGGACGCCGATGGTCGCGCTGACGCGGCCGCCTGGCGCCGATACCGGCGACATCTTCCTGGCGCATGGCGCGATCCGCCATGCGCCGCGCTATCCAGTCGAGATCGTCGACCGGATCGGCGCCGGCGACTCGTTTGTCGGCGGGTTGATCCACGGTCTGCTCGACGGCGATTTGGACAAAGCGATCCGCCTTGCCGCTTATGCCGGTGCGGTCGCGCTCGCAACACCCGGCGACATCAACTATTTCGGCGCCGAAGACCTCGCCGCGTTCGAAGCCGACGCGACGGGCCGGCTGGTGCGTTGAGCGGGGATCTCAGCCGGCGTGGTCGAGGGCGTAGCCGACCGAGCGGACCGTGCGCACCAGATCGCGGCAGCCGTCGGTATTGAGCGCCTTTCGCAGGCGCCGGATATGCACATCGACGGTGCGCATCTCGACCTCGGCATGCGGACCCCACACCCGGTCGAGCAAGTGCTCGCGCGAGAAAACCCGACCGGGATAGAGCATGAAATGGTGCAGCAGGCGGAATTCGGTCGGGCCGAGGTGAACCGCCTTTCCGGCGCGCGACACCCGGTGCGCCGCGAGGTCCATCGCCACGTCGGCGTAGCGCAGCGTCTCTTCGCCGGCGCTTGGCTGAGCCCGCCGGATGACCGCGCGCAACCGCGCCACCAGCTCGCTCGGGCTGAACGGTTTGACGATATAGTCGTCGGCGCCGCTGTCGAGGCCACGCACCCGGTCGGCTTCCTCGCCGCGCGCGGTCAATAGGATGATCGGCAGCGAGCGGCTTTGCGGCGCGCGCCGTATCTGGCGGCAGACTTCCAGCCCCGAAACCAGCGGCAGCATCCAGTCGAGCAGCACCGCGTCGGGCTTGTTCTCGGAAATCTGTAAAAGCGCTTCTTCGCCGTCGCCGGCCGAGCAGACCGCGAACCCCTCTTTTTCCAAATTGTAGCGCAGCAGTGTGACGAGCGGCGCCTCGTCCTCAACGATCAGCACCATCGGCTTCATGGTGCTACTCCTTTACCGCGCGGCCGCCCGGTCGGGGGCGACGACTTCGAGGCTCGACTTGTCGCCCTTGGGCCGGATTTCGGTCAGCGGCGTGCCATGCACCAGGTAATAGAGGTTCTCGGCGATGTTGGTGGCGTGGTCGCCGATCCGCTCGATGTTCTTGGCCATGAACAAGAGATGCGTGCACGGCCCGATGTTGCGCGGATCTTCCATCATGTAGGTGAGGAACTCGCGGAACAGGCTCGAATACATCTCGTCGAGTTCTTCGTCGCGGCGCCAGACCAGCATCGCCTTGTCGGCGTCGCGCTCGACATAGGCGTCGATCACGTCCTTGACTTGCTGCAACGCCAGATTGGCCATGCGCGGCAGCGCGTGCACCGGCTGGATCGGCGGGGTTTGCGCCAGCGCGATCGAGCGCTTGGCGACATTGGCGGCGTAGTCGCAAATCCGTTCGAGATCGCTGCTGATCTTCAACGCGGCGAAGATTTCGCGCAGATCGCGTGCCATCGGCTGGCGTAAGGCCAGGATGCGCACCGCCAGATTGTCGGCCTCGCGCTCGAGCTCATCGACCTTGGCGTCGCCCTCGACGACCCGCGCCGCGAGTTCGCTGTCGCGCTTTGCGACGGCATCGATCGCCGCGGCGAGCTGGCTTTCGGCAAGCCCGCCCATCTCGACGATCGTCTTGTTGAGCCGACCCAGCTCCTCGTCATAGCTCTTGATGATGTGTTCGGCAGCCATCCTTGCCTGTCCTCTCATCCAAAGCGGCCGGTGATGTAATCTTCGGTGCGCTTGATCCGTGGGGCCGTGAAAATCTTTTCGGTCTCGTCGAACTCGATCAATTCGCCGAGATACATAAAGGCTGTGTAGTCGGAGCTGCGCGCGGCCTGTTGCATGTTGTGCGTGACGATGGCGATGCAATAGTCGCTCTTCAACTCGGCGATCAGCTCCTCGATGCGCTGGGTCGAGATCGGGTCGAGCGCGGAGGCCGGCTCGTCAAGCAACAGAATTTCCGGTTGCACCGCGATGGCGCGGGCAATGCAGAGGCGCTGCTGCTGACCGCCCGAAAGGCCGAGCCCGCTCTGACGCAGCTTGTCCTTGACCTCGTCCCACAGCGCCGCGCGGCGCAAGGCGTGCTCGACGCGATCGTCGAGCTCGGATTTCGGCAGGCGCTCGTAAAGCTTAATGCCAAATGCGATGTTATCGTGGATCGACATCGGGAACGGGGTCGGCTTCTGGAAGACCATGCCGATCTTGGCCCGCACCAAATTGAGGTCGTGACCGGGCGAGAGGATGTTCTCCCCGTCGACCAGCACCTCGCCGGTCGCGGTCTGGTTGGGATAGAGCTCGTAGATGCGGTTGAGAATGCGCAGCAGGGTTGATTTGCCGCAGCCCGACGGGCCGATGAACGCGGTGACCCGCCGGTCGCGGAGCGGCAGGCTGACGCCCTTCAAAGCCTCGAACTTGCCATAACGGAAACCGACATTCTTGATCTCCACCTTCACCGGTAGCGGGCTTACCGCTGTGGCGCCGGGTTCGGCCGGTTCTTCCGGCGGCATCGGGGTTACTGTTGCCAAGGACAAGCTCATTTCTGGAGGCCGCTCCACGACGCGAAGAAGCGCGCGCCGATGTTGAGGACAAGGATCGCCGCGGTGATCAGCAGCGCGCCGGCCCAGGCCAGCACCTGCCAGTCGGCGTAGGGGCTCATCGCGAACTGGAAGATCACCACCGGCAGGTTCGCCATCGGCCGGTTGAGGTCGGTGCTCCAGAACTGGTTGTTGAGCGCGGTGAATAGCAAGGGTGCGGTCTCGCCGGAGATGCGCGCCAGCGCCAGCAGGACCCCGGTCAGCATCCCCTGTACCGCCGAGCGGTAGGTCACCGTGACGATGATCTTCCATTTCGGCGCGCCCAGGGCCGCCGCCGCCTCGCGCAGCGTGGTCGGCACCAGGCTCAGCATGTCCTCGGTCGTCCGCACGATGACCGGGATCATGATGATCGCCAGCGCCACCGAACCGGCCCAGGCCGAGAAGTGGCCCATCGGCACGACGAGGATCGCGTAGACGAAAAGGCCGACGATGATCGACGGCGCGCTCAAAAGGATGTCGTTGATGAAGCGAACGAACTCGCCGAGCCGGCTGCCATGCGCGTACTCGGCGAGAAACGTGCCGGCGAGGATGCCGGTCGGCGTTCCGACCAGAGTTGCGATCGCGGTCATCGCCACGCTGCCGAAAATCGCATTCATCAGGCCGCCGGCGCTGCCGGGCGGCGGCGTCGCCTGGGTGAACAGGCTGAGGCTCAGTGCGCCGATGCCGTTGGTCAAGAGCGTCCCCAGCACAAAGACCAGGAACAACAAGCCGAACGCTGTCGCGCCAAGCGACAGGCCGACGACCAAGTAGTTGAAAACGCGGCGGCGGGTATAGAGCTGCATCAGGCGGACGCTCCCGCGCCTTTTTGCAAGCGGATCAACATGAGCTTCGCTGCCGCCAGCACGATGAAGGTGATGACGAAGAGGATGAAACCCAGGGCAATCAGCGAGGACAGATAGAGATCGCCCACCGCCTCGGTAAATTCGTTGGCGAGCGCCGCCGAGATCGTCGTGCCCGGCTGCAAGATCGATGCATTGACATGGTGCGAGTTGCCGATGACGAAAGTCACCGCCATCGTCTCGCCCAGAACCCGGCCCAAGCCTAACAGGACCGCGCCGATGACGCCGACCCGGGTATAGGGCAGCACCACTCGCCACACGACCTCGGTCGTGGTCGCGCCGATCCCGTAGGCGCTTTCCTTGAGCATCGGCGGGACCGTCTCGAAGACATCGCGCATCACCGCCGAGGTGATCGGCAGCACCATGATCGCAAGGATGAACCCGGCGGTCAGCACGCCGATGCCAAGCGGGGGACCGGCGAACAGAACGCCGATGCCGGGGATTTTGCCGAACGTCGCGATTAGCGCCGGCTCGACATGCTCCTGGATAAACGGCACGAGGATGAACAGGCCCCAGATGCCGTAGATGATGCTGGGGATCGCTGCCAGCAGCTCGATCATCGTACCGAGCGGTCGCTTCAACCATTTCGGGCACAATTCGGTGATGAACAGCGCCACGCCGAAGGCGACCGGAACACCGATCAGCATCGCGATCAGCGAGGTGACCAGCGTGCCGTAGATCGGCGCCAGCGCCCCAAAATTTTCGGTAACCGGGTTCCATGCGCCGTTGAAGATGAAGCCGAAGCCAAATTGGCGAAACGCGGGCCACGCGCCGTAAACCAGCGAGACGATGACCCCGCCGAGGATCGTCAACACCAGCAGGGCGAACAGGACGGTTAATCCGTGGAACACGGCGTCGCCCGCGTGGCCGGCGGGACGCCGCTGCGACATCGCCTGGGGGATCGCGACCATTTCCGCCTCAGCCGCCACTCTCAACTCTCCCGCATGCAAAAGGAGAACCGGCGGGGACGTCAACAGCCCCCGCCGCTTGTCATGCGCCCTCGATTACGAGGCCTTGCCGGTCCACACCGGCTTGCCGTCGGTCCCGACGATCGTCTTCCAGCTTTGCTCGACCGCAGTGATGACGGCTGCCGGCATCGGCACGTAGTCGAGCTGCTCGGCCAGTTGCCCGCCATTGTGGTAGGCCCAGTCGAAGAAGTTCAGCACTTCGCGCCCGGTGTCGGCCTTGTCCTGCGCCTTCTGCATCAGAATGAAAGTCGCGCCGGTAATCGGCCAGCTGTCCTTGCCCGGCTGGTCGGTGAGCAGCAGCGCGAAACCCGGCGCTTTCGACCAGTCGGCGTTTGCCGCCGCCGCCTGGAAGGTCTTGGCCTCAGGCGAGACGTAGTTACCGTCATGGTTCTTCAGCTGCGTGTAAGTCATCTTGTTCTGCAGTGCATAGGCGTATTCGACATAGCCGATCGCACCGTCGGTGCGGCTGGTGAGCGCGGCGACGCCCTCGTTGCCCTTGCCGCCGAGCCCGCCGGGGAACTCAACCGAGGTGTTTTCGCCGACCTTAGCTTTGAAGTCGGGGTCGATGCTCGACAGGTAGTGGGTAAAGATGAAATTGGTGCCCGACCCATCGGAGCGGTGAACCGTCGCGATCGCCTTGTCCGGCAGGGTGAGGCCGGGATTGAGCGCCTTGATCGCCGGATCGTTCCAGTTGCTGATCGTGCCCATGTACATACCGGCCAGCACCTTGCCGTCGAGCTTTAACTGGCCAGGCTGGACGCCGGCCAGGTTAACGACCGGCACGACCCCGCCCATCACCATCGGGAATTGCTGCAGCCCGTTCTTGTCAAGATCTTCCGGCTTCAGCGGCATGTCGGAAGCGCCAAAATCTACGGTCTTGGCCTCGATCTGCTTGATGCCGCCGCCCGAGCCAATCGACTGGTAGTTCATGCTGGTGTTGGTCTTGGCCTTATAGGCTTCCGCCCACTTGGCGTAGACCGGATAGGGGAAGGTGGCGCCCGCGCCGGAAATCTCGGCGGCGCCGGCCGGGGCCGCGGCGAGGAGGACGGCGCCAACGGCGGCTGACAACAAGGTGCGGCTGAGGAGCACGGCACTCTCCGTATTGGCTTAAAGGGACGGCCGGGGAACTCGGCCGCCCGTCTTCTACGCGGACGCCGCGACGGTTCTATGTCAGTTCTGTTACCGTTCGATGACGGTGTCGGACCGCTCCGAGCCCGCCATCTGGAGCCATACGGTAAAGATCGAACCGATCCCGAGCGTGCTCGAAATCTCGAGCCGGCCGCGGTGCCTGTTGAGGATGTGCTTGACGATCGCGAGGCCAAGCCCGGTGCCGCCCAGCTCGCGCGAGCGGGCATTGTCGACGCGGTAAAAGCGCTCAGTCAGACGGGGCAGATGCTCGCTCGGGATCCCATCGCCCTGATCGGCGACCGCGATCCGCACGAACCCGCCGTTCGGTCCCGGCCCACCGGCGAGGCAATCTGCCGCAACCGTCACCGTGCTGTGCGGGCGGCCGTATTTGATCGCGTTTTCGATCAGGTTTTGGAACACCTGTGCCAACTCGTCCTCGTCGCCAATTACCTCGGGCAAGCTGTAGGGCAACGTCACTTCGAGGTTGATGCCACGCTCCGACGCGCGCAGTTCCAGCACCTCCGCAACCTGCTCGACCAGCGCCGCCACCGGCACATGGCTGGTCGGCGGAACATGCTCGTTCAATTCGATCCGCGACAGCGACAACAGATCGTCGACGAGCCGGGACATGCGCCCGGCCTCGCCACGCATGATGCCGAGAAAGCGGTCGCGGGCCACGGCGTCGTCGCGCGCCGCGCCGAGCAGCGTCTCGATGAACCCAACCAGCGAAGCGAGCGGGGTTTTCAGCTCGTGCCCGGCATTGGCGACGAAATCGGCGCGCATCTGCTCTGCCGCCTTCAACGCGGTGATGTCGTGCAACGCGAGGATCGCGACCGCGCCGCCAAACGAGCTCCCCTCGACCCGGGCGATGCGCGCCCGCATGACCCGCTCGACCGGCACCGACAGCACGAAATCGACGATCCGCGCCGGCTCGCCGGCCAGTACCGCGTCGGCCGCCGCCAAGACCACTGGATTGCGCAGCGAGGCGGCGAGATCGCTCGCCTCCGGCACGATGCCGACAAACTCGCTCGCCGCCAGATTGGCGCGGACGACCCGCCGCTGCCTGTCGATGACGATCAGCGGGTCGGGGATCGCCGCGAACACCGCCTCGGCGGCGGCGAGCCCCGTCTCGGCGCGCTGGCCGCGTTCGCGCCAACCGCGGGCGAGTCGCAGCGCCGCCTGCCACAGCGCGTCCGCGCTGTGGCCGAGATGGCCGAGCCGCCGCGTCGCCGCGGCCTCCGCTCCGGTTCCGGCGGACGGGCCGATCATCTCGATCGCCTCGGGCAATGTCGCCAGGGCGCGCACGAAGGGCGCCACGGCGATCGCCAACAGCACCGGCATGACGGCGATCGCGATCACGGTCGCGATCAAATCGAGGCGGCCTGCCGCGTAAAGCCCGGCGAGCACCGCCGCGCTCGGCAGCGCGAGGCCGAGCGCGAGGATCGGCACCCGGCGCAGACTGCGCCAATTCATCTGCCGCGTTTGCCGCCCGCGTGAAAGCGAGCCGGCGCCATCAAGCTGAATTCCGGCGTCAGCGGATCGCATCGTGCGCCGCGAGTGCGGCGAGGTTGACGAGATCCGATACGGTCGCCCCGATATTGACGATCTGCACCGGGTAAGCGAGGCCCATCATCAGCGGGCCGACCGCGGTGCCACCGCCGAGATGGGCAAGCAGCTTGGCCGCGATGTTGCCGCTATGCAGATCCGGCATGACCAGGATGTTGGCGGGTCCCGACAGGCGGCAGAACGGGTAGAGGCGCCGCATCAGCCCGCGATCCAAGGCGACATCGGCGCTCATCTCGCCGTCATATTCGAAATCGACCTGACGTGCGTCGAGCAGCGCCACCGCCTCGCGCACTCGCGCGCCGCCCTCGGCCATCGGGTTGCCGAAATTGGAATAGGACAGCAGCGCGACGCGCGGCTCAAGCCCCAGCTCGCGCGCCTTCGCCGCCGCATCGACGGCGATCTGGGCAAGTTGTGCGGCGGTCGGGTTCTCATGCACCAGCGTATCGGCGAGCAGCACGGTCTGCGCCCGTGCCATCAGCACGGTCAGCCCAAACATCTCGCTGCCGGGTTTCATTTCGATGACACGCGTGACCTCGTCGAGCACGTCGAACGAGTTGCGGGTGACGCCGGTAACCATCGCGTCAGCATCGCCGCAGGCGACCATGCAGGCGGCGAAGACGTTGCGGTCTTGGTTCACCTGGCGCTGGCAGTCGCGGTAGAGCATGCCGCGGCGCTGCTGGCGGTTGTAGAGGAACTCGGTATAGCGCTGGTTACTGGTCGACAGCCGCGCGTTATGGATTTCGAGCGGTCCGCCTTCATTGAGCCCCATCGCCGCCATCGTCGCCCGGATCGGCTCCTCGCGGCCGATCAGGATCGGCGTGCCGTAGCCGCTGCTGGCGTATTGCAGCGCCGCGCGGATCGTCATCTCCTCCTCGCCCTCGGCGAAGACGACACGCTTCGGCTGGCGCTGCACCTTGTCGAAGATCAGTTCGAGCCGGTCCGCGGCGGGATCGAGCCGGGCGCGCAAGCTGCGCTTGTAGGCGGCCATGTCGAGGATTGGCTTGCGCGCCACTCCTGAATCCATCGCCGCCTGCGCTACGGCGGACGGCACCGCCCAGATCAAACGCGGGTCGAATGGCGCCGGGATGATGTAATCCGGCCCGTAGCGGAGCCGCTGGCCGGCATAGGCGGCGGCGACCTCGTCGGGCACGTCCTCACGGGCGAGCCGGGCAAGAGCCTCGGCCGCGGCGATCTTCATTTGGTCGTTGATCTGCGACGCGCGCACGTCGAGCGCGCCGCGGAAGATGTACGGAAAGCCGAGGATGTTGTTGACCTGGTTCGGATAGTCCGAGCGCCCCGTGGCGATGATCGCGTCCGAGCGTACCGCGCGCACTTCCTCGGGGGTGATCTCTGGGTCGGGATTAGCCATCGCGAAGATGATCGGCCGGTCGGCCATCGCGCGGACCATGGCCTGATCGACCGCGCCCTTCGCCGATAGGCCGAGGAACACGTCGGCACCTTCCATCGCCTCGACAAGCGTGCGCGCCGAGGTCTCGACCGCGTGCGCCGATTTCCACTGGTTCATGCCCTCGGTGCGGCCGCGATAGATGACGCCCCTGGTATCGCACAACACGACATTCGCCGAAGGGAGTCCCATCGTCTTCAACAGCTCGACGCAAGCGATCGATGCCGCGCCGGCGCCGTTGACCACCATCTTGATACCGCCGAGTTCGCGCTTGGTCAGGTGCAGCGCGTTGATGAGCCCGGCAGTGGTGATGATCGCGGTGCCGTGCTGGTCGTCGTGGAAGACCGGGATGTCCAACAACTCGCGCAACCGCTCCTCGATCACGAAACATTCGGGCGCGCGGATGTCCTCCAGATTGATGCCGCCGAACGCGGGGTGCAGGAAACGCACGCAATTGACGAACTCGTCGACATCCTTGGTGTCGATCTCGAGGTCGATGGAGTCGATATCGGCGAAGCGCTTGAAGAGGGCCGCTTTGCCTTCCATCACCGGCTTCGCCGCCAGCGCGCCGAGATCGCCGAGGCCCAGGACCGCGGTGCCGTTCGAGATCACCGCGACGAAATTGCCCTTGGAAGTGTAGTCGAAGGCGGCCGACGGGTCCTTTTGGATGGCCAGACACGGATAGGCGACCCCCGGCGAATAAGCCAGCGACAGGTCGAGCTGCGTCAACAGCGGCTTGTGCGGCGCGATCGACAGCTTGCCGGGCCGGCCGTTGGCATGGAATTGCAGGGCTTCGTCTTCGGTGGCGCTGATCTTGCCGGTGTCCATACGCCTCGGCGCTCCTCGCGACTTTATCGTTTATGGCGAACGACAAGTGTAGGCGCGGCCGAAGCTCCGCGTCAAAGCGGCCGGGATCGCGAGACCTCAGGCCCTGACCAGCGCCGCGTACATGTTGTCGCTGGTCGGCAACCTGTCGGTCAAACCGAAGCGCGCCTCATACCCGCACTCGACGGCCATCCGCGCGAGACTGGCCGGGGTGAAGTAGTTGAGGTGGTCGGGATAGCGGAACCCGCACCATTTGCGGCCGGTGACGCGGCGGTTGAGCGAGGCGTAGTTCGGCACCTTGACCAGCGCGACACCGCCCGGTGCCAAGGTGCGGTGCAGCTCCGTCAGAACGGCGCGCGGCTGCAACTCGTGTTCGAGATAGGAGCGCAGCACCGCGGCGGTAAAGAATGCATCGGGGAACGTCTTGAGCCCGTCGAGCGAGGGCGCATTGACCGCACGGCCGCCGCGCGCGGCAAAGCGGCCGTCGGCTACCTCAGCCGCCTCGCTCGAAATCTCCACCCCGAACGGCACAAACGCGTCGGCAAGGTCGTTGAATTGGCTCCCCGTCCCGCAGCCGAGATCGACGACATTACCCGGCCGCGCATGGCGCGCGACGAGATCGGTCATCTTCTTGCGCGGCAACAGCCGCATCCGCGCGCGGGTCAATTTGCTGATGCGGTACGAGGCGGGGCGCAGCACCGCGCGCCGCTCGCCCTCGGCCTCCCAAGTCTTCTCCCAGGCCATCGCCGAAAACAGCGCCTCGTAGTCGGGGGCGCGGTCGAGATAGGCAAAACCGCAGCCGCGGCACTCGACCAGCCGCCAAATACCTTCGCCATAGCCCGGTCGCGCCGCCGCGTCCTCGCCGCCGCACAGCGGACAAGCGCGCGCCACCACCCGCACCACGCCGAACCGGCCGGTGTCGTAGAATTCGTCCGTTTGTTGGCGCGACGAGGCGTCGTTCATCGCGGCAACGGCATTGACAGCAAAAGGCGCGCCATTATATTCCCCGCTTCCGGACGGGCGCGGCCCGTCCGATCTGTTTCCGCGCCGGAATTCGAAGCGCGACAACACTTGGCGGCAGCAAAGATGTTCGCAGTGATCCGCACCGGCGGCAAGCAGTACAAGGTCGCGCCCGACGACGTGATCGCGGTCGAAAAGCTGGTTGGCGAGCCGGGCGCGACAATCGAGCTCTCCGAAGTGCTGATGATCGGCGATGGCGCGACCGTGTCGGCCGGCGCGCCGCTTGTCGCCGGCGCCTCGGTCAGCGCCGAGCTAGTCGAGCACCGCCGCGGCGACAAGATCATCGTCTTCAAGAAGAAGCGGCGGCACAACTACCGGCGCAAGAACGGCCACCGCCAGCACGAGACGGTGCTGCGGATCACCGAGATCCATGCCGCCGCGGGCGGCGGCGGTTCGGCGCCGCGCCGGGCGAGGAGTACACCAGATGGCGCATAAGAAAGCGGGCGGCTCGTCCCGCAACGGGCGCGACAGCCGCGGGCGGCGGCTCGGCGTCAAGAAGTTCGGCGGCGAGATCGTCGTCCCCGGCAATATCATCGTGCGCCAGCGCGGCACCAAGTTCCATCCGGGCGACGAGGTCGGCATGGGGCGCGACCACACGCTGTTCGCGCTGATCGATGGGTCGGTGAAATTCCACAAGGGATTGGGCGGCCGTACCTATATTTCCATTATCCCGCCGGCGGAAGCCGCCGAGTAGCCGTTCCCCAACAGGAGACAAGGATCGGGGAGCGGCTTGCCGCTCCCTTTTTCGTTGCCGAGTTTCATAGAGCCACCATGAAATTTCTCGACCAGTGCAAAATCTATGTGAAGAGCGGCGACGGCGGGCGCGGCTCAGCGAGCTTTCGCCGCGAGAAATTCATCGAGTTCGGCGGGCCGGATGGCGGCGACGGCGGCAAGGGCGGCGACATCATCTTTGTTGCGCAGGACAACCTCAACACGCTGATCGACTACCGCTATCAGCAGCATTTCCGCGCGCAAAACGGGCGCGGCGGGGCCGGGCGCGACCGCACCGGCGCGGGTGGGCGCGATCTTGAATTGAAGGTGCCGGTCGGCACGCAAATCCTCGGCGAGGACAACGAGACCGTGATCGCCGATATGACCCGCGCCGGGCAGCGCCGGGTATTGCTGCGCGGCGGCGATGGCGGGTTTGGCAACGCTCATTACAAGAGCGCGACCAACCAGGCGCCACGCCGTGCCGATCTCGGCTGGCCGGGCGCCGAAACATGGGTTTGGCTGCGCCTGAAACTTATTGCCGATGCCGGGCTTGTTGGCCTGCCAAATGCCGGCAAATCGACCCTTCTGGCGCGGCTGTCGCACGCTCGTCCGAAGATCGCGGACTACCCCTTCACCACCCTGCGGCCGCAGCTCGGGGTGGTGCGGCTCGACGACCGCGAATTCGTGCTCGCCGATTTGCCGGGCCTCATCGAAGGCGCCAGCGACGGCGCCGGGCTCGGTACGCGGTTTTTGGGTCATGTCGAGCGCTGCGCGGTGATCCTCCATCTCGTCGATGGCACCGAGGAGGATGTGATCGGCGCCTACAAGACGATCCGCGGCGAGCTGCGCTCCTACGGTCACGGTCTCGCCGGCAAGCAAGAGGTGATCGGGCTCAACAAGATCGACGCGATCGACCCCGCCAACGTGACCCGTAAATGCCGCGCACTTGCCCGCGCCGCCGGCCGCGGCGCGACAGTGCTCCCACTCTCTGGGGTCAGCGGCGCCGGAGTGACGGAGGTCGTCGGCGCGCTGTTCGGGGCGATCGATGCCGCGCGCGAAGACGCGCTGGTCGAAGCGTGATGGACGCCCTCGCGACAGATCTCACCCCCGCCGCCGCCCTCGCGGCGGCAAGGCGGCTTGTCGTCAAGATCGGCTCCGCCCTCCTGGTCGACGATGACGGCGAAATCCACCGCGCCTGGCTCGACGCGCTGGTCGCCGATGTCGCGCGGTGCCGGGCGCGCGGGCAGGAGATCATCCTGGTGTCGTCGGGCGCGATCGCGGTCGGGCGGCAGCATCTCGGGCTTAGCGGCCGGGTCCTCAAGCTCGAGGAGAAGCAGGCGGCGGCCGCGACCGGGCAGATCCGCCTGGCGCACGCCTATCAGGAGGCGCTCGCCCACCACGGCATCACCGTCGCGCAAATCCTCCTCACCCCCGACGACACCGAGGCGCGGCAGCGCCACCTCAATGCTCGCGCCACCTTCGCCCAGCTTCTGGCCCTCGGCGCGGTGCCGGTGGTCAACGAAAACGACACCGTCGCCACCGCCGAAATCCGCTTTGGCGACAACGACCGGCTCGCCGCGCGGGTCGCGCAAATGGTCAGCGCCGACATGCTCGTGCTGCTCAGCGACATCGACGGGCTCTACACCGGCGACCCGCGCCACGACGAAGCGGCCCAGCACATCCCGCTCATCCGCGAGATCGGGCCCGAGATCGAGGCGATGGCTGGCTCAGCGCCGCCCGGCTACAGCTCCGGTGGCATGGTGACCAAGCTCGCCGCCGCGCGGATCGCGATGGGCGCCGGCTGTAACATGCTGATCGCCAAGGGCGATATCGAGTCCCCGCTCGCGGCGATCGAGGCCGGCGGCCGCGCGAGCCTGTTCCTGCCGCGGGCCGAGCCGCGCTCGGCGCGCAAGGCGTGGATCGCCGGCGCGGTCAACCCCGCCGGCACGCTAATAGTGGACGATGGCGCGGCGAATGCGCTGCGGCAGGGCAAGAGCCTGCTGCCCGCCGGGGTGGTTTCAGTCGAGGGCGCGTTCGAGCGCGGCGATTGCGTGATCGTCCGCACCAAGACCGGAATCGAGGCTGGACGTGGGCTCTCGGCCTATACCAGCGGCGACATCCAGCGCATCGCCGGGCACAAGAGCGGTGAAATCGCGGCGATCCTCGGCTATCGTGGGCGCAATGAAATCATCCACCGCGATGATCTGGTTGTGACGGTGACGCCCCAAGGGACATGACACGCGCCGACACCCTCACCCGCGAAAAACCCGCCACGCAAAACCTTGCCGCGGCAATGGCCGAACTTGGCCGCAAGGCGCGCGAGGCGGCGGCGAAGCTGGCGCTCGCCTCGCCCGAGATGAAGGTCACGGCGCTCAAGGCGGCGGCCAAGGCGGTCCGCCGCCGGCAGAACGAAATCCTCGCCGCCAATGCCGAGGATGTCGCCGCAGCGAAAGCGAATGGCATCGGCGCGGCGCTGATCGATCGGCTGGCGCTCGACCCAAAGCGGCTCGAAGGCGTCGCCACCGGCCTCG
The DNA here is from genome assembly GCA_035604035.1 of Allostellaceae bacterium. Taxonomy (GTDB): domain Bacteria; phylum Pseudomonadota; class Alphaproteobacteria; order ATCC43930; family CGMCC-115725; genus DATARH01. The sequence continues at coordinate 30,289 of DATNJF010000316.1, read as the reverse complement.
AGGACATCGCCGCGCAGCCCGACCCGGTCGGCAATGTGCTCGCCCACTGGACCCGGCCCAACGGGCTCGATATCTCCCGCGTATCGGTACCACTCGGGGTCATAGGTATTATATATGAGAGCCGCCCCAACGTGACCGCCGACGCTGGCGGCCTGGCGTTGAAATCCGGCAACGCGGCAATACTGCGCGGCGGTTCGGAGAGTTTTTATTCCTCGCGTGCCCTGGTCGCCGCCCTGCAGGACGGGTTGCGCGCCGCCGGTCTGCCCGAGGCGGCGATCCAGCTCGTGCCGACCCGCGACCGGGACGCGGTCGGCTATATGTTGGGCATGAGCGGGGTCATCGACATCATCGTACCGCGCGGCGGTGCCTCGCTGATCGAGCGAGTGCAGCGCGAGAGCCGCATCCCGGTCATCGCCCATCTCGAAGGGCTCTGCCACACCTATATCGACGGCGCCGCCGACCCGGAGAAGGCGCGCGCGATCGTGCTCAACGCCAAGATGCGCCGGGTGTCGATTTGCGGCGCGACCGAGACGCTGCTGGTCGACCGCAAGGCCAAGGGAATGCTGCCGCCAATCCTCGCCGACCTGCGAGCCGCCGGCTGCGAGCTGCGCGGCGACCCCGAAATCGTGAAGCTCGACCCTGCCGCCCATCCGGCGAGCGAAGCGGATTGGACGACCGAATATCTCGACGCGATCCTCGCGGTGCGCATGGTCGACGGCGTCGGCGGCGCGATCGACCATATCGAGCGCTATGGCTCGCACCACACCGACGCGATCGTCACCGAGGACCAGGCGGTGGCCGAGCGCTTCCTGCGCGAGGTCGACAGCGCCATCGTGCTGGTCAACGCCTCGACCCAGTTCGCCGATGGCGGCGAATTCGGCATGGGCGCCGAGATCGGCATCTCGACCCAGCGTCTGCCGCCGCGCGGACCGGTCGGCGCGGCGGAGCTGACGACGTACAAATACCTGGTGCGCGGCAACGGTCAGGTGCGCCCCTGAACCAATTACCCTTGCGCGAACTTTTTGGCCGCCCGCATCGCCGCATCGGGCTCCTCGGCGGCTCGTTCAACCCGGCCCATGGCGGCCATCTGCATATCAGCCTCTTAGCGCTGCAGCGCCTCGACCTCGACGAGGTGTGGTGGCTTGTCTCGCCACAGAACCCGCTGAAGCCGGTAAAGGGCATGGCGCCGTTCGCCAATCGCCTGGCCAGCGCTGTCGCGCTCGCCAAGGGCCATCCGCACCTCAAGGTGAGCGCGGTCGAGGCGGCGCTCGGCACCACCTACACCGCCGACACGATCCGCGCGCTGCAACACCGCTTCCCGCATACGCGCTTTGTCTGGCTGATGGGTGGCGACAACCTCTCCCAACTGCCGCGCTGGCAGCGCTGGGAGGAGATCGTCGATAGCATGCCTATCGCGGTGTTCGACCGCCCGGAGACCGCGCTCACCGCGCTCGCCGGCAAGGCGGCCAAGCGCTACGCTGAGGCACGCGTTCCGTCGCACGCCATGCGCCGGCTCGCCGAGATGCACCCGCCCGCCTGGGTGTTCATCCATGCAAAGCTCGACCCCAGCTCGGCGACGGCGATCCGCGCCAAGCGGGTGAGCCGGCCCCGAAAACCGCCGAGGAAACCGCCCCGGAAGCTAGAGGAGACCGTCACGATAGCCGCCCTGCCTACCCGCCGCCGCCGCAAGACCCAGCCCGAGGCGCCGCCTGCGCCCGATCTCTTGACCCGCATCATCGCCAGCCTCGAAGACGGCAAGGCCGAGAACATCGTCACCATCGACCTCGCCGGCAAGACGCTGATCGCCGACTACATGGTGGTGGCCAGCGGCCGTTCGGCGCGCCAGGTGGTTTCGCTGGCCGAACATTTGATCGAAGCTTTGCCGAAGAAATGGCGCGCCTCGGTCGAGGGCAAGTCGCAAGGCGATTGGGTGCTGATCGATGCCGGTGACGTCATCGTCCACCTGTTCCGGCCGGAAATCCGCGCCCACTACAATCTCGAAAAGATGTGGGGTTCGGACCTGCCCGACGCCGAAGCGGCACGGCAGTAGGCCAAACCCCAGGACAGTGCGATCCGCACCGTAATCCTCGCCATTGGCAAGCAGCGTCGCGGCCCGCTCAGCGAGCTGGAGGCGGAATATCTGAAACGCCTGAAGCCGGCGCCGGCGATCGTCGAGCTCGAGGAAAAGAAGAAGCTGCCGCCACCACAGTTGAAGGCGCGCGAGGCCGAGCTGATCCTCGCCGCCGTGCCTCCCGGCGCGCTGCTCGTCGCGCTCGACGAGCGCGGGCGGCCCTGGTCGAGCCGCGAGCTGGCCGAGCGGCTGGCAGCCTGGCGCGATCGCGGCGTGACTACGCTCGCCTTCGCCATCGGCGGTGCCGACGGGCTCGGACCCGCGGTCATCGAGCGCGCCGACGCCGTCGTCTCGTTGGGCGCGATGACCTGGCCACACCTGCTGGTGCGCAGCCTGCTCCTGGAACAGCTCTACCGCGCCCAGCAGATCCTCGCCGGCCACCCTTATCACCGCGATTAAGGGGATATATCCCGTCGCGGGCTGTTTCGCGTATATATCCAGGCTTCTAACCGCTCAGGTCACGTGCCCATGCCGCCTCGTCCCCGCCCAGTCGTGCTGTGCATCCTCGACGGCTGGGGCGAGCGGAAGGATGCCGACGACAACGCGATCACGCGGGCCAAGACGCCGGTCTGGCACCGGCTGATGGCGCGCTGGCCGCACGCCCATCTCGAAGCCAGCGAGCATTATGTCGGGCTGCCCGACGGGCAGATGGGCAATTCCGAGGTCGGCCATACCAATCTCGGCGCCGGCCGGGTGGTGATGCAGGATTTGCCGCGCATCGATGACGCGATCGCCACCGGCAAGATCGCCAACATGCCAGCGCTGAAGACGTTCATCGCCGAGGCGAAAGCAAAAACCGGCATCGCGCATGTCTTCGGGCTGATGTCGCCCGGCGGGGTTCACTCGCACCAGGGGCAGATCGCCGCTTTGTGCCGCATCCTCGCCAAATCCGGGCTCAAGGTCGCGGTCCATGCCGCGCTCGACGGGCGCGACACGCCGCCGCAATCGGCGCTCGGTTACCTCAAGCAGTTCAAGACCGACACCGCGGGCGCGGGCGACATCGCGGTCGCCACGATCTGCGGCCGCTATTACGCGATGGATCGCGACAAACGCTGGGACCGGGTCGAGAAGGCCTACGCGATGCTGACCGAGGCCGTTGGCCGCAGAGCGCCCGACCCGATCGCCGCGGTCGAGGCCGCCTATGCGGCCGGCGAGACCGACGAGTTCGTCCTCCCCACCGCGATCGGCGACTGGGCCGGGATGAGCAACGGCGACGGGTTGCTGCTGGCGAATTTCCGCGCCGATCGCATCCGTGAGATCGCCGCCGCGCTGCTCGACCCCGGGTTTTCCGGCTTCGCCCGCAACAAGCTCGTCGATTTTTCCGCCGCGCTCGGCCTCGTCGAGTATTCCGAGGAGCTGAACCGCTTCCTCGCGACCCTGTTCCCGCCGGAAAACCTTCAAGACACCTTCGGCGAAATCGTCTCGCGCGCCGGGATGACCCAGCTGCGCATCGCCGAGACCGAGAAATACGCGCACGTCACCTTCTTCTTCAATGGCGGGCGCGAGACGGTGTTCCCCGGCGAGGAGCGCATCCTGGTGCCCTCGCCCAAGGTTGCGACTTACGACATGCAGCCGCAAATGTCGGCGCCGGAAGTCACCGACAAGGTCGTCTCGGCGATCCAGTCGGGGAAATTCGACGTCGTCGTGCTCAATTACGCCAATACCGACATGGTCGGGCATACCGGCCTCTTCGATGCGGCCGAGCATGCGGTTGAGGCGGTCGATGCCTGTCTCGGCCGGCTGGCGCAGGCGGTCGAGACGGCCGGCGGAACCCTCGTCATCACCGCCGACCACGGCAACGCCGAGATGATGCGCGACCCCGAGACCGGCGCGCCGCACACCGCGCATACGCTCAACCCGGTGCCGCTCATCGTCGTCAACCCGCCAGTCGCGGTGCGTCAGGTGCAGAATGGCCGCCTCGCCGATGTCGCCCCGACCCTACTGGCCCTACTGGCCCTGCCACAACCGGCGGCGATGACCGGGCATTCGCTGCTCGGCGCCGGCGAGGCGCAGCGGCGCGCCGCGGGGTGAGCCGCGGGTGATCCTTTTGGGACGCTGGCTGATGCCGGCGATTATCATCGTCGGCAGCGTGTTGCTGCCGGCGCATTTGCCGGCAGCAAAGCCCGCTTCCGACCCCGCCATCGCCGAGCTCAGCGCTATTCGCGCGCAATCCATCGCCGCCGCGCATCGCGTCCAGCAAAACGAGCGTGCGGCTGCGGCGCTCGATTTTGCCATCGGCACGATGGAACGCGGCGCCGCCGCTAAGCAGCAGCAATTCGAGCAAAACGGCAAGGAAGAGGCAGAGCTGCTCGGCGCGCTCGAACGTCTGGCGCGGGCGCCGGGCGCGGCGCCGGCCTTCGCGGCACCGAGGCCGATCGACCGGGCGCGTGGCGGCATCCTGCTCGCCGCCGCGATTCCGGCGCTGGAAGCGCAGGCGAAGGCATTGGCGGCTGAGCTCGCCTCGCTAACCGCCGAACAGGCGCAGATCAATGCCGGTCGCCCCGAGCTGGAGGCGGCCATCAAGGCGCTGACCGAATCCCGCGAAGCGCTCGCCGCACTGGTCGGCAAGCGGCAGGACCTCATCGCCAATCTGCTGCCCCATGACGGCAAGACCCAACCCATCGCCAATCTCGACGAGCTTATTGCCAAGCTGCAGTCCGACGACAAGACCGGAGCCCCCGCCAATCTCGGCGACCAGGCGAGCGATCTTCTCGATCTGATCAAGCGCGCCGACATCGAAACCGACCTCCGCGACAAGGAGCTGCTCGCGCGCCTGCGCGCTGCGGCGCCGAAAGGCGCGCCACTGCCCGCCGATCCGAGCCGCCCCGCGAACCTGCGGGCTTTGGACGCGCCGCACACGAATCTGGTCTGGCCGGTTGTCGGCGAGATCGCCAATCGCTTCGGCGAGACCGACCGTGCCGGACGGGTTGGCCAAGGCCTAGCCTTGAACACTTCGCCTTCCGCGCTGGTCGTCGCGCCGTTCGACGGCGAGGTCGAATATGCCGGGAATTTGCGCGGCTACGGCCTGATCTTGATCATTCGCCACGGCGGCGGATATCATTCGGCGTTGGCGAGGTTGGGCCGGGTCGATGTGACCGGCGGCCAATGGCTTCAGGCGGGCGAGCCGGTTGGTGCCATGCCGGGCGCCGATGACCGGAACGCCGGTGCGATGTTTTATCTTGAATTGCGCCGGGACGGCCGCCCGGTCGATCCGCAATCGCGGCTTGCCAGCCGCGAATAGAGAAGCCGGGGAAAGCAAGGTGGGTGAATGAGACGATTGGGGCTGGTTGCGGCATTTGCCGCTGCGTTGTTGGTCGTGCCGATGCGGCAGGATCTCGGCGCGGCGTCGACCACCACGGCATCGACGAACACCGCCGAGACCTATAAGGGGCTCAACCTGTTCGGCGACGTGTTCGAAAAGGTGCGCAGCGAGTATGTCGAAGAGGTCAGCGACGACACGCTGATCGAAGGCGCGATCAACGGCATGCTGACCTCGCTCGATCCGCATTCGAACTACCTCAACGCTAAGAACTTCACCGACATGAAGGTCCAGACCCGGGGCGAATTCGGCGGGCTCGGGATCGAGGTGTCGATGGACAATGGCCTCATCAAGGTGGTCTCGCCGATCGACGACACGCCGGCGGCGCGCGCCGGTTTGAAGCCGGGCGACCTTATCACCCATCTCGACGGCAACCCGGTGCAGGGGATGACCCTTCCCGAGGCGGTCGAAAAGATGCGCGGACCCGAGAACAGCGAGGTGACGCTGCGCATCCGCCGCGCCGGCAAGGACCCGTTCGACGTCAAGCTGATCCGCGCCAAGATCAAGATCCAGTCGGTGCGCTCGCATATGGAGGGCGACACCATCGGCTATATCCGCATCACCAGCTTCACCGAACAGACCGATGTCGGTCTCAACAACGCGATGAAGAGTTTGAAGCAGCAGGCCGGCAACAAGCTGGTGGGGATCATCCTCGATCTGCGCAACAATCCGGGCGGCTTGCTCGACCAGGCCGTGGCCGTGTCCGACGCCTTCATCGAAAAGGGCGAGATCGTCTCGACCCGCGGCCGCCGTTCCGACGATGCGCAACGCTATAACGCGCATTCCGGCGACATTACCGGCGGGCTGCCGATGGTCGTACTGATCAATGGCGGCTCGGCCTCGGCGAGCGAGATCGTCGCTGGCGCCTTACAGGACCATCACCGCGCGATCCTGCTCGGCACCCGCTCGTTCGGCAAAGGCTCGGTGCAGACGATCATCCCGCTGCCGGGCCATGGCGCGATGCGGCTGACCACGGCGCGCTATTACACGCCGTCGGGGCGCTCGATCCAGGCCAAGGGTATCGACCCGGATATCATCGTCGACGCCGCCAAGATCGATCATCCGGCCGACGACGCGGACAAGAAGCAGGTCTCTGACAAGACCGACCCCGACAATCCCGGCGACCAGGGTTCGGTCGACCCTTCGATCATGGGCACCGCCGACGACTATCAGCTCGCCCGCGCGGTCGACATGTTGCGCGGCATCGTGCTGTTCAGCGGCCGAGCGGTGAACAACTGACCGCTCACGACGATTTCCCCGACTATCGTCCCGGGGTCGGCATCGTCCTCATCAACCGCGACCGGCTCGTCTTCGCCGGCCGCCGCATCGACATGCCGGCGGGGTTATCGGCATGGCAGATGCCGCAAGGTGGGATCGACCCGGGCGAGACACCGCGCGAGGCGGCGCTTCGCGAGCTCAACGAGGAAGTCGGCACCGACAAAGCCGAGATCATCGCCGAGAGCCGCGTCCTCCACCGCTACGATCTGCCGGTCGAGATCGCCGGCGGAATGTGGGGCGGGCGGTATCGCGGGCAGAAGCAGATTTGGTTCGCGATGCGCTTCACTGGCGGAGATATCGATATTAATCCGGCAACCGAGCATCCCGAGTTCGATGCCTGGAAATGGGTCGCCGCTCACGAGCTGCCCGAGCTGATCGTGCTGTTCAAGCGCGCGATCTATGTCGCGATCCTCGAGGAATTTCGCGAGCACCTAGCGCCCTAGGCGCGCCGCGGCCTCGTCAATCGTCGCGCCGCTGGGCATCGCCTCTTGCGCGCCCAGCGCCAAACACGAGAGCGCCGCCGCGGCACTGGCGCGGCGGAGAGCGGGCTCCAGCGTCAGCCCAGCGTCGAGCCCGGCGGCGAGCACGCCGGCAAAGGTGTCGCCGGCGCCGGTGGTATCGACCGGCTCGACCACCAGCACCGGCACCGCGAGCGTGGCGCCGTCCGCCAGAAACGCCATCGCCCCCTCGGCCCCGCGCGTTACCACCAGCGCCTGCCGCAATCGGAGCGCGACGGTTCGCGGTTCGCCCAACACCGCTGCCTCGTCCGCATTGGCGATCAGCACATCGATGTCTTCCAGCCGCGCCGGCGCGATCGAGCCCGCCGGGGCGAGGCTCAGCACGATCCGGGCGTCCCTTGCGCGAGCACGCCCAATCAGCGCCGCGTTCTCCTCGCTGGGCACCTCACGTTGCAGCACCAGAACCGTCTTCGGCCCGAGCAGCCGGTCGAACACCTGCGCCGCCTGCGCCAAAAGGTTGGCGCCTGAGGCGACGGCGATCTGGTTTTCGCCATCGGGATCGACCGTAATCGTGGCGCAGCCGGTCGGTCGCTCGACCGTCGCCACCAAGCTCAGATCGACCCCGTCGCGGCGCAGCAGATCTAGCCCGATCGCGGCAAAGCTGTCGCCTCCCACCGCGCCGGCCATGAAGACATCGGCCCCGGCGCGGCGCGCCGCCAGCGCCTGGTTGGCGCCCTTGCCGCCCGGCGCGACGCGGTAATCGCCGCCGAGCACGGTTTCGCCGCGCCCCGGCAAATGCGGCACCGGCACCAGCACATCGACATTGATCGAGCCAAACACGACGATCATGGCGAGGCCAATCGGCGATGATAGATTGGCCGTAATTCTCGGAGAGGCCGCATGCTGGACAGCGCCAAACTGAAAAAATTCGCCGATCAATGCTGGGGCGACGAGATCGTCCCGACCCTGGTCGAATACATCAAGATCCCGAACAAGTCGCCGATGTTCGACCCCGATTGGGCGGCGCACGGCTATATGGACGCGGCGGTGGCGATGTTCGAAACCTGGGCGCGCCGCAAGATCGCTGGCTTTCCCGGCGCGACGCTCGATGTCGTCCGCCTGCCCGGCCGCACCCCGGTCATCGTCGTCGAGGTTCCGGGCGATGGACCCGACACCGTGCTGCTCTACGGCCATCTCGACAAACAGCCCGAGATGGTCGGCTGGGAAGACGGCTTCGGCCCGTGGCTGCCGCGCATCACCGGCGACAAGCTTTACGGCCGCGGCGGCGCCGACGACGGTTACGCGATGTTCGGCGCGCTGACCGCGCTCGCCGCGCTCAAGGAGCAGGGCGTGCCGCATGCCCGTGCGATCGTGCTGATCGAGGCCTGCGAGGAATCGGGCAGCTACGATCTGCCGTTCTATGTCGATCACCTCGCGGGCCGGATCGGCAGCCCGTCGCTGGTCGTCTGCCTCGATTCCGGCTGCGGCAATTACGACCAGCTGTGGTTGACCACCTCGCTGCGCGGCGTCATCGCTGGCTCACTCACCGTGTCGGTGCTGGCGGAGGGGGTCCATTCGGGCGCCGCATCCGGCATCGTGCCGTCGAGCTTTCGCATCTTCCGCAGCCTGCTGACGCGCCTCGAGGACGAGGGGACCGGCGAAATCCGCCCCGAGGCCCTTTACGCGCAAATCCCCGCCGAGCGGGTGGCGCAGGCGCGGGTCGCCGCTGCCGGCCTCGGCGAGCGGGTCTACAGCGAGTTTCCCTTTGTCGCCGGCATGCGACCCGCGGCCGACGATTTGACCGAGCTGGTGCTCAACCGCACCTGGCGGCCGCAGCTCGCGGTCACCGGCATCTACGGGCTGCCGGCGCCAGAGAATGCCGGCAACGTGCTGCTCCCCTACACCACCGCGAAGCTGAGCCTGCGCCTGCCGCCGACACTCGACCCGGCGGAGGCCGCCAGCACCATGCGACGGGTGTTGGAAGCAGACCCGCCCTATGGCGCCAAGGTCGAATTTTCCTCGGCGACCGCCTCGGCGGGATGGAACGCGCCGGCTTTGGCGCCGTGGCTTGAAGCCTCGCTGGCGATAGCGTCGCGGAACGCGTTCGGCGCGCCGCCCGCCTACATGGGCGAAGGCGGCAGCATCCCGTTCATGGCGATGCTCGGCGCCAAATTTCCCGCCGCGCAATTCGTCGTCACCGGCGTCCTGGGTCCGCATTCCAACGCGCACGGCCCCAACGAGTTCCTCCATATCCCCACAGGCAAGAAGATCACCGAGGTGATCGCCCAGGTGCTTGCCGACCACCGAGCGCGCGGCGCCTAGGCGGTTCCATCGACCTTCCGGCTTGAACCGGCGGGCCGCCATCCCCATCAAGGACCAATGCAGCCAGTTCATACCAGACGGAGCGAGTTGAAACGCTCAAAGCAAAGCGGGTTCGACGACCGGCTAACCGCCGCCGCCAATGCCAAGAAGACGCTACTGGAAAAGTTTCTCGCTAAGACTGCGGCAAACGATCCGGGCTTAGCCGAACGGCAGTCCGTCCGGCAGGCGATCGTGGCAGACCGCGAAATCCGCGACGCCAAGCGCAGGGCTCTCCGTCTGGAGAGCGAAGCGCATGCGGCGGCGGAAGCGGCGGCGAAAGCCGCCGTGCTCGCAGCCGAGCAGATTGCCCGTGAGGCCGCGGCAGCCGAGCAGGTCGTCAGCGATGCCGCCGACGCCCTAGCCCTCAAAGTCGAGCAGAAGATCGCGCGCGATGCTCGCTATGCCGCGCGCAAGGCACGAGACCGAAAATGAAGGTGCGGCAGCGGCCTCATGCCTCGGCTTTGGCAAAGCGGCCAGCGCGGTAACGCATCGCGCGCCAGGCTAGGACGCTGACCACCCGGGCGAAGCGCCCATTCGGGGTAAGACCGACCGCCTTCAGCACCATCGCCACCATGCGCTCGACGTGATGGGCGCGGTACAGCGCCAAGGCGCCGGCGCCATAGGCGCGCGAATACCGCCGCCGGTCATAGGGCGTCGCGGTCTCATTAGCGGCGTAGTAGGCGTAGGCAAGCTCATCGTCCTCGCTCTCGGCGAGCCGGCCGAGCGCGATCTTCAGCCGCGCCCAGCGCCCGAGCCGCTCGCGCCCCTGGTAAGCGCATGCGGTCTTGTAGAAAAAGCGGTAGTGGCGCAACTCGTCGGCGGCGATGTGGCGGCAAATCTCCTGAAGTACCGGCTCGCGGGCGGCCTCACGCAGCGCGGTGTAGTAAGAGCTGGTGCCGGTCTCGACGATGCAGCGCGCGATCATTTCACCAACGCGGGAGCCGCGACGCGAGTTGACGCTGTCGAAATCGATCCGGTAGCCCTCCTGAAACCGGGCGAAGGCCGAATCGAAGTCGAAGCTGGGATCAGCCAGGGCCGCCCAGCGCGCCAGCGCGACACCATGCTGGACCTCTTCCTCGCCCCATTGCCGCGCACGATCCTGGAACGCGGGGTCAGCGGCGAAGACGCGGCAGAGGTGATGCGCGTAGACCGCGCCGTTGTACTCGACGAGGCTCGCCGCCTTGACCATCGCGACGATCGCGGGATCGAGCCGCATCGGATCGAAACGATGCCAGGGAATGTCGTCAAGCGTCCACGAGCCCATGCCGCCTCCGGCGTGGTGCGCATCGCTTATTATACACGACAGCGCGGGATGATTCCCGCTGCGCCTCAGTGCGCGGTCGGCGCGGCGAGGGCCTGGAGCTTGGCGCGGGCGATCGCCTGCTGGTGCTCAAGCCCGCGCAGCTCGACGGCAAGCCGGTCGCGGTCGGCGCCGCTCGCGCGGCCAACCTGATCCCGCAGGCTCGGCAGATTGCCCTCGATGACCTGCAATTCCGCCTCGATCGCGGCGCGGTCGAGCGTCGCCGGGTCCATCGCCTCCTCGGCGAGCACGGTGCAGCGTTCGGGTGTAACTTCGGCGATGCCGCTGACGACGAAAATGCGCTCGGTGACGGCCCGGTTCTCGTAGATCTCGATCATTCCCGGGCGAATCGTCGAGATCAGCGGCGAATGCCCGGGCAATACGCCGAAATTACCCTCGGTCCCGGGCACGACCACCATCTCGACATCGGTCGAGAGGACAAGGCGCTCCGGCGTCACCAGCTCGAACTGAACGCGGTCGGCCATTACGCTTCGCTCGCCATCTTGCGGGCCTTCTCGACAGCTTCCTCGATCGTGCCGACCATGTAGAACGAGGCTTCCGGCATCTCGTCGTACTCGCCGGCGACGATCCCCTTGAAGCCCTTGATCGTATCTTCGAGGTTGACGAAGACGCCGGGCGAGCCGGTAAACACCTCGGCTACATGGAAGGGCTGCGACAGGAAGCGCTGGATCTTGCGGGCCCGCGCCACCGTGAGCCGGTCGTCCTCAGACAACTCGTCCATGCCGAGAATGGCGATGATGTCCTGCAGCGATTTGTAGGTCTGCAGCACCCGCTGTACATCGCGGGCGACCGCGTAGTGCTCGTCGCCAACGACCCGCGGATCGAGCATGCGCGAGGTCGAATCGAGCGGGTCGACCGCCGGATAGATGCCGAGCTCGGCGATCTGCCGCGACAACACGGTGGTCGCGTCCAGATGGGCGAATGAGGTCGCCGGCGCCGGGTCGGTCAAATCGTCGGCCGGCACATAGATCGCCTGCACCGAGGTGATCGAGCCCTTCTTGGTGGTGGTGATGCGTTCCTGGAGCGCGCCCATGTCGGTGGCGAGGGTCGGCTGATAGCCGACCGCCGAGGGAATACGGCCCAACAGCGCCGAAACTTCCGAACCCGCCTGGGTGAAGCGGAAAATGTTGTCGACGAAGAACAGCACATCCTGGCCTTCCTCGTCGCGGAAGTATTCCGCGAGGGTGAGGCCCGAGAGGCCGACCCGGGCGCGCGCCCCCGGCGGCTCGTTCATCTGGCCGTAGACCAACGCCGCCTTCGAGCCCGGCCCATCCGGCACGATGACCCCCGATTCCATCATCTCGTGATAGAGGTCGTTGCCCTCGCGGGTGCGCTCGCCAACCCCGGCGAACACCGAGTATCCGCCATGCGCCTTGGCGATATTGTTGATCAATTCCATGATGATGACGGTTTTGCCGACCCCGGCGCCGCCGAACAGCCCGACCTTGCCGCCCTTGGCGTAAGGCGCCAGCAGATCGACGACCTTGATCCCGGTGATGAGGATTTCCGCCTCGGTCGATTGCTCGACGAATTCGGGCGCCTGCCGGTGGATCGGCATGCGCTTCTTGGTGTTGACCGGGCCGCGCTCGTCGACCGGCTCGCCGATGACGTTGAGGATGCGGCCCAGCGTCTCGGGCCCGACCGGGACGCTGATCGGGGCGCCGGTATCGACGACTTGGGCGCCGCGGACGAGACCGTCGGTGGTGTCCATGGCGATCGTGCGCACCGTGTTCTCGCCCAGATGCTGCGCCACTTCGAGCGTGAGGGTGCGGCCGGCATTGTCGGTATGCAGCGCGTTGAGGATCGAGGGCAGCTCGCCATCGAAATGCACATCGACGACCGCGCCGATGACTTGGGTGATGGTGCCGACGATATTGGTGGCCATGTCCGGTATTCCCTGGTGTTAGAGCGCCTCGGCCCCGGAGATGATCTCGATCAGCTCCTTGGTGATGACGGCCTGGCGGGTGCGGTTGTAGTTCATCGTCAGCCGGTCGATCATGTCGCCGGCATTGCGGGTGGCGCTGTCCATCGCGGTCATCCGCGCGCCCTGTTCGCTCGCCGCGTTTTCGAGGAGCGCGGTGTAGATCTGCACCGCGAGGTTGCGTGGCAGCAATTCGGCGAGGATTTCCTCCTCGTCGGGCTCGAACTCGTAGATCGCGCCACCCGTGAGCGTCGGCGCATCGGCGGTTTCAGGCCGCGCGAACGGGATCAGCTGCTGCACCGTGACGATCTGCGTCATCGCCGAGCGGAAGCGGTTGAAGACGATCGAGCAGGCATCGAATTCGCCAGCCTCGAACATCGTCAGAACGCGCTGCGAGATGTCGCGCGCCTCGTCGAACGAGACGCGGCGGCGGCCGATATCGGTGAGGCTGTCGGCGATGAGGCGCGCATAGTCGCGGCGCAGCCCGTCGCGCCCCTTGCGGCCGATGGTGAGGATTTTCACGTCCTTGCCGGCGCCCGTCAGCGCGCGGATTTGCCGCCGCGACTCGCGCAAGATCGTCGCGTTGAAGCCGCCGGCGAGGCCGCGATCTGAGGTCGCGACGATTAGCAGATGCACCTGATCCTTGCCGGTGCCGGCGAGGAGCTTCGGGCCGCCCGACAGGCCGGACATGCGCGATGCCAGCGACGCCAGTACCCGCTCCATGCGCAGGGCATAGGGGCGGGCGGCCTCGGCTTGCTCCTGCGCCCGGCGTAGCCTTGAGGCGGCGACCATTTTCATCGCCGAGGTGATCTTCTGGGTCGACCTGACGCTGCGAATGCGGACGCGCAGGTCCCGGAGGCTGGCCATGAACGCCTACGCGAAGGTCTTGGCGAAATTGCCGAGGAATTCGGTCAGCGCCTTTTCCGAGGTCTCGGAGATCGCGCCCTCGTTACGGATCGCGGCGAGTAGATCGGCCTTGCCACTGCGCAACTCGCCGAGCAGCGACGCCTCGAACCGGCCGATATCGCCGACCGCGACCCCATCGAGAAAGCCGCGAGTGCCGGCGAAGATCGAGACCACCTGCTCCTCGACCGGCACCGGGCTGAATTGCGGCTGCTTCAACAGCTCGGTGAGGCGCGCGCCACGCGCCAGCAGCCGCTGCGTCGATGCGTCGAGATCGGAGGCGAATTGCGAGAATGCCGCCATTTCGCGGTACTGCGCGAGCTCCAGCTTGATGCGGCCGGCAACCTGCTTCATCGCGCGGATTTGCGCCGCCGAGCCAACCCGGCTGACCGATAGGCCGACATTGATGGCCGGGCGGATGCCGCGATAAAACAGCTCGGTTTCGAGGAAGATCTGCCCATCGGTGATCGAAATGACGTTGGTCGGGATATAGGCCGACACGTCACCGGCCTGGGTCTCGATGATCGGCAGCGCGGTCAGCGAGCCGGCGCCGTGCTCGTCGTTCATCTTGGCGGCGCGCTCCAAGAGCCGCGAATGCAGGTAGAAGACGTCGCCGGGATAGGCTTCGCGGCCGGGCGGGCGGCGCAGCAGCAGCGACATCTGGCGATAGGCGACGGCCTGCTTCGACAGATCGTCGTAGATCATCAGCGCGTGCATACCGTTGTCGCGGAAGAACTCGCCCATCGTGCAGCCGGTATAGGGGGCGAGAAATTGCAGCGGCGCCGGTTCCGACGCGGTGGCGGCGACGACGATTGAATAGTCCATCGCGCCGTAATCCTGGAGGGTCTTGACGATCTGCGCGACGGTCGAGCGCTTCTGCCCGATGGCGACATAGATGCAATAAAGCTTTTTCGATTCGTCAGTGCCGGCGTTCGCCTCTTTTTGGTTGAGGATCGTATCGATCGCGACCGCGGTCTTGCCGGTCTGGCGGTCGCCGATGATCAGCTCGCGCTGGCCACGCCCGATCGGCACCAGCGCGTCGATCGCCTTGAGCCCGGTCTGCACCGGCTCATGCACCGATTTCCTCGGGATGATACCCGGCGCCTTGACCTCGACCCGGCTGCGCGTGACGTCGGTCAGCGGCCCCTTACCGTCAATCGGGTTGCCGAGTCCGTCGACCACCCGGCCGAGGAGGCCGCGCCCGATCGGCACGTCGACGATTGAACCGGTGCGCTTGACGGTATCGCCTTCGCGGATGCCGCTATCGTCGCCGAAGATAACGACGCCGACATTGTCGGTCTCGAGGTTGAGCGCCATCCCGCGCATCCCGTTGGGGAATTCGAGCATCTCGCCGGCCTGGACCTTGTCGAGCCCATAGACGCGGGCGATGCCGTCGCCAACCGACAGCACCTGGCCGATCTCGGCGACATCGGCCTCGCTGCCGAAATTGGCGATCTGCTGCTTGAGGATGGCGGAGATTTCCGCCGCGCGGATTTCCATGCTGATTTGGTCCCCTTTGGCCCTCTACCCCAGCCCTCTCATGCTCAGCTGCAAGCGTTGCAACTGGCCCTTCAACGATCCGTCGACCATGCGCGAGCCGATCTTGACGATCATGCCGCCGAGGAGGCTCGGGTCGACGCGCACATCCATGGTTACCCGGCCGCCGACGACCCGGCGCAACTTTTCGCCCAAGGCGTCCTCCTGAGCTTTTGTCAGCTGTTGAGCGGCGACGATCTCGGCGGTGACCTCGCCGCGACGCGCGGCGAGCTTGTTGAGATAGGCCTCGATCATCGCCGGCACCGCGAAGAGCCGCCGATTGCGCGCGACGATGGCGATGAAATCGGCGCTGAGCTGTGACAGCTTAGCGTCCTCGGCCAGCGCCGCCATCGCCTTGCCCTGCTCGGAGCGCGACAGCACCGGGCTGCGCACCAGCCGCATCAGATCGGCGCTTGCCTGCAGCATCGCCCGCAGCTCGCGCATGTCGCCGGCGACCGCGTCGAGCGCGTGGCGCTCATCGGCAAGCTCGAACAGCGCCGCCGCGTAACGTTCTGCCAGGCCGGAAATGCCTGTTGATTCAGCAGCCAACGGGAAACGTTCCTCGCTCTGCGCGCCGGGGAGCGGTGGGTCGCGGCATGGTATCCGTAGGGACCTCGGCTAAAGACGACCTCGGGGCCGCGCCATAAGCCGTTGGCCCCGCGAGATCCGCGCGGTTCCTAGCATTTTTCTCCCCCCCACGCAACCGGACGAGGGTTGCAGAATTTCAAGGGCTTAGCTGCTTTGGAGGCGGTGCTTCGCTCAAGCGAGAGCACCGATCGCCGCGAGCGCGGCCCGGGCAAGCGCGGGCGCGTGCGGCAAGAGCGGCCCGGCCAAACGGCCATAGATGTGGAACAGCGCGGTCTGCAGCACGATGCCCATAATTGCGGCGGCGCCTTCGCCCGGAACGACTGGCGCTATCTCGCTGCCCGCAACCCCGTCGGCCAGAGCCGCCTCGATCACCGCGACCGGGGTCGGGTCGGTATCGGCCACGCGTGGCAACAAATCGTGCTGAGCAATCAGCATAAAGCGGAACAGCGCCGCGTCGCGATCGTAGAGCGCGCAGAAATGCGCGACCATCGCTTCGATCCGCTTGGCGAAGCGGGGTTCGGCGGCGCTGATGGCAGCGAGATCCGCCCCGGTGCGGAGATACGCCCCGGCGAAGAGGCGCGCGGCTAGCTCGTCCTTGCTGCGGTAATGGCGATAAAGGGCGCCCTGCGCCACCCCAGCCGCGGCGGCGATGTCGGCGATCGAGACGCCATCGACCCCCCGCGCAGCAAACAGCTCGATCGCGGCCCGCTCTACCCTATCTTTGACCCCGGTCGTCCGCACGATGAAGTTTGGCACTTGTGAGTGAACGTTCACTCATTATATGATGCTCGCTACAGATGACGCAAGCGGCGTTCCACCGCAGCGTCGATCTAGGCGGATCGAAAGGTTTACGCCATGGACTGGGATGACGTGCTCCCCTGGGCCTTCCTGCTCTTCATCGCCCCTTTCGTGATGGCGATCCGGTCGATCGTCGTCGACCGCCGGCTCAAAGCGCAGATCGAGCTGCTGACCGGGAAGGTCGCGATGCTCGATCACCGCTTGTTCCGGTTCGACGAACGGCTGAGCGCGCTCGCCGGTGGCGGCCCCATCACGCCGACACTGGAAACGCCCGCTGCCGTGACGCCCGTGGCAGAAACGCCGCCCATCGTTCAAGAGGCAGAGACGCCCCCGGTCTCTCCAGCAACTGCCGAGCCACCGGCGGCGATTGCGCCACCGCCAGCGGCGGGCCCATCGCCGCCACTGGGCTGGAGCTTCGAGCAGCGGTTTGCCGAGCGCTGGCTGGTCTGGCTCGGCGGCGTAACCTTGGCCTTGGGCGGCGCCTTTCTAGTTAAGCTCTCGATCGACTACGGGCTTTTGACGCCGCCGGTGCGGGTGATCCTGGCGGTGCTACTCGGGATTGGGCTGTGCGCCGGCGCCGAATGGTTGGCGCAGCGCGAGCCGCAGGGCGAGGGGACCGCCCGTGGCGGCGTCCCGGTGCCGCAGGCTCTGGCGGCGGCGGGTTCGGCGATGATCTTCGCCGCCCTTTATGCGGGCTATCAGCTCTATGGGCTGATCCCCTCGCCGCTCGCTTTCCCGCTGCTCGCGGCGACCTCGATCGCCACCGTGGCACTGTCGCTACGGCACGGGGTGTTCGTCGCCGCGCTCGGCCTCGTCGGCGCCTACGCCGTGCCGGCGCTGGTGGCGAGCGATGCGCCGCACGCGCTGCCGCTCTTCGCCTATCTCGCCTTTGTCACCGCCGGGCTGCTCGCGGTCATGCGCCATCGCCGCTGGTGGTGGCTCTCCTGGCCGGCGCTCGCCGCCGCCTATGGCTGGGTCATGGTGTGGTTGAGCCTCGACTATGCCCATCCCGAAACCCCGGTCGTCGGCGTTTACATCCTGGTACAGCTCGCCCTCTTCGCCGCCTTCCGCCGCGGGGTGCCGCGCGTCGGGTTCCTTACCGGCATCGCCGCCTCGCCGCAGGTCGGGCCGCTGGAGCGCGTGGCGTATGGCCTCTTCGCGATCGCCGCCTTCGTGCTGGTTCACATTGCCGACTTCGACAGCGCGAGCCTGGTGACGGTCTTCGCCGCCGCGGCTTTCATGCTCGGCTTCGCCTATCGCGACCGCGATCTCGACGATGTGATGGTCACCGCCGCGGTGCTGTTGCTCGCGGTGCTGGCGAGCTGGCATCTGCCGCTGCTCGCGGCACAGGATGTGTTCCTCGCGCGGCTGCACATGCCAGTGGCGTTTGGCGACTTCACCACCGCCTGCGTGGCCGCCGCCGCGCTGTTGGGTGGTGGCGGGTTCGCCGCCCAGCTAACCGCGCCGCGCCCGGGCCGTTGGGCCGGCCTGTCGGTCGTCGCCTCGGCGCTGATCGTGGTCATCGCGTATTGGCGCCTGCACCCCTACGGGCTCGACATCGGCTGGAGCACGCTGGCGCTGGTTCTGTCGGCGCTCAACCTCGCCGCCGCGGCGAGCGTCGCCCGGCGCCGCAACGGCGAGTTCGAAATTGAGGTCGCCCTCGCCGCCTATGCGGTCGGCGTGCTCGCCGGCACCATTCTCGCCGCCACTTTCGCGCTGTCGACCGCCTGGCTCACCGTCGCGATCGCGCTGCATCTGCCGGCAATCGGCTGGATCGAGGGGCGGATCAACCTCAAAGTGTTGCGTTGGACCGCCGCCGTTCTCGCCGGGATCGTGCTGGTGCGGCTAGCCCTCAATCCTTACGCGCTCGCCTATCCGATGGCGGCGCCGATCTTCAACTGGTTGCTTTACGGGTACGGCGTGCCGGCAGCGGCCTTCATTGTCGCGACCCGGCAGTTTGGCAGCCGCGCCGACGATCTCCTGGTGCGCATGCTCGAGGCCGGCAGCCTGCTGCTGATCACCATGCTGCTGACCTTCGAGCTGCGCCACGGGCTTTACGGCCGGATCGACGCGCCGCTCAGCGATCTCGGCAAGGATGCGCTCGACCCGCTGCTATGGCTGGTGCTCGCTGGCGGCAGCTTGTGGCTGGGTGACATGCGCGACCGCGTGGTGTTGCGGGTTGGCGGCATCATCCTCGCCATACTCGCCAGCGCCCAGATCGTCTTTTGGCAGGTGCTTGTCGCCAGCCCGCTGTTCCGCACTGCCTCGGTGGGCACGACGATGATCTTCGACGTGCTGAGCCTCGCTTACCTGCTGCCGGCGATCCTCGGCACAGGGTTCGTGCTGTTGCGGCTCGGCCCGCAATGGTTGCGGCTCAGCGCCCGCATCCTCGCGGTCGGGCTTGTCTTTATTTGGCTGACCTTGGAGGTGCGCCATGCCTTCCAGGGCGAGTTCATCTCGCTCAGCATCTTCAGCAGTAATTTCAGCGATGCCGAGTGGTACACCTATTCGGCCGTGTGGCTGGTCTTCGCCGGGATTGGTCTGGCGGTCGGGTTGATCCGCCGCGACGAATGGCTGCGTCGGGTGTCGCTCGCCGGGGTGACCGTCGTCATCGCCAAGGTGTTTCTGTCAGACATGTCTGAGCTCGAGGGCGTCTACCGCGCACTGTCCTTCCTGGGCCTCGGCGGGACGCTGATCGCAATCGGCTATGCGTATCGCAGAATGCGCCCGGCGCAGGAGTGATGAGCCATGACGTCCGATCGGGTCAGCGGCACCGAAGGTTACGCGGAGGAGGCCGAGGCGCTGCTGAAGCAGTACGAGAGTATCCACTTCGACCATGTGCATCGGCATGTCCTGCATCTGATTCCCGCCGCTCCCCGCCGGGTGCTGGATATCGGCGCTGGGACCGGACGCGACGCGGCCGGGTTCGCCACGCTGGGGCACCGAATCGTAGCGGTCGAGCCGACCGCGGCGCTACGCCTCCGGGCAATGGAGTTGCATCCGTCGCCGCTGATCGAATGGGTCGATGACAGCCTTCCCGAGCTGAGCCGTATCGCCGAACGCGATGACACCTTTGACGTCGTGATGCTTACTGCGGTTTGGATGCACCTCGATCCGCCCCAGCGGCGCCGGGCGATGCCGCGCGTCGCGGGGCTGGTCACCGCCGGTGGCGTGATGATGTTGACGCTGCGCCACGGCCCGGTGCCGGCGGGTCGCCGGATGTTCGAGGTCGCGGCCGAGGAAACCATTCGGCTCGCGGAACCCGAGGGTCTGGTCCCCGTCGTGAACATCGAACACCAGGACAGTGCGCTTGGCCGGCCCGGTGTGAGCTGGACCCGGCTGGCGTTCGCGAAGCGCGGTTGACCTTACAGAAAACTGTAGGGGTCGATATCGACCTGAAGCCGCGCCGACCCAGCGAACTTCACCTTCGCCAACCACTCGCGCAAGACGGCCTGCACGTTGACCGAGCGCTCGGCCTGCACAAGAAGGCGGCGGCGGTGCCTGCCGCGCAGCACCGCGAGCGGCGCCGGAGCGGGCCCCAACACCGTCACCCCCGGCAGATGCGGCGCGGCACGAGCCAGCGCGCGGGCGGCGAAATCGGCGTTCTCGGCATCGTTGGCGCTGACGATCAGCGCCGCCAGCCGGGCGAAGGGCGGCAGATGCGCTGACCGCCGCTGCGCCGCCTCGGCCTCGAGAAAGCGGTCGCGGTCGCCGGCGGCGAGCGCCTGCATCACCGGCTGCTCGGGCATATAAGTCTGGATCAGCACTCGCCCGGGCCGCTCCTCGCGCCCGGCCCGGCCGGCGACCTGGTGCAGCAGCTGAAAGGTGCGCTCGGCGGCGCGCAGATCGCCGCCGCCGAGCCCGAGATCGGCATCGACAATCCCAACCAGGGTCAGCATCGGGAAGTGGTGCCCCTTGGCGACGATCTGGGTGCCAATCATCACATCGTAGCGGTGCTGCGTCATCGCCTCGGCGAGATCGGCGGCGGCGCGCGGCCCGGGCAGCGCGTCGCTCACCATCAGCGCCGTGCGCGCGTCCGGAAACCGCTCGGCGACCTCCTCGCTCAAGCGCTCGACCCCAGGACCGCACGCTGCCAGGGTCCCGGCGGCGAGGCATTCGGGGCAGAACGGCGGCACCGGCACCGAATAGCCGCAATGGTGGCAGAGCAGCCGGCCGGTGAAACGGTGCTCGACCAGCCACGCGGTGCAGCTCGGGCATTGGAAGCGGTGGCCGCAGGCGCGACACAGGGTCAGCGGCGCGTAGCCGCGGCGGTTGAGGAAGAGCAGCGCCTGCTCGCCGTCGGCCAGGGTTTCTTCGAGCGCTTTCACCAGCGGCGACGATAGAAAGCGGCCGGCCGACAGCTTCTCCTTGCGCATGTCGATGACACTGATCGACGGCAAGCCGGCCGCGCCGTGGCGCTCGGGCAGGTGCACCCGGTCGTAGCGGCCGCGCGAGACGTTGACCACGGTCTCGAGCGACGGGGTCGCCGATACCAGCACGATCGGGATCGCGGCGAGCGAGGCGCGTAGCACCGCCATGTCGCGCGCCTGGTAGCAGACCCCGTCCTCCTGCTTGTAGGAGAGGTCGTGCTCCTCATCGACAACGATGAGGCCAAGCTCCGGGAACGGTAGGAACAGCGCCGAGCGGGCGCCGACCACGACCCGCGCCCGGCCGGCTGCGACCGCCCGCCAGGCGTCGCGCCGCTGTGTCTGACCGATATCGGAATGCCATTCGACCGGGCTAGCGCCGAAACGCCGGCGAAAGCGCTCGAGCCATTGCGCCGACAGCGCGATCTCGGGTAGCAGCACCAGCACCTGTCGTCCGTTGGCAAGCGCTGCGGCGATCGCGGCGAAATAGGTCTCGGTCTTGCCCGAGCCGGTCACCCCGTCGAGGACGGTGACGTGAAAGCCGCCGCTCTCGACCCGCTCGACGAGCTTCTTGGCCGCCTTCTCCTGAGCCAGCGACAGCTTAGGGCCGGGTGCCTGCCAATCGGGCTGCTCGACGCGGGGCGGCACCGCCGGCACCAGATGCTCCGCAGCGAAACCGGCGGCGATCAGCCCGCGCACCACGGCGGCGCCGACACCGGCTTCGCGCGCAGTCTCAGCGATCGACGCGGCGGGCCCGTCCCGCAGGACCTCCAATACCCGGCGACGGCCCGGTGTCAGCCGCTTCGGCGGCGGCGATTCGGCTAAGACCGCCACGCCTTTGTCAGTGATCGCGCAGACCCGGCGCGGGGTTGGCGGCAGCAGCGCCGCTTCGCTGCGCATCGCCATGCTCAGCACCATGCCCGGCGGCGCCAGCGTATAGGCGGCGACCCGCTCGATGAAACGGCGCAGCTCCGCCGGCAGCGGTGGCGCGGCCAGCAGCTCGGCGATCGGCTTCAGCCGCTCCGCCGGTACATCGTCGGCCTCGCCTTCCCATACGACCCCGATCAGCTGGCGCGGGCCCAGCGTGACGCGAACGAATTGCCCGGGTTCGGGGGCTACAGCGTCCTCCGGCACACGGTAGTCGAGCGCCGCCGGCAACGGCAGCGGCAGCAACACCCGCACCCGATCGTGTGCTGACGCCGGCACGTCTTCAAGGGCGCCACTGTTGGCAGGGCAATCGGCCATCGGCTACACTCGCGCGCGGGTCGGCGGCCTGCAAGTGGAGCGATCGAAAGCCGCCGACCGAGGATTAGCTGGATGTCGAATGGTTGACCATCCGCGCGACCAAACCAGAGCCATTCCCGCCGCCGGGTCTTCAGACGAGGGCGGCGAGATCGGCAGTCGCGAGGTCATGGCCTATCTGAGCCGTCACCCCGATTTCCTCGACGAGCACCCCGAGGCGTTGCGCCTGCTGCGCCCGCCGAGCCGTGATGTCGGCGACGGTGTCGTTGATTTCCAGCGCTTCCTTTATGACCGCCAGCGCCAGGAAGTGGCGCGGCTCAACGGAGAGTATCGCAACCTGCTGGCGGTGTGCCGCGGCAACCTCGCGAGCCAGACTCGGGTACACAAGGCCGCGCTGGCGATTCTGGCCGCTCCCAGCTTCGGCCAGCTCCTTCAGATCGTCACCACCGATCTGGCCGTCGTGCTCGATGTCGATGTCGTCACGATGGCAATCGAGAACATCGCCGGGATCACCCCGCGCTTCCCGGTGCAGGGCATCCACCTGTTGAAAGCCGGCACGGTCGAGGAATTGCTCGGCGAGGAGCGCGCTGTGATTTACGACGCCGATGTGCCCGGCGATCCGGTATTATTCGGCGGTGCGGCTGGGCTGGTGCGCTCGCAAGCCCTGTTGCGGCTGCGCTTTGGGCGCGAGTCGCCGACTGGGCTCCTCTGCATCGGCACACGCAAGCCGGGCCGGTTTCATCCCGGGCTCGGCACCGAACTTCTGGGTTTTCTCGGCCGTATCGTCGGCATCGCCGTCGGCCTCTGGCTCAATCCGGTGCGGTGAGCGCGCCGCAAACGGCTCCCCCCAAGCCCTTCCCCACCCTCCCCGAGCCCCTGCCGCTGGGGCGCTTCCAGGTCACGCAAGATTTGCGCGCGGCGATTGGCGCCTGGCTCGATTGGCTCGCCGCCGAACGCCGTGCTTCGGCCCACACGATCGCCGCTTACGGCCGCGATCTCGCGGCGTTCTTCGATTTTCTTGGAACCCATCGCGGCGAGGTGCCGAGCCTTGTGGGCATGTCGAGCCTGGCCGCGGCAGATTTCCGCGCCTATATGGCGCATCGTGCGATGGATGGCCGCGCGCGGACGACCATCGCCCGCGGCCTTTCGGTGCTGCGTGGCTTCGTGCGGTTTCTCGAACGGCGCAAGCTCGCTTCGGCGCCGGGACTGGCGGTATTGCGCGCGCCAAAGCTGCCGCAAAGCGTGCCGAAACCGCTCACCGTCGACGATGCCGGCGCGGCGCTCGAAGCCGCAGGCGATTTATCGATCAGCGTCTGGCAGCAGAAGCGCGACATCGCGATCCTAACCTTGCTCTATGGCTGCGGCCTGCGGATTTCCGAGGCGCTCGGCCTGACCTTGGGCGAGGCGCCGCGCGGCGACATTCTGGTCGTCACCGGCAAGGGCCAAAAACAAAGACATGTGCCGGTGCTGCCAGCGGTGCGCGACGCGGTCGGCGACTATCTCGCCGCCTGCCCCTATCCGCTCGAAAAGGCTGGTCCTTTGTTTGTCGGCGCACGCGGCGGGCCGCTCAACCCCCGTCTGGTGCAGCGGCAGATGCAGACCCTGCGTGGCATGCTCGGCCTTCCCGACACCGCAACGCCGCACGCGCTGCGCCACAGTTTCGCGACGCATCTTCTCGGCGGCGGCGGCGATCTGCGCGCGATTCAGGAGCTGCTCGGCCACGCCAGTCTGTCGACGACGCAGCGCTACACGAAAGTCGAACCCGAACATTTGCTGGCGATTTACGACGCCGCCCACCCCCGGGCGCGGAGCTAGCCGAGCACCGCCTTGGCAGTCGATCCGATCGCGGCAGGAGAATCGACGACGGTGACCCCGGCGCTTTTGAGCGCCTCGATCTTGTCGGCGGCACTGCCCTTGCCGCCAGCGATGATCGCGCCGGCATGGCCCATGCGCCGGCCCGGCGGCGCCGCCATCCCGGCGATGAACCCGACCACCGGCTTCTTGCGCTTCGCCGATCTGATCAGCGCCGCGGCATCTTCCTCGGCATGACCGCCGATCTCGCCGATCATCACGATGGCATCGGTTTCCTTGTCGGCGAGGAACATCTCGATGACATCGGTGAAGTCGAGCCCGTGCACAGGGTCGCCGCCGATGCCGACGCAGCTCGATTGACCGAGCCCGGCGGCGGTCGTTTGCGCCACCGCTTCATAGGTGAGGGTGCCCGAGCGCGACACGATACCGACCCGGCCGCGGCGGTGGATATGTCCCGGCATGATGCCGATCTTGCATTCGTCGGGGGTGATGACACCTGGGCAGTTCGGGCCGATCAGGACGGTCTTCGCGCCGGAAAGCGCGCGCTTCACGCGGACCATGTCCTGCACCGGGATGCCGTCGGTGATGCAGACGACAAGCGGGATTTCCGCGTCGATCGCCTCAAGGATGGCGTCAGCTGCCGCCGGCGGCGGAACATAGATGACGCTGGCGCTGCATCCGGTCGCGGCCACGGCCTCGTGCACCGTGTCCCACACCGGCAGGTCGAGATGGCGGCTGCCGCCTTTCCCCGGTGTCACCCCGCCGACCATCTTGGTGCCGTAGGCGATCGCCTGCTCGGAATGAAACGTGCCCTGCGCGCCGGTGAAGCCCTGGCAGATGACGGTGGTGGAGGCGTCGACGATAATCGCCATCACGCCGCCTCGGCGATCGATTTGACGACCTTTTGCGCGGCGTCGGCGAAATCGTCGGCGGTGATGATCGGCAGCCCAGACTGGCTCAAGATCTTGCGGCCGAGCTCGACATTGGTGCCTTCGAGCCGCACCACCAATGGCACGTGCAGGTTGACTTCACGCGCGGCGGCGACCACCCCCTCGGCGATCACGTCGCAACGGGCGATGCCGCCGAAGATGTTGACGAGGATCGCCTCGACGTTGGGGTCGGAGAGGATCAGCTTGAACGCCGCCGTCACCCGCTCGCGCGTCGCGCCGCCGCCGACGTCGAGAAAATTGGCCGGGCTGCCGCCAACGAGCTTGATGATATCCATCGTCGCCATGGCGAGGCCGGCGCCGTTGACCATGCAACCGATATTTCCGTCGAGCTTCACATAGCTGAGCGAATGCTTTGCCCCTTCGCGCTCGATCGGGTCTTCCTCGTCCTCGTCGCGCAACGCCTCGATTTCGGGATGGCGGAACAAGGCGTTGTCGTCGAAGCCCATCTTGGCGTCCAGTGCGACAAGGCTGCCCGAGCCGGTCACCACCAGCGGGTTGATCTCGGCCAGCGACGCGTCGAGCTCGACAAAAGCCCGGTAGAGCCCGTTGACCAGCGCCGTCATCGCCTTGACCTCGCCCGCGCCGAGCCCGAGCTCGAAGGCGAGGCGGCGCGAATGGAACGGCTCGATCCCGGTCGCGGGATCGATCGCCAGCTGCAAAATCTTGTCCGGCGCGCGGGCCGCCAGCTCCTCGATCTCGACGCCGCCCTCCGCCGCGGCGATCAGGGTGGTGCGCCCGCTGGTGCGATCCACCGACAGTGCCAGGTAGAGCTCGCGGGCGATGTCCGAGGCCGCCTCGACGTAGACGCGCTTGACGTCACGGCCCTGCGGCCCGGTCTGGTGGGTGACAAGGCGCTTGCCGAGCATCGCCCCGGCTGCCGCGCCCGCTTCCTCGGGTGATTTGACCAGCTTGACCCCACCGGCCTTGCCGCGCCCGCCGGCATGGATCTGCGCTTTCACCGCCCATAGCTGGCCGCCGAGCCGTTTCGCAACGGCCTCGGCCTCAGCCGCGGTGTAGGCGACGCCACCGGGCTGCACCGGCACGCCATACTTCGCCAGCAGTTCCTTCGCCTGATACTCGTGGACGTTCATCGCGGCAAGCTAGGCTTGCAGCTTCTTTGCCACATCGATGAGTTCGCGCACCGCGCCACAGGATTTCTCGAACGCGGCCTGCTCGGCCGGGTCGAGACTGATCTCGACAATCTTCTCGACGCCGCCGGCGCCGATTACTACCGGCACGCCGACATAGAGGTCCTTGACCCCGTACTGGCCATTGAGCAGCGCCGCGCAAGGCAGCACCCGCTTCTTGTCGCGAAGATAGGCCTCGGCCATCGAAATCGCGGCGCTGGCCGGGGCGTAGAAGGCCGAGCCGGTCTTGAGAAAATTGACGATCTCGGCGCCGCCGTCGCGGGTGCGCTGGACGATCTGGTCGATTTTGGCCTGGGTGGTCCAGCCCATCTTGATAATGTCGGGCAAGGGAATGCCGGCGACCGTCGTGTAGCGCACCAGCGGCACCATCGTGTCACCGTGCCCGCCGAGGACGAACGCGGTCACATCCTCGACCGAGACGCCCAGCTCCTCGGCGATGAAATAGCGGAAGCGCGCGCTGTCGAGCACCCCCGCCATGCCGACCACCCGGTTCGCCGGCAGGCCGCAGGCCTGTTTCATCACCCACACCATGACGTCGAGCGGGTTAGTGATGGTGATGACGAAGGCGCCGGGGCAATACTCCTTGATCGCCGCGCCAACTTGCCCGACCACCTTGGTGTTGATGCCGATGAGATCGTCGCGGCTCATGCCGGGTTTGCGCGGGATGCCGGCGGTGACGATCACCACATCGGCGCCCTTGATCGCCGCGTAATCGTTGGCGCCGGTGATATTGGCGTCATAACCCTCGATCGACGAACCCTGGATGATGTCGAGCGCCTTGCCCTGCGGCACCCCATCAACGATGTCGAACAGCACGACATCGCCCAATTCCTTGATCCCCGCCAGCAAAGCCAGCGTGCCGCCGATCTGGCCGGCGCCGATCAGCGCGATCTTCTTGCGTGCCATGTCATTCCTCGTGGCTGGATTGGGCCGGTCTTAGCGCGATTTCCGGGGGCGGGCAAGGCGGCCAGAGGAACCCTCATCCAGGCCCGCGGTTAGCGACATAATCCTCGCTCTGCATCTCCATCAGCCGCGAGACGGTGCGCTGAAACTCAAAGCTGCCATCGCCCTCGACATAGATTTCCTGGGGCGGCACTTCGGCCGAGGCGACCAGCAAGGTGCGCGCTTCGTAGAGCGCGTCGATCAGGATGTGAAGGCGCTGCGCTTCGTTGCGCTGACGCGGACCAAGCCGCGGGATGCCTTCGACCACGATGGCCGCGAAGCGTTCAGCGAGCGCCAGGTAATCGACCGCGCTCAAGGGCCGGGCGCATAATTCGTCGAAGGTGAACCAGGCAGCATTGCCGGCGACGCGCGGCGCCTCGAGCGGCCTCGCCAGCACCGTCAAAGTCTCGCTGGCGACCGGCTTGGCATCGCTGAGATCGGCGAAGGCCTCGGCGACCGCGCGGTGGGCGTTGTCATCGAGCGGCTGGAAATAGATCGGCTTGCCAATCATCCGCGCCAAGCGGTAGTCGCGGCCACTGTCCAAGGCGACGACATCGAGCCGCTGCTGCAGGAGCGCGATGAATGGCAAAAACCGGTCACGCTGCAACCCGTTCTCGTAGAGCCGCTCGGGATGGCGGTTCGAGGTCGCGACAACCACGGTGCCGGCATCGAACAGCGCCCGGAACAACCGCTCGAGGATCATCGCATCGGCGATGTCGTTGACCTGGAACTCGTCGAAGCACAAGAGCGAGACTTCCTCGGCCAAAGCGGCGGCGACGCGCAGGATCGGCTGCCGCGACCGCGCGCGGCGCTCCCGCTCGATGCGGTTATGGACGTCGAGCATAAACGCATGGAAATGCACCCGCCGCTTCCGCTCGACCGGCGCCGTGGCGAAAAACAGATCCATCAACATCGACTTGCCGCGCCCGACCGGGCCCCAAAGGTAGAGTCCTTTCGGTGCCGCCACGCTGACCCCAACCAGCCGCGCGAGCCAACCGCGCGGCGTCGGAACATGATCCCCCAATGCCCGATACAGCGCCTCCAGACGGTCGGCGGCTCGCGCCTGGGCCGGGTCGGGCCTGATCAAACCGGCGGCGCAGCGCTCCTGATAAAGCGCGTGCGGCCCGGAAGCGCTGCCCGGTTCGAGGGTCGCGGTATCGGCTGGCATGAGGATGAAGGTGCTATGCCAATATCACCGCGACATCGCCCTCGGCGATCGCCTCGCCCTCGGCGACGAGGATTTCGATGACCGTACCGGCGCGTGGCGCGAGCAAAGGAATCTCCATCTTCATCGACTCGAGGATGATCAGCGGGTCTTCCTCGGCGACCGAGTCGCCGACCGCGACCTCGATCTTCCAGACCGAACCGGCAATCTCGCTTTTCACCCGCAACTCGGCCATGTCCCCTCGCTTGCCTCGGGCGGAAGAATTCCGCCGCCGCTGAAATTACTCTAAGGTTCGCCCGATTTCACAGCGACGCTACGCCACGGAGGCAGCCATGCCCGATGGTCAGGAGAAGATGCCGCGCAGCACCACCGAGGACGACATCACCGCATCGGTGCTGGCGCGCTTCGCCGCGACCCCCGACCCGCGGCTGCGGCGGATCATGCTCGCGCTCATTACGCACCTGCACCAATTCGTCAAGGAGGTCGAGCTGACCGAGGCCGAGTGGTTCCAGGCGATCGAGATCCTGACTGAAGCCGGCAAGATGTGCAGCGACAAGCGTCAAGAATTCATCCTGTTCTCGGATTCGCTCGGGGTATCGATGGTGGTCGACCTGATCGGCCACCGCAAACCCGAGGGCGCGACCGAATCGACCGTATTCGGCCCGTTCCACCGGCTCGGCGCACCGGAAATGCCGCCCGGCGGCAACATCGCCCATCGCGATACGGTCGGCGTCCCGACCCTGGTCAGCGGGCGCGTGCTCGACCTCCACGGCAAGCCGATCGCCAATGCCGAACTCGACGTCTGGCAAACGCAGTCGAACGGGCTTTACGACGCTCAGGACACGAACCCGAACGAACTGCACATGCGCGGCAAGTTCCACAGCGACAGCAAAGGGCGCTACCTGCTGCGCACCGTGTTGCCGGTTAATTACCCGATTCCCTCGGACGGGCCGGTCGGCGCGATGCTCAAGGCGACCGGGCGGCATCCGTGGCGTCCGGCGCATATCCATTTCGTGCTGACCGCCGACGGCTACGACCCGGTGACGACGCATATCTTTGATCGCACCGACCCTTATCTCGATAGCGACGCGGTGTTCGCGGTCAAGGATTCGCTGATCTGCGACTTCGTCCGCCACGAATCGCCGACCCCGGAAGCGGCGAAGCTCGGGATCGGCGGGCCGGTCTACACTACCGAATTCGACTTCGTGCTGAAGCTGGCCGGCGCCGATGCCAAGACCGATGTGCATGACGCGCAACGCCGTCTGGCCGCGCTTGGCGCCCGCTGACATTAACTATAACGGCGGGCGCTAAAGTCGCCGCGGCACGGGCGAATCGGCAATCTTCATCTAAAATTAAGCAAGCCGGGTTAACCAAGTTCGCGAAGATTGGTGTGGTTGGGGGACCAGATGTCGATCACCGAGGCGCCGGTTGTATCGTTGGACAAGGTACGCGAAACCAATGGCGAGTCCGAACCGGTATTGACCGGGCGCGAGCGTCGCGAATCCGAACGCGCCATCGCCTATTGGGAAAAGAAGATCGAAAAGCTCGGCAGGAGTGCAACCGTCGCCGCTCTCGACCTCGCCGAGATGAACACGGCCGACTGGTCGCATCGGTTTGTGATCGCGGTCGATCCGGTCGTCGAAAATTCTTCGCTACTGCTCTACGGCACCGATTTCGCGAAGCTCCTCGACCTGCCGCCCAAGGGTACCCCGCATGTGCCGATGGTGCGCCAGCTGCCGCGCCATTTGTCGCGCGTGTTCATGCAGGGCTGCGGCGACGCGCACAGCCAGCGCTCGCCGGTGCGCATGGAAGGCGAAGTGCCGCGTGAAGACGGCAAGATGGAGCTTTACCGCGCCGCGTTCATCCCGGTCGGGGTCAAGGAAAACTCGCTAACCCATCTCGCCTTCGGCGCGTTTAACAGCTGCGTCGTCGACCGGCTGGCGGCCTGAAGCAGCCGTCGCAGAGGGAAACCGGTTTAATTCCTGATCCGGCTTTCGTCTTAAGGGTACTACCGCCCCCAAACGGGACCGCCCGCACTGGCGGGCGCCC
>DATNJF010000315.1:0-34112 GCA_035604035.1 Allostellaceae bacterium | reverse complement strand
GGCCAGCTTCCGGCTGCGCCCGCCGCGCCACCGCCCGCTCCGCCGGCCGCGGCGTCACCCGCCCCGCCTCGGCAAATCCAGCCCGCGTCGCTGCGCCAGTGGGTCGGCGTGCTCGCCATGGTCTTCGGCATGTTCATGGCGCTGCTGGATATCCAGATCGTCACCAGCTCGCTGACCCAAATCCAGGGTGGGCTGTCGGCGAGCCCCGATGAGATCAGCTGGGTGCAGACCTCGTATCTCATTGCCGAGGTGGTGATGATCCCGCTGACCGGGATGCTGTCGCGGCTGATGTCGACGCGCATTCTCTTCGTCGCCTCGACCGCCGGGTTCACGCTCACCAGCGTGCTGTGCGCCACCGCGACCAGCCTCGGCGCCATGATCTTTTACCGCATCCTGCAAGGGTTTCTCAGCGGGGCGATGATCCCGACCGTGTTCCCGGTCGTCTATACCGTGTTCCCGCCGCGCCAGCTCGCCGTGGTCATGGTGCTGATCTCGCTGATCCTCAACCTGTCCTCAACCGTCGGGCCGTCGCTCGGCGGCTATCTGACCGATGCCTATTCGTGGCACTGGTTGTTTCTCGTCAATATCGTGCCGGGGGTGATCGTCTCGGTCACGGTGTGGTACCTGATCGATGTCGACCGGCCCAACCTATCGCTGCTGCGCGCCTTCGATTTGCCGGGCCTCGTGCTGATGGCGCTGTTTCTCGGTTGCCTCGAATATGCGCTCGAGGAAGGCGAGCGTTGGGGTTGGCTGGCCGACGCGACGATCTGCGGCACGGTGATCGTCTCGGCGGTTTCGGCGGCGCTGTTCTTCTGGCGGGTGCTGACCTACCGCCAGCCGATCGTCGATCTGCGCGCCTTCCGCATCCGCAATTTCGCGATGGGCTCGCTCTTCACCTTTATCGTCGGCACCGGGCTCTATTGCGGCACCTACGTCGTGCCGCTGTTCCTCGCCCAGGTTCGCGGGTTCTCGGCCTGGCAAATCGGCACCACCGTGGTCGTTACCGGCTGCGCGCAGATCGTGACCTCGCCCTTCACCACCTGGATCGCGCGCAAGATCGATCTGCGGCTGATGCTGGCGATCGGCATGATCCTTTTTTCGGTGGCGATGTACCTCACCGCCGGGCTGACCAACCAGGCGAGCTTTGGCGAATTGCTGGTGCCGCAGATCGTGCGCGGCGTCGGGCTGATGTTCTGTTTCCTGCCGGCCAATCTGATCGCGCTCGGCAGCCTGCCGCCCGACCTGCTCAGGAGCTCGTCCGGACTCTACAATTTGATGCGCAATCTCGGCGGCGCCATCGGCCTTGCCGTTCTCGGCACGGTGATGAACGACCGGCTGCATTTCCACTGGAACCGGCTGATCGAGGCGGTCAACCCGGCGCGCCCGGCGGTCCAGCATTTCCTCGACACGCAGACCGCGCGGCTCGACCCGCATTTCACCGGCGACACCACGGCGGGCCCGATCAAGTTGCTGGCCGGCACTGTCCAGCGCGAGGCGCTGGTGCTGACCTTCAATGATGTCATGCTGATGATCGGCAGCATGTTCGTGTTCGGCCTCTTGCTGATCCCGCTGCTGCGCCGCCCCGGCGCCTCGCCGCTAACGCGTTAGATCGAGACAAACCATGCAAGCCGCCTTTCCCGCGCTCGTCGCGATCCTGGCCTTAGCGGTCTACATCGGCACCTTCATCAACGCCGGGCGGATGCGTCACCGCTTCGATGTCAAGCCACCGTCGGTCACCGGTCCGCCCGAATTCGAGCGCGCGCTGCGCGTACAGCAGAACACGCTGGAGCAGATCGTCTGGTTCCTGCCTTCCCTGTGGCTGTTCGTCTTGTTCGTGTCGCCGGTTTGGGGCGGTGTGATCGGGTGCGTTTGGATCGTCGGTCGCGTGATCTACGCGATCTCCTACCAGCGCGACTCGGCGAAGCGCGGTCTTGGGTTCGTCATTGCAATGGTCAGTTCAGCGACGCTGCTGATCGGCGCGCTCGCGGGTGCGATCGTCAACCTGGGCTAGCCGGCGCCCGGCCCGGCGCGCCCGTGCAGCCAGTCTTGGACCAGGCGGCGGGCGATCGAATCGAGCCGGGGCAGGCGGAACGTATTGTCGTCGGCGTGCACCAAGAGCCAGTCGCGCTCGAACCATTTGGCGTCTTCGAGTTCGCCATAATCGACGGTGATCTCGCTGGTCACCGCCTCGGCATGAAACCCGAGCATGATATTGGCCGGGAACGGCCAGGGTTGCGACGAGTGGTAGATCACTTGACCCACTTCGATCGCAGTCTCCTCGCGCACTTCCCGCGCGACCGCGTCTTCCAGGCTCTCGCCCGGCTCGACGAAGCCGGCGAGCGTCGAATACATGCCCGGCGGGAAATTCTTGTTGCGGCCCAGGAGCGCACGCTCGCCATCGGTCACCAGCATGATCACCGCCGGGTCGGTGCGCGGGAAATGCATCGCCTTGCATTCGGGGTTGGTGCAGCGCCGCATGTGCCCGGCTTCCTCGGAGAGCGTCGGGCTGCCGCACACCCCGCAGAAGCGATGCCGCTGATGCCAGAACACCATCGCGCGCGCCAGCGCGAGGAGCGCGCCCTCGTGCCGGGCAAGCCGGCCGGCGAGCTGGCGCAGATCGGCAAAGCGAGTGGCGTCTTCCGGGACGCCGCTCGCCGCCAGCACGGGTGAGCGCAGCGCGTCGAGTGGCTCGTCGATATGCGACAGGTCAACCGCGAAATGCGGCTTCTCCTCGATCACGCCGAGAAACACCAGACGGCCCTCGGCGAGATGCGTGTCCGGGTCGCCTTCGCCGAGCACGACCGCAACGCTATCCGCGGTCAGCACGATCGCCCGCGGCTCGGCGTCGGCGATATCGACGACCAGGTTCTGCGAGCGCCACACCGGGACGAATTGCGAGGCGGCGTGGCTCGCCTGGTCGCGGATCCAGTCGATGTCGCGGCGCTTCAAGCCGGCGCGCTCGAACCCCGGCGCCGCGTAATAATTGGCGGGACGCATCGCGCCACACTGGCACAGCGGGCGCCGCTGCGGCAAGCTGTGCCCATGCAGATCACCGATACCGCGCTGCCCGGGGTCAAGCTGATCCAGCCGGTCCGCCACGGCGACGCGCGCGGCTATTTCTCCGAAGTGTTCCGCGAGGATGCGCTGGCGAAGGCCGGCATCGAGATGCATTTCGTCCAGGAGAACCATTCGCTGTCGGCCTCGCCCGGCGTCGTCCGCGGCCTGCATTTCCAGATCGCGCCGATGGCCCAGGCCAAGCTGCTGCGCGTCGTCGCCGGCAGGATCCTCGATGTCGCGGTCGATATCCGCCGCGGGTCGCCGCATTACGGCAAGCATGTCGCGGTGGTGCTCAGCGCCGAGGAGGGCAACCAGCTCTTCGTCCCCGAGGGTTTCGCGCACGGCTTCTGCACGCTCGAGCCCGACAGCCAGCTGGTCTACAAGGTCAACCGCTATTATTCGCCCGAATGCGACCGCGGCCTCTTATGGAACGACCCGGCGCTCGGCATCGACTGGCGCCTCGGCGGCAATGCGCCGATCCTGTCGGACAAGGACCGCACCCACCCCACGCTCGCCGATCTGCCGGCCTACTTCACCTACCCATAACCAGAAGGAACGCCATGGCCTATGTCGATCCCCGCCTGCAAGGCAAACCAGCGCCGGCCGTTTCGCTGGCCTCGATGGAGCAGAACAACGTCGCCCGGCTCGACGCGATGAAGGGTTCCGACCTCGCTTTTCTCGACCAGCGCATCCCCGGCTACCAGCGCGAGATCATCAACATCATCGGCATGGGGGTGGTCGAGAACATGAAGGACCCGCGCCTTGCGCCGAAGATCAAGGCGGGCGCGCACGGCTTCGCCGTGACCTATGTCCGCAACACGCCGAAGGGCCACGGCGCCGCGTTGCACCGCCACCCGACCGAAGAGGTGTTCATCGCGGTCAAGGGTCCGTGGCAGGTGTTCTGGCTCGAAGGCGAGAGCGAGCGGGTGATCACGCTGCAACCCGGCGACATCGTCAACGTGCCGATCGGCATTTATCGCGGTTTCCGCAACGCCAGCGACGACCCCGACGCGACCTTGATCGCGCTGGTCGGCGGCCCCGACCCGGGCAAGGTCGATTGGCACCCTTCGGTCATCGACCTCGCCCGCAAGACCGGGCTCGATGTCGACGACGAAGGCCATCTTATCGTCAACGAGGCCGCAGAGTAGCGGCTGTAGGGCCGGTAAGCAAAGCGCCACCCGCTGCCAGCGATAGCGATCTGTAGGGCGGGTAAGCGAAGCGCCACCCGCCGTCGCGCCGGTTGATCCGACGCGACTCGACGCTTTAGCAATTATGCAATTTATGCGTTGCTGAGTTGTGCAAGCGTCTATTGAGAATGTTCTTTCTTTGTTCCATACTCCCAAGCGATGTCGGAACCAAGAGGGCCGGCATCGCCACGCAAGTGGCTCGTTGATTGAAGCCGAAACCGGAGCTTGGCGAGCGTGCTGATCTTTCGCGCGCGGGCATAGAACAAGGCACAACCAAGAAGAGCCGTCTGTCGTCCCGCGACCGAAATAACAACGACCATCGGCGCGGGCGCTGTTGAGGCAATAGCCACGATAACAAGCCCAACAGCGCACGGAATGACCCAGCCGCCCGGCAAACCGGAACTAGGCGGTGAATAGGACTTTCGCGCATCCGTCGCGCGTGTAGGGCGGATGAGCGTAGCGTCATCCGCCGATGCGAAACCGCATAAATCGCGGCGCGCAACTGGTGGAAGGCGCTGCGCTTTTCCACCCTACGCTACTGACCCGGGCGAAACAGCGGGGAGCGCCGCTGATCGACCGCTGTTTTCTCGCTGTTATCGCCGCTGATATCACGCTGTTTTCTTGCTGTTATTTCCGCTGTTTTCGGCCGTCTAGGAAGCAGAAACGCAAACGATTACAGAATATTAGAGGCACCAGTGAACCTCCCCGCGCGGTTGGGGCTGGCTCCGGCCACGCCCTACTGGGCGATCTCCTTCACCACAGGATCGGGGTAGGGAACCGGCTTACCGCTGGGATCGAGGAGCGGCGGGCCCGGCCGCCGCTGTGCCACCCCGACAAGATAGGTCTTACCGTTGGTGCAGGCGACGATAAAGGGGTCGAGCCCCTGATTGGCATAGGCTTCGGCATCGCTTCCCGTGGCTGTCGTGTAGGAGCCGACCTTTCCGCACGGATGGTTGGCGGACTCGATGACACTCAGCAGGTAGCGTTCCTTTTCGCCCGGCGGGGATGGAATGTCGCCGCGCGCGGATGTAACGGCGGCCAGCCCGGACACCAGCACTGCGATGGCAACGACGTGACGCAATTGTCCTTCCTCCCGCTCACCAAGACCCTATCCTGCGCCGCTTTTCCGGCGAGGCCAATTCGCAATGACCCAGACCGCCGCTTTGGTCTTTTCGATCGCGATCGAAGCGGCTGTCGCCTTCGCCTTGATCCGGGCGCTGGGCTGGGGAAGCGGCCTCAACGCCGCGCTCGCGGCGTCGCTCGGCACGCTGGTCACCCACCCGTTCGTTTGGTACGCAGTGCCGCGCCTCGATGACCCAATCGGCTATGCCGGCGCGGTGGCGCTGGTAGAGAGCGGGGTCGTGTTGGTGGAGAGCGTCGCTTATCGCCTCATCGTGCCACTGTCGTGGCGCCGCTCATTGCTGGCCTCGCTGGTTGCCAATGCGGCGTCGACCGCCGCTGGGCTGCTCTACTACGCATTTTTCACCTGAACGACGGCGATCCCGCCCAGCGCCAGCAGCAAGACCGGAATCTCGATACAGGAATGGATGAGCGCGGCCAACCCGTAAAGCTGCCGCGCCAGCCCGTAATTGACGCAGAAGAGGAGCGCTAGCGCACCTGCGGCGATCGCAACCCCCAACGCAAGCCCTCGCCATGACCGTCGCACCGGCGTCTCGGCCGCAAGCCGCCGCAACAGCAAGATCACCGCGGCGTAATGCATGATCTGCGCGAACACCGCGGCGCTGAACGCGTGCAGCGCCCAATCGCTCGACACCAGGCTCGCCGGGACATAGACGCCGAGATTGAACGCCAGCGGGCCGCTCGCCAAGAACCGCGCCTCCGGCCATTCCAGCCCCATCCGCGCCAATGCCGCGTAGGGCAGCCCTGTCGCGATCAGCAGCGGGAGGACGATGAGCGGAACCGCCAGAAGGGTAAGCGCGCGGCGGCGCTGCTGGCCCCTAAGCGCCTCGGCGAAAAACCCGAGCGGGGTCAGATTGTGCAGGATCGCCAACCCGAGCAGCATCTGAAACGGGGCGGCGATCGCGCCGGCCCCGAGGATCACGCCGATCACCGCGCCAACGGCGCGATGGCGTCGCATCCGCAACACGGCGCCCGCCGCCAGAACCGCGGCCGCACTCAATTCGACCGCGGCGTCGACCGGCGGCGGCAGCACGCCCGCCATCGCCGCGGCCCGCGCCGCCACCGCGAGGGCGATCGGCGCTCCGATCTGCAGCGCCAGGCCGCCGAGCCGGGCGCGGAACCGGCGGTCGATATAGTTGAGCTCGCTCAGCACATGGGCGAGGCCGAACAGCGCCAGCGACGTCGTATAGGTCGCCAACGGCAGAGCCACCGTCACGACAAAGGCGATGGCGACAAAAGCGGCGCCGGCGATGCCGGCTCGGGCCATGGGAGCGCGGTCGAGCGCCGCGAGAGAGGCGGCGCTCACGTCACCAACCGCTCCAGATTCTCCAGCCTATCGGCCTCGGAAAACGGCTTGTCCCAACGGATGCGGTGGACTCGGGGGAAACGCATCGCGACCCCGGATTTGTGGCGGGTCGAGCGGTGCACGCTGTCGAAGGCGATCTCGAGCACCAGCCCGGGCGCGACCTCGCGCACCGGCCCGTAGCGTTTGACGGTGTTGTCGCGCACCCATTTGTCGAGAAGGCGCAATTCGTCGTCGGTGAAGCCGGAATAGGCTTTCCCCACCGGCACCAGCACATCGTCGCGCCAGGCGCCGAAGGTGTAGTCGGAATAGAACGACGAGCGCTTGCCGTGGCCGCGCTGGGCGTACATCAGCACCACGTCGACGGTGAGCGCGCCGCGCTTCCATTTGAACCAC
Source organism: Allostellaceae bacterium (assembly GCA_035604035.1). Lineage (GTDB taxonomy): Bacteria > Pseudomonadota > Alphaproteobacteria > ATCC43930 > CGMCC-115725 > DATARH01. Next base: position 27,029 of record DATNJF010000315.1, on the reverse strand, counting down.
GGGCCTTTCGGCCGGCCCGATAGATAGGGCGAGTCGCGGCGCTTCAGCATCAAGCCCTCGATGCCGTTGGCGCGCGCGCCGTCGCGCAAATCCTTCAGGTCGTCCCAGGTATCGAACGGCACCAGCGGCGACAAATCGAGCCGGTCGCGCGGCGCGTTGCCGTACCAGGCGTCGAGCCGATAGCGCCGTTCAGCCAACGGCAAGGCGCGCAGATCCTCATCGCCAAACCGCAGCATGTCGTAGAGCCGCACCGAGGCCGGGAAATCGCTCAGCATCTTCGGCGTCGGCGTCTTGCGGTTGAGGCGCTGCTGCAGATCGTTGAACGGCGCCACCTCGCCGTCGCGGATCACCAGCAATTCGCCGTCGAGCGCGATGTCGTCGGGGCTCGCCGCGAGAATGTCGGGAAAGGCCGGGCCGATCTCGTCACCCGAGCGCGAATAAAGCCGCCGCTCGCCCCCTCGCGAGACGAGCTGCACCCGAATCCCGTCCCATTTCCATTCGGCGAAATAGGCGGCGGGATCGAGCCCGGCGAGTTCCTCCTCCTCCAGCGGCTGAGACAGCATCAGCGGGGTGAAGTTCGGCAGTTCGCCGATCTCGGGCCGTTCTTCGTTGCCGGAAAGCCAGGAAAACAGCGGCAGATAGGGCGGCGTCAGCCCGTGCCAGACCTCCTCGATCTCGCCGATCTCGACCCCGGCCCATTCCGCCAGCGCCATCTTGGCGAGCCGCGCCGAGACGCCGATGCGCAGCGCCCCAGTGACCAGTTTCAACAGCGCCCAGCGCCCGGTCGCGTCGAGCCGGTCGAGCCACTGTGAGAGATGCGCCCCGACCTCAGCCCGGCTGGCAATGCGCAAGGTATCGACGATCTCGGAGAGAGATGGCGATTTACCCTCACCCGCCCCCAGGAGCGAGGATTCCGGCCAGATCAGCGACACGGTCTCGGCGAGGTCGCCGACAAAATCCAGCGACCAGGCGAAGAGCTCCGGGTCGACCCGCGCCATCGCCAATGCCCGCACCTGGCCGGGCTTCGCTTCGGGGAACGACAATTCGCCGGTCAGCGCCGCCAGCGCCCAGCCGCGCTCGGGGTCAGGCGCGGTGGCGAAATACTCCGCCATCAGCCGCAATTTGCCGTTGCGCGACGGGGTGAAGAGCAGCGCGTCGAGCAGTTCGGCAAAGCGGTTCACCCCGCGACCCTCACAACGTTTAGGCCGAGGCCGAAGTGTTCATCGGTCGCCAAAATCATCCGCGATATATAAGCACGTGATGGCCAACCGCGCTTCGACATCGCCGATACGCCTGCCGTTCTTCTACGGCTGGGTGCTGGTCGGAATCGCCTTTGTGACGATGGCGGTCGGGGTCAACGCGCGCACCGCGTTTTCGCTGCTGTTCCCGCCGATCCTCGGCGAATTCGGCTGGGATCGCGGGGTGACCGCCGGCGCCTTCTCGTTCGGCTTTCTCGTGTCGGCGGTGATCACTCCGAGCATTGGCCGGATCATGGACCGCAAGGGTCCGCTGCTGGTCATCGAGGCGGGAGTTGTCGCGATGGGAGCAGGTTTGCTGCTGGCGACATTGGTCCGCCAGCCGTGGCAGCTCTATCTGACGCTCGGCGCGCTGTGCGGCGGCGGGGTCAATTGCCTGGCCTATACCGGCCAGTCGCTCTACCTGCCGCATTGGTTCGAGCGCCGCCGCGGGCTGGCGCTCAGTATCGCCTTCTCAGGAGTCGGGATCGGCTCGATCACGATCCTGCCCTGGCTGCAATCGCGGATCGTCAGCGGCGGCTGGCGCGAAGCCTGCTGGATGCTCGGCATTCTGGTGCTGGCTTTGCTCGGCCCGTTGAATTTGCTGCTGAGGCACAAGCCCGAGGATATGGGTCTCGAACCCGATGGCGGGCAGACCGGCGGCAAGTCCGCCGACGCCACCGCAAACATCGTCGATCCCGCATGGGCGGCGATCGACTGGACCCTCGGCCGCGCCCTGCGGACCCGCCGCTTCTGGTGGGTTGCGCTCGGGTATTTCGGCAGCCTCTTCACCTGGTACGCGGTGCAGGTGCACCAGACCAAATACCTGACCGAGATCGGCTTTTCCGCGTCGGATGCGGCCTGGGCGCTGGGCCTCGTGAGCCTCGTCGCGGTGCCGGGCCAGATCGCGCTCGGCCATCTCTCCGACCGCGTCGGCCGCGAATGGGTCTGGGCAATCGGCAATGGCGGATTTGTGCTGTCGTGCCTGGCGCTGATCCTGCTTGCCGGTCATCCGACGATGGCGCTGCTCGCGACCATGGTGGTGGCGCAGGGGACGCTCGGCTACGGCGTGACCTCGGTGATGGGCGCGATCTCCATCGAGATTTTCGCCGGACGAAATTCCGGTAGCATTTTTGGCACGGTGATGCTGTCGGCGATCCTCGGCGGCGCGGCAGGGCCCTGGGTCGCCGGCATACTGCACGACCTCACCGGCAGTTACGCCGCCGCGTTCTGGATTTGCATCGGCCTCAACGTGATATCGGCGCTCGCCATCTTCCGCGCCTCTCCGGGCAAGGTCAGGGCGGTCGCCGGCCGCGTCCGCGCCGCGGCGGCCGATTAGCTCACTCCCCCTCGGCCTCGTAGCCGACCAGCGCTAGCGCCCGGGCCGTGAGCCCCGCCGTGGTCGCGTAATGGACCAGCGCCTCCTCGTTGCCATGCGTAACCCAGATTTCCGGCGCGCCGGTATCGTGCAGTGTCCGGGTCAGCTCGTCCCAATCGGCGTGGTCGGAGATCACCAGGGGCAGCTCGACCCCGCGCGCCTTCGCCCGCTGCTTGACCCGCATCCAGCCCGAGGCCATCGCCGCGACCGGGTCGGGCAGGCGCCGCGACCAGCGGTCGGCGAGCGCGCCCGGCGGCGCCAGCACGATCTTGCCGGCGATCTCATCGCGCGCCGCGCCGATGACCGGCAGCAGCGGGCCAAGCGCAACCCCGAGGCTCTCGTAAAGCTCGCACAGCCCGGCGAGCGCGCCGTGGATATAGATCGGCTCGTCATACCCGGCCTCACGCAAGAGACCGATGACGCGCTGGCACTTGCCGAGCGCATAGACGCCGACAACGTGGCAGCGCTCGGGGAACAGCCGCAGCGAATGCAGCAGCCGGCCGATCTCGTGCCCATCGGGCGGATGACGGAACACCGGCAGGCCAAACGTCGCCTCGGTAATGAAGACATCGCAGCTTTGCGGCTCGAACGGCGCGCAGGTCGGATCACGGCGGCGCTTGTAATCGCCGGAGACGACGACCCGGCCGCCGCGATACTCGAGCACGACCTGGGCGCTACCGAGCACATGGCCGGCCGGGACCAGCGTCACGCTTACCCCGTTGAGCGTCACCGTCTCACCGTAGGCCAGCGCCTGCAGCGAACCGCCGGCCGCATCGCCGTAGCGCGCCCGCATGATCGCGATCGTCTCCGGCGTCGCCAGGACATACGTGTTGCCCGGCCGGGCGTGGTCGCTGTGACCGTGGGTGATCACGGCGCGGTCGACAGCGCGTGTCGGATCAACAAAGAAATCGCCTGGCTCGCAATAGAGCCCGCCGGGGACAGTTCGGATCCAGCTTTCCGGATGCGGCGCGCCGATCGGCATGAGGTTCAGTCCGCGATAGGCAAGCTCAGCGGCGTGATCTCCTCGGCCTTGCGGCGCAGGTAATCGTGCTGCGGCGCGGCAGCTTCCATCCGCTCCTGCGCCGCGGTGAGACGGATGGCGGCGTCGGCCTGGTCGAGCGTCAGCACGCGGTGGTCGGCGACCACCTGCACGCCGTTGACAAAGACATCCCGCACCGCACGGTCGGCGGCGTGATAGACAAGCCCACGCAACGGATCGCGCGCCGGCTGCATCTGCGGGCAGGCGAGATCGATCAATACCAAATCGGCTTTCTTGCCGGGCGCCAGCCGACCGATATCGTCGCGCAACAGCGCGGTGGCGCCGCCGACGGTCGCGGCGTGGAAAAAATCGGCGACATCGACCGCGTGGATATCGCGCGCCGCGATGCGCGCCAGCACCGAGGCCTTGCGCATCTCCTCGATGAGGTTGTGCGGGCTGCAATCGGTGCCCATGCCCATCACCACGCCAGCCTCCAGATAGGCGCCGAAATGTTCCATGACATGTCCATAACGGGCGAACGGCGTCGGGCAGTGAGCGACCGCGGTGCCGCTATCGCCGAGTAGCCGCAGATCGCTCTTGGTGTGCCAGCGCACCCAGGAATGGGTGTCGAGGTAGAGCGCGTGGCCGAGGATCGTCCCCGGGCCCAAGAGGCCCAGGCGGTCCGCCCATTGGATCGGCGTCTTGCCATGCCGGCGGATCATCTCACGCACCTCGTTGACGCTCTGCGAGCAATGCGTGGTGAACGGCAAGCCGCGTTCGCGCGCCGCGTCGCGGCTGTCACGCAGCAAAGCCTCGCTGCACGTGTCGATCTGCATCGGCGAGACGACGCCGGAAAGGCGGCCGCTGGGATGCGCCAACGCCTGGTCGATCACCGCAAGCGCCCTTGTAAAACCGGCGCGGCCGCGCGGCTCGTTCCAGTCGTAGCTGGGGCCGAGATCGTTTTCGAGAAACCAGCGCGCCGAGGCATATCCCGGCGCAAGAAAGCCGCGTAGGCCGCTTTTGGCGAAGAGCTCGACCCAACCGTCCCACGGTCCCGAAATGTCAACCAGAGAGGTGACGCCGCCGAGCAGCAGCTCGCAATAGGCGAATTCGGCGCCGGCGGCACGCGCTTCGTCGTCGGGCGCGGAGAACGCCTGGCCGCGCTCGTAGAGCCCGGTCATGTGCATGTTGGCAACGCCGTGCTCCTCGCGGATGCCGCGGTAGAGCGGCTCGTGATGCGGATGCGAATGGATGTCGATCAGGCCGGGCATAACCATCAGCTCGGCGCCGTCGATGACCCTGTCGACCGGCCCCGCATAACCCCTGCCGATAAATTCGATGCGATCGCCAGCGATCGCGAGATCGACGCCGCGGCGATAGACATGGCGTCCCGTCGCCTCGTCCCAGGCAATCGTCCAATCGGCCCTTTGGATCAAGATCGTCGACATCGCCTGCCCTCCTGTGAACCATGCTATAGCGAGAAAATGGCGGCGTCAGGTCCTCGCAATCTGATCACCGACGTGCCGGGCATTCTGGTCGGCCAGGCCGAACATCGCGCCGGGCGGACCGGGACGACGGTGCTGCTGGCCGAGACACCGGCGATGGCGGCGGTCGATATCCGCGGCGGCGCCCCGGGTGGCCGAGAAACGGCGCTGCTCGAGCCCGGCAACCTGGTCGAGCGCGTCGATGCCATCGTGCTCTCGGGCGGCTCCGCGTTTGGGCTCGACGCCGCTTCGGGGGTGGCCGACTGGCTCGCCGAGCACGGCCGCGGCTTCGCGGTGCGCGACGTGCGGGTGCCGATCGTTCCGGCGGCGATCCTCTTCGATCTCGGCTTTCCCGGACGCCGCCACTGGCGCGGCGCGCCGCCCTATCGCCGGCTGGGCCGCACGGCAGTCAGCTCCGCCTCCCGCGACTTCGCGCTAGGCAACGCCGGCGCGGGGCTCGGCGCCAAGGCCGGGCGCCTCAAGGGCGGCAACGGCAGCGCTTCGCTGCGCCTAATCGATGGCGTCACCGTCGGCGCGCTGGTCGCGGTCAATAGTTGGGGATCGGTGGTGCGGCCCGATTGCGGCCGGTTCTGGGCCGTCGATTTGGCACTTCCAGGCGAAATCGACGCGCAACCGCCGCTTCCCGAAGCCGCGCTCGATCCCGAAGATTATTCAGCCTGCGCCGGCCCGGTCGCCGGAGCCAACACGACGATTGCCATCGTCGCTACCGACGCGCCGCTCGACAAGAATTCCTGTCTTCGCATGGCGATCATGGCGCAGGACGGCCTCGCCCGAGCAATCCGGCCGGCGCACACGCCGTTCGATGGCGATACGGTCTTTGCGCTCTCGACCGGAAGCGGCAGCGCCATGCCGCCGGAGGCGGTGCTGCGGATCGGCTCCGCCGCCGCCGATTGCCTGGCGCGGGCGATCATGCGCGCGGTCACCGCCGCCGAACCACTCGGCTTGTATCCCAATTGGCGACGGAAGTGGGGTAAAGCCTAGGCCGCGCTGCGCGGCATATCGCCGGCCAGGTCGAGGATCGCCCGCTCGGGTGGGAACACAACGGTCACCGCGGTGCCCGCGCCGAGCGTACTTTTGAGCCGCATCCTGCCGCCATGCATCTCCATGATCGCCTTGACCAGCGGCAGGCCGAGCCCGGTGCCCTGGTGCTGTCGGCTAAACGACGAATCGACCTGCTCGAAGGGCTTCAGCACCCGTTCGAGATCGCCCTCGGGGATGCCGATGCCGGTATCGGACACGGTCACCGCGAGCCCGTCTTCGGGATCGAACCGGCCGGTAATGGTAATCCGTCCGCCAACTGGGGTGAACTTAACCGAATTGGTGATCAGGTTGATGAGGACCTGCTTGGTCTTGCGCTCATCGCCGCGGATCGGCGGGAGGTCGATGGCGAAATCGACCTCCTGTGTCAGCCCGGCGGTCTCAATACGGCTCGCGGTCAACTGACCGACCGAGCGCATGATGTCACGCAGGTCAAAGACGTCCTCCGCCAGCTCGATCTTGCCCGCTTCGGCCTTCGACAGGTCGAGGATGTCGTTGATGATCTGCAGCAAATGCGTGCCGCTGGCATGGATGTCGCCGACATAGGCACGGTATTGCTCGTTGCCGAGCGAACCCAGCACCTCGCGCAGCATCATCTCGGAAAAGCCGATGATCGCGTTGAGCGGCGTGCGCAACTCGTGGCTCATCGTCGCGAGGAAACCTGATTTGGCCTGGTTCGCCGCCTCGGCGTCTTCCTTGGCGAGCCGCAGCGCCTCGTACGCCGCCTCGCGGTCGCGCAACAGATCGACGCGGTCGAAGCAACGATCGAGCACCGCGAAAAGCGACTGCGGGTCGACCGATTTGTCGAAATAATCGTAAGCGCCGCGGCGCAACGCCGCGATCGCGGTGTGAGTGTCGAGCTCAGCGGTCATCAACACGCCGATAAGCTCTGGCCGCTCGGCGCGCAGCCGCGTCAGCAGGTCGATGCCCGAGCTGGCGCCAAGCCGCAGGTCGATCAGCGCCACGGGGGGCGGCTTCATCTCGGCGGTGCCGCGCAGCGCGGCGATCGCCGCATCCGGCGTCGCCGCTACAACGGCGGTGTACCCGCGGGGTTGCAGCAGATCGGCGAGCGACTCGGCGAAGTCGCCGTCGTCCTCGACGATCAGCACCGCGCGAGCGGTATCGACGGAGTTCATGCCGCTGCCCGCATTTCCTGCTCGAGCGGCAGGCGGATGGTGATCGTGGTTCCAACCCCGACTTCGCTGTCGACCCCGATCGCACCGCCGTGTTGGTCGACCATCTGTTTCGCCGTCGCGAGTCCCAGACCGGTGCCGAAGCTTTTGGTGCTGAATAGCGGCTCGAAGATCCGCGCGATGTTCTCGGGCGGGATGCCGGGCCCGTTATCGCCGACCGTGAGCTCAAGGCAGCCAGCAAAAACCGCGCTGTGCACGGTGATGGTATTGATGCCGGCCCTTGGCTCCGCTTCACCCAGGGCCTGCACCGCATTGTCGATCAGGTTGATCACCACACGCCGGATGCGCTCGACATCGATGGGCACGATCGCCTCACCGGCATCGAGCTCCTCGACCAGCGCCACCGTCGCCGGCAGGCTGAGATCGACGAGCACATCCCTTAACCAATCGTCGAAGCCGACAGCCGCGCGGCTCAGCTCCGGCGCACGGGTATATTCCAACAAATCGCCAATGATCCGGTCGCAGCGCGCGATGCTGCGCTGGATGCGGGCGATGGGACGATCGAGCGCGATGCCGCTGTCGATCGCGATCTCGCGCATGGTGAACAGCGTATTGCGGATCGCCGACAACGGGTTGCGCAGCTCGTCGGCGACTGTTGCGGTCAACTGGCCGAGCACCGAAAGGCGCTCCTTTTTCATCAGCTCCGCTTCACCAACGACCCGCGCGTGTTCCATCTCGATCTTTTCGGCCCGGATCAAGACAAGCGCGCTATGAGTTTGGAACTGGCGGGCGATCAGAAACACCATCAGCCCGATGGCGATGACGCCGCACACGGCGAAGGCGCCGAACATCGTCGCCTGGCGCGACCAGCCAACCAGCGCCTGCTCGCCGCTACGGCTTACCAGAACGGCGACCGGATAGCCGGCAAGGGGCTCTACCGCGCTGATGCGCCATTGCCCAGTTGCGGTGTGGTCTTCCTCGAAGACATGGTGAATTCCGTCGAACACCGACGTGAGCACCAGCGAACTCACAACCTCTCGCCCGTCTACCCCGGGCTGCCGCGGGAACTGCGCCAGCACCGCGCCGTCACGGCGCATCAGCGAAATGACCCCGTCATCGCCCAGCGGCATCACCCGGTACAGGCTCTCGAAATGCTCGACCGGAATCCCGGCGACAGCGAGGCCAGCGAATACTCCGCCGACCCCCCGCAGCTTGCGCGCCACCGGAATGACAAGCGCGCCGTCGCGCTCAACCGGATATGGCGCGCCGACGTACGAATCCAGCCGGGGATGGGATTGCAACATGACAAAATAGTCGCGCGTCGCAACATTGGCCTCGGCGAAGGGCCAGTCGCCGGCGCTTCTGACCAGCGTGCCGTCGGCGGCGAAAAACGCCAACCCACTGATCTCCGAAGTCGCTTCGGCTTGATGATCGAGATGCTCGGTCACCCAGGGCGTGAGGATGCTGCGAGCAATCTCGTCCGGCGACGAGATATCGGGAAACGGTATCCGGCCGGTGACGTCGCGGAGCACCGCTTGTACCCCTTGTAGCGACCGGTTCGCCGTCTCGCCTAGAACCGCGTCGAGACGCGATAGCTCAGCTTCGCTGGCCGCAAGGGTTTGCTCACGCAGGTGGCTGGCAACGAGGCCGGTGACGACGAGCAGCGTGGCGGCCAGCACAATGCCACAGCCGACAAGAAGCGCCACGGGACGGAGCCGTGACTGCAACCCTTCGGCTGCACCTCTCCGCAGCAATTTGTACGCTTGCCGAAAACCCATTTCCTCGGCGCCCGAGCGATCCGTTGTCAACCTCGCATTAGGCCGCTCTCGCATTGAGGAAGGATTAACGCCCGCGCCAGGGTTGTGGCAGCCAATTGCCCTTTGGTTAGAAGCGGCTTAGCAGCGATCCAAACCCGTCGATCCGGTCGGCGATACCGTTCGATCGCAGCGCCCACCAATAGGTTGCCGTATTGATCGCGATGACCGGCTTGTCGAGCCAGAATTCGGCCAGCCCGGCGAGCCGCGCCATCGCCAGATTGGTGCCGACCTGCACAACCGCATCGACCTCCGGCCCATCGACGCGCAGCAAGGCATCGCGCAGCTCGGCTTCGCCAACGTGCGCGATCAGCACCGGGCTCGCGCATTTGAGCCCGTCGAGGTTGATAATCTCGTAGCCGCAATCGGTGAAAAACCGCCGCACCTGCTGGTCGGCTACCGGCATGTAAGGCGTCACCACGCCGATGCGCTTGGCGCCGAACCGGTCCAGCGCCTGGCGCGCCGCGTCCGAGCCCATCGTCACCTTGACCCCGGCGCGCGCCTCGACCCGCTCGCGCAACGCCTCGCTGCCCTCGAGCCCATCCCAGAACGTCTCGGACGACATGCCCATGACCAAATGGTCGGGCTCGCAGGTCATCACCCGGTCGATCGCGCTCATGATCTCGCGGCGAACCGTCTCGATCAGCCGGGTGAAGTCGTCGTCATTGCGCAGCGGGTCGTTGGGGATGTGGATGCGGCCGAAATGATTGGTGACACCCACCGGGCGCATCGCGTCGAACTCCGGCTGGACGATGGTGTTGGTCGAAGGCGCGATGACTCCGAACTTCATCCGCCAGCCGAGCGCGTCGCGGGGCATCGCCGTCTATCCGCCAACGACCCGGCCACGGCACTCGCCAAAGCCGATCGAGACATAGCCGGGGCGGCTGGCGCGGGCGCGGAAGATGACCTCGTCGCCATCCTCGAGAAAGGTCCGGGTTTCGCCCGAGGGCAAGCTGTTCGACTGCTGACCGTCGCGGGACAGCTCGCTGAGGCTGCCCCAGCCTTCTGGTGTCGGACCGGACATTGTGCCGGTACCGAACAAATCGCCCGCTTCGAGGTTGCAGCCGTTGCAGGTGTGATGGGCGACGAACTGCGCGACCGTCCAGTAGAGGTCGAGGGTGTTGCTCGCCGACATGCGGTGCGGCGGTATGCCCTTCGCCCGCATGGCCTCGGTCAGGATTAGCGCTTCGAGCGCGATATCAAACGCGCCCGTCTGCTGATCGGCGTCGTCCCACAGATAGGGCAGCGGCTTCGGATCGCCCTCCGGCCGTTTCGGCTGGGCGACGCGGAACGGCGCCAGCGCCTCGGCGGTGACGATCCAGTTCGACACCGTCGAGCCAAAGCTCTTGCCGAGAAACGGCCCGAGCGGCGCCGATTCCCATTGCTGGATATCGCGCGCCGACCAGTCGTTGACAAAGCCGAGCCCGACGATGTGCTCGGCGGCCTCGGAGATCGAGATCGGCTCGCCCTGTTTGTTGCCGGGACCGACCCAGATCGCCACCTCGAGCTCGTAATCGAGCTTGCGGCAGGGGCCGAAGATCGGCGCGCTCTCCTCGGGCAGCTTGCGCTGACCGCTCGGCCGCCGGATCGGCCTCCCCGACGGCTGCAGCGACGAAGCGCGACTGTGATAGGCGACCGGAACGTATTTGTAATTGGGGCCGAGCGGGTCGTTGGGATTGCGCCGGCGCCCGCCATTGGTCGCGTGGTGAATCCCGGCGAAGAAATCGGTGAAGCTGGTGGATTTGGCCGGCAAATGCATCGCGCAGGTATCGCCGTCGTGCAGGATGCTCTGGGCGAGATCGCGAGCCTTTCCTGCGTTCTTGCCGTCGGTGGCGAGCAGATCGAATACCTGACGCCGCAAGGCGCGGCGCGGACCGGCGCCCAGCGCCAGTAGCGGGTTGAGGCAACCGCCCGAGGCCGCCTTCGCCGCGATCCCCGCCTCGCCCGAGAATAGACCGGCGGCGAGCGCCGCCTTGATGTCGAAGATCTTGTCGCCGATGGCGATGCCGCCGCGAGCCCGTGCGTCGGGGACATTGTTGCCCGGCGGGCTGAACACGCCCAGCGGCAGGTTCTGCAGCGGGAAGTCGGAGTGGCCGTTGGCCGAGGTAACCCAGCTTTGCCGCTTCGGGTCATGGGTTTCGTCGATCGCGCTGGTCATCGTTCTATCCTCCCGGAACTCGATCTTTTGTAGCGTAGCGGAACAGATCAGCGGAAGGAGGCTTAGCGATGCCACAGGATTTCGCCGGCAAAACCGTCGTCGTCACCGGCGCGGCCGGCATTTACGGCTCACAGCTCGCCGAGAACTTCGCCGCTTCCGGTGCGCGGCTGTTTCTCACCGATCGCGATGAAGCAGGGCTGGCGGCGCTTTGCGCGCGACTTGCCCCAGCCGATGTTGCCTCGGCCGCCACCGATCTCACCGACCCCGGCGCGATCGCCGAGCTCTGCCGGCAAATCCTCGATTGGTCCGTCCCTGACGTGGTCATCAACAATGCCGGCATCTACCCGTTCGGCGGGCTGTTCGATACGCCGGCCGAGACCTGGGACCGCATTATGGCGGTCAATTTGCGCGCACCGTTCCTGATGACCCAATCGCTCGCCGCGGCGATGATCGTGGCGCAGCGCAAAGGCGTCTTCATCTTCATCGGCTCGGGCGCCGGACAGGTGTTGCGGACCAACGGCCTCGCCTACTGCACCTCGAAGCGCGGGCTCGGATGGCTGATGAAAGGCATCGCGCTGGAGCTTGCGCCGCATGGCATTCGCGCCAACCTGGTCGCGCCCGGCCTCGCGCTCGGCAGCGCGGGCACCGAGTTCCCCGAAGGCTACGCCGAGGCGATGGCGGCGCGGGTGCCGCTCCGCCGCCCGATTGAACCCGGAGAGCTGGGGGAGGCGGTGATGTTTCTGGCGTCCGATCGCGCCGCCTACATCACCGGCGCGAGCCTCTCGGTCGATGGCGGCGGCGCGATCCCGCGGCGCGCTCTCGACTAAGGCCCGCCGCTGGCCGGCAGCCGCACGGCCACGGCGCCAAGGACGAAGGCGACGATCTGGGTCGCCAGCACCACGCCGGCCATCGCGAAAGGGCCTTCATGCGGCAAGAGGCCGACCGTAAGCGTCCCCAACGCGGAAATCGCCATCTGGAGAAAACCGATGAACCCGGACGCGGTGCCGGCGACCCGCGGGTAGACGCTGAGCCCCGAGGCCATCGCGGTCGGTTGGCTGAGCCCGTTGCCGATCGAGCTCGCTGCCATCGGCACGAACAGAGTCCAGGGGCTGAGGCCAGGCCAGACGCACCACAGCAGCATCGCCGCGCCGGAGAGCAGCGACAGCGACACGCCCCACATCACCATCGCGCCGGTGCCGGCCCAGCGGGCGAAGCGCGCGGCGGCGGCGTTGCCGAGAATGTAAGCGGCCATCGGCAGCATGATCATCAGCCCGTAAGCGCTCGGCGGCTGGTGCAGCGTTTCCGACATCAGATAGGGCGCGGTGGCGATAAAGGTGAACCACGACGCGCTGGTGAAGGCCGTGCACAACGCGAAGCAGGTAAACGCTGGCGAGCGCAACAGCAGACCGTAGGAGCGGCCGATCCCGGCGATATTGAGCGGCGCCGGCTGGCGCAGGGTCTCGCCGAGGCGCAGCCCCGTCCAACCCAAGACGATCGCGCCGAACCCGCCCAGCAGCACGAACATCGCGCGCCAACCGAACCACTCGGTGACGTAGGCGCCGATCGCCGGGCTCACCGCCGGCGCCAAGGACATCGCCATCATCACCAGCGCGATGCCGCGCGCCGAGCCTTCGCGGTCATAGACGTCGCGAATGATCGCCCGTCCGAGCACAAGGCCCGCGCAGGCTCCCAAGGCTTGCGCCACCCGGCCGGCGATCAGCAACGGCAGCGACGGCGCCACGCCGCAGATCACGGTGCCGCCCATGAACAACAGCAGCCCGGCGAGCAGCACTGGCCGGCGGCCAAAACGGTCGGAAACCGGACCGTAGAAGAGCTGGCCGGCGGCGATGCCGAGGAAATAGAGGGTGAGGACCAGCTGCACCTGCGCCGCGGGACGATCGAACGCGGTCGCGAGCAGCGGCAGGGCTGGCACTACCATATGCAGCGAGGCAAAGCCGATCGCCGTCGTCGCCGCGATCAAGGACAGCGGCGGCACCGCCGGACGCGCGACAGGCCGACCGGCGGCGAAGGCTTTGAAATTGGCGGATACCATCCCCGGAGGTGCGATTGCCACGCTTTGGAGTGCAGACTAGCATGGCGGTTGCATTTGCGGTGACCAGATCGCCCCCGAGACACGCCAGACAATGAGCTCCGACCCCGGCAACCCCACCGAGAGCGGCGAGATTTCACGCGCCGACCTGCTGCCGTTCCTGACCTCGTTCGGCGATCTGCAGCGGCGCGCGTTCTTGTGGCCGGGGGTGGTGCTGGCGATTTTTACTGCGGCGCTTTTGGTGCTCGCCTCGGTCGAGAGCGAGACCGGGTTCTTCTGGTGCCTCGCGGGGCTGATTTCGCTGAGCAACCTCTATCTGGCCTATCTCTGGTGCGGCAAGAAGATGCCGTTCCCGTACATCGTCCTGATCGCCATCCTCGCCTTCTTTCTCGACATGCTGTTGAGCCCGGCGATCGTCGCGGCCGAGAAATTCCTGCCGTCGCTGATCGCGCCTGGCCTTGTCGAGGAGGCGGTCAAGGCGCTGCCGCTCGCCGCCGTGCTCGGCCTCGGCCTGCTGCTCTCCCACCGGCGGCAGCGCAAATACGGGTTGTGCGAGCCGCTGGACGGCATCCTCCTCGGGGCGGCGTCGGCGAGCGGCTTCGCCTTTCTCGAGACGATGTTCGTCTATGTTCCCGAATATGGCGCACTAATCAGCACGCCAAGGCTGCTCATCAATGTGTTCAGCCACATCGCCTATGCCGGAATCGTCGGCTATTTCATTGGCTTGGCGGCATTGCGTCACCGCAAGGTGATGCCGGCAGCGATTGCGGTGCTGATCGGCTTCGCCATCGCCAACGTGCTGCACGACCTTTATGATTCGATGCGCTTCTATGGCGGCAGCCTGGCGATCATCAGCCCGCTCCACGAGACTGTCCTCGCGATCGTCGCGTTCGTCGTCTTCGGCTCGATGATCCTCAAGGCGCGCGAGATATCGCCGGAACGCGAGTTTTTGTGGCCGTTCGGCACGCTGATGCCGTACAGCGCGCCCGAGGTCGAACCGCTGCCGCAGATGCCGGCACTGCCAGGCGATTTTTGGCTGGCGATCGGCGGCAAGCGGATCAGCCTCACCGAGACCACGCACCTGACCACCCGCGACATCCCGTGCCTCGGTTCGCCGGGGCCGGACGGCATCGTCGCCGAGGTGCGCGAGCACCCGAGCGAGCCCTCGCTGCTCGTGCTGCGCAACCTCTCGCGGAACATCTGGGAGGCTGTGTTGCCTGACGGCACGGTGCGCAATATCGAGCCGGCCGGCACGGTGCGGCTCGTCGCCGGGACGCGGCTCGTCTTCGGCACGCAATCGGGGGCGATCCTCGTTACCTCGACCGAGATCGGCGCTGACCCGCGCGCCAAGCCCGAAGAGGAATGGTGCTGACACTCAGCGGAAGCTCGCCAAGCTCGCCTTCTGCTGCCCCTCAGCGTCGAAATTGCCAGGATCGAGCCAGCGCTCGAAACCCGCTTTGATCCGCGGCCATTCGCGATCGGTGATCGAAAAATACATCGAGTCGCGGTTGCGCCCGCGCACCACCATCGCCTGGCGGAACGTCCCCTCATAGGTAAAGCCGAGGCGCAGCGCGGCGGCACGGCTCGGCATGTTGTGCGAGTCGCATTTCCACTCGTAGCGGCGATAGCCGAGCTCGTCGAAGGCACGGCGCATCAACAAGTAGTGCGCCTCGGTCGCGGCAGGCTTGCGCTGCAACAGCGGGCTGAACACCAGCGCGGCGACCTCGATCACTCCCATCGCCGGGGTGATGTTGGCGTAGCAGGCGACGCCGGCCGCCTTGCCCGTTTCCCTATCGACGATCGCGTGGAACAGCCGGTTCGGCTCGCCCGACACACTGCCGATCCAGGCGCGGTACTCGTCGAGCGTCGCGAACGGGCCGTAGGGGTAATAGGTGAAGTTGCGCCCCTCGCGGTCTAGCGCATTGGCCGCGAACAGATCGGCGTCGTGGCGCTCTGCATCGAGCGGTTCGACGATGGCGAGACGGCCGACCATCGGCGTCAGCGGCGGCCTTTGGGCCGATTTCCAGTCCGGGGTAATGTGCCAGCCGATCGGTTGACCGAACTGGTTGCGCCGCGGCTCCGGGGTGCCGACGTAGACGCCCGTCATCAGCTTGTAGAGCGCCACCGCGCCGCGAAATACCCGGCGGGCGCTCGCTACATCGGGCAGAACCGCGATCCCACGATAAGGGGTCGAGCGATCGAGCCCGGCGATGCGCAGCCAGGTCAGGCCTTTGCGATCCGGCGCGGCACGGTCGGCCACCGCCAGTACGCTTCCCCTGGGCACTTCGGGCGCAGCGTCGAGCCCATCGAACAGGTTGCGCCGATGCTGGGTCTCGTCGACGAGGCCGACCCACGGTCCCATGCCGCGGACGCTAAGATAAATCTCGCTCTCGAACACCGCCGGCGAGGTCACGGTGTACATCGCCAGCGACGGCGGCACGCCGGGATCGAGCGCCGCGAAACGCTGCGCCGACAGGACCCCCGGCACCGACGCCATCGCCGCGAGATGGCCCTTGTACCACTCGTCCCATTCGGGACGGCGGCTTGGCTCGATGAGCGCGCTTTCGCTGAAAAAGATCATTCCTTGCGCAGCAGGAATTCGCGGCCGACCTTGACCATCGGCTTGCCATCGAAGGCGATGATGTCGGCGGTGGCGTAGGTCTCGCGCCAGGCCTCGGGCAGGTAGGAGCCGGTGCCGATCGCGTCGATTGGCGCGCTGGCCGCCGCCATCATCCGGCATTTCTCGGGCCCGAACCCGGAGCTGGCGACGATGCGCGCCTTGGGAAACCCGGCCTCGTCGAGCACCAGCCGCAGCTGCCACAGCGCCGCCGCGGTGACACCGGTGCCGACCAGGTAGCGCAGCTCCTCCTCGGTGCGGTAGCCACGGATCGATTGCGGCGCGTGGCGTTCGAGGATCGCGTAGGACGAGCCGAGGTCGAGCCCTTCGCAGTAACGACCGCCGGGCGTATCCATGCGGAACGCGAGGTTGCCGCTCTCCGCCAGTTCGGGAAAGCGCCGGCACACCTCAACCGCGTCGCTGGTCTCGCGGCCGAAATAATCGACCAGCACGGTCAGCGCCTCGTCGGGAAAGGTCTCGCGAAACATCTCGGCCGCGCGCAAGGTCGAACCGGCATAGCCGATCAGCGCATGCGGCATCGTGCCGATGCCCTTCTGCTGGCCGAAATAGGGCGCGGTCGCGTCGACGGCGCAGCCGATAAAACCAACCGCGCCAACGACCTTCTTGGCGTAGGCCGAGCCAACCGCGGCGGCATAGGCCATCATCTCGGCCATCTCGGCGCCGGCGCAATGCCGCGCATCCATCGCCAGAAACGCGACCTTGGGCAGATCGGCGCACATGGCCGACGCGTTGTAGGCGGCGACGCAGGCTGGCCCGAGCTTTTGCAGCAGCACGGTCTCGAGATCGACCAGGTGACGCAGCGGACCGGTCACATAGAGGATCGGCTGGCCGGCGCCGACCAGGGTGGCTTCCGGATAGTTGAGCTCGATCTCGAACCTGACGCCGCGCGCGGCGGCCATCGTTTCGAGAAACTCGATCGCCAGCCGGGGGGTCGAGATCACCGGCCGGCGCATGAACACTGCATAGGTGGCGCGGCGATCGCCGAATTTCTCGACGATCGCCTTGGTCTTCAGGAAATAGCTGTCGGTATGCGCCGCCAGCCCTGCTTCGAGCGGCGCCGCTACCGGCCCTGAAGCATCATTCGCCACCGGCAGCTCACTTCGCCGCCAAGCGATGCGCACCGAACCCGGCATTGGCCTGACGGCTCTTCTTCAACGCCTCGGCGATCTCGAAGGCCAATTCGAGCGCCTGGCTGGCGTTGAGCCGCGGGTCGCAATGCGTCAGGTAGTTGGCGCTGAGCCCATCCTCGCTGATCGCCTGCGCGCCGCCGGTGCATTCGGTGACGTTCTGGCCGGTCAGCTCGAAATGCACCCCCCCGGCGTGGCTCCCCTCGGCGGCATGGACCTGGAAGGCGCCATGCAGCTCGTCGAGGATGCGGTCGAAATGCCGAGTCTTGAGCCCGCCCGCCGCTGTTGTCGTGTTGCCGTGCATCGGATCGATGCACCACACCACCTGCTTTCCCTCGCGCTGCACGGCCCGGATCAGCGGCGGCAGCTTCTCGGCCACTTTGTCAGCGCCGACGCGGGTGATGAGGGTGAGCCGGCCCGCGACGTTCTTCGGATTGAGCTTATCGATCAGCCGCAAGAGATCGTCTGTCTCGAGGGTTGGCCCGCATTTCATCCCGATCGGGTTCTTGATCCCGCGCATGAACTCGACATGCGCGCCATCGGCCTGACGGGTACGGTCGCCGATCCACACCAGATGCGCCGAGCAGTCGTACCACTGGTCGGTCGTCGAATCGACGCGGGTCAGCGCCTCCTCGTAATTGAGGAACAGCCCCTCATGCGCCGTGTAGAACTCGGTCTCGCGGATCTGCGGCGTCGTCTCGGAAGTGAGGCCGCAGGCCTCCATGAAATCGAGGGTCTCGGTCAGCCGGTCGGCGAGCTCACGGTATCGCTCCCCCTGTGGCGAGTCCGCGACAAAATCCTGGTTCCACGCGTGGACCCGGTGCAAATCGGCGTAGCCTCCCTGGGCGAAGGCGCGCAGCAGGTTCAACGTCGCGGCCGACTGGCTGTAGGCCTGGATCATCCGCGCCGGATCGGGCTTGCGCCCGACAGCATCGAAGTCGAGGCTGTTGATGATGTCACCGCGGTAAGACGGCAACGTCACATCGCCCTGCTTCTCGACATCCGACGAGCGCGGCTTGGCGAACTGGCCCGCCATGCGGCCGACCTTGACCACCGGCACCCCACTGCCGAAGGTCAGCACCACCGCCATTTGCAACAGCACCTTGAACATGTCGCGGATGTTGTTGGGATGGAACTCGGCGAAGCTTTCGGCGCAGTCGCCGCCGAGCAGCAGAAACGCCTTGCCGGCGGCGACCGCCGCCAGCCGGTCTTGCAGCCGCCGCGCCTCGCCGGCGAAAACCAGCGGCGGGTAGTTGCGCAGCGTCGCTTCGACACGTTTCAGCGCGGTTTCATCCTCATAGCCCGGAACCTGCCGGATCGGCAGGCCGCGCCAGCTCTCGGGCGACCATTTCTTGCTCATCGTACGCTACCTTCGCGCACGATGGCGCGGGTGTCGAGGGTCGGCTTAGTCATGGAACACCTCCGGGTTGGAGGCCACTCCACCTGTGGCGACATCCGGATCAGGGACTAACGAGAAGATTGGGGTCCATGAAACAAGAAAGCCGCCTCGGTCGGGCGGCTTCGGGGAAAACGCGAACGCGAATCCTAGGCCGCCGTCATGTACCGGCGGTACCAAAATCGCGCGACGAGAAGCGGGCTGATCTGCTTCATGGCGCGGAACCTAACGGCTAACGGCCGGCGAACGCAAGGGTTTTGCTCCTAACTCTCCGCAAGCCTCTTCAGGATATTAGGATACCTGGCGATCGTCTCACGGCTCAACTCGGCCCAATCGATGGGGCCTGTGACGGGTTTGGCGCGAAGAATTTTCTTTTTGCCCTGTCGCGACTTCGTTGGCTTCTTCGGCCGACTACTTGTCTCAGCTGTCTTCATGACACTACTCCGCCGCGGCTTTTTCCGGCGGGCGGACGTATTTGTCGCGCATGGTGACGAATTCCTCGGCGGCGCTCGGGTGGATGCCGACCGTGGCGTCGAACTGCTTCTTGGTGGCGCCGCATTTGACCGCGATGGCGATGCCTTGGATGATCTCGGGCGCGTCGGGGCCGAGCATGTGGCAGCCGACGACACGGTCGCTCTTGGCGTCGACCACCAGCTTCATAAAGGTGCGCTCGTCGCGGCCCGACAGCGTGTTCTTCATCGGCTTGAAGCGCGCCTGGTAGATATCGACCTCGCCGTATTGCTTGCGCGCCTGCTCCTCGGTGAGGCCCACCGTGCCGATCGGCGGCTGCGAAAACACCGCCGACGGCACATCGGCATGGTCCATCCGGATCGGGTTGTTGTTGTAGAGCGTCTCGGCGATGGCGCGGCTCTCGGCGATCGCCACCGGGGTCAGGTTGATGCGGTCGGTGACGTCGCCGACCGCGTAGATGCTCTTGACCGAGCTGCGCTGCCATTCATCGACCTTGACCGCGCCGTTCTCGGTCATCTCGACGCCTAGTTCAGCGAGGCCGAGCCCCTTGGTGTTGGGCGCCCGGCCGGTGGCGTACATCACGCAATCGGCCTCGATCTTGCCGCCCGCGGTGGTGGTAACGGTGTAGCCCGACCCGGTCTTGTCGATGCGGGCGATCTGGGTCCCGCCGCGAATATCGACGCCGCGGATGCGCATCTCTCCGCCGAGATAGGTGCGGACATCCTCGTCGAAGCCACGCAGCAACCGGTCGGCGCGGATGATCTCGACCACCTCGCTGCCAAACCCATTGAAGATGCCGGCGAACTCGACCGCGATATAACCGCCGCCGACGATCACGATGCGGCGGGGCCGCTCCTTGAGGTCGAGCGCCTCGTTCGACGAGATCACGTGCTCGATGCCGGGGATTTTCGGCGTCTCGGGCCAGCCGCCGACCGCGATCAAGATGTTCTCGGCGGTGTAGCGCTTGCCGCCCACCTCGACCGTGTGCGGGTCGACGACAACGCCGCGCGCCTCGAATATCTCGACCTTCGCGTTGTTGAGCATGTTGACGTAGATCTGCGACAGGCGGCCGATCTCCTTGTCTTTCGCTTCGATCAGCGCCGCCCAGTCGTGCGTCGCCGGCGGCACGCTCCAGCCGAAGCCGGGCGCGTCGGCGAAGGCCTCGGCGAATTGCGAGCCGTACACCAAGAGCTTCTTCGGCACGCAGCCGCGCAAGACGCAGGTGCCGCCGATGCGCAATTCCTCGCAGATCGCGGTGCGCGCGCCATAGGCCCCGGCGCGGCGGGTGCCGGCGACGCCGCCCGAGCCGGCGCCGATCGTGAACAGGTCGAAATCGTAGCGCGGCATAGTGCGAAAACTCCTTGGTGCGGTCCGGCTCTTTGGTTGTCACAACCGCGCGAAGCCTGCAAGCTTCGTCCCAGAATCGCAACTCAACGACCGGCGTTGACAGCGCGGAGACGAGACCGGCTCAGGGAGGATGGCATGGTGGCAACAACCGAGCGCCCGATCGGCGAGCACGAATGGCATTCGGCGGATTACGTTGATTGGTGGATCGCGCGCGACCTAAGCCGCGACGCGGAGCGCCGCCTGCGCCTACGGGAGATGCTGTCTCATACTGGATTTGCGACGGACGCCGAATTCTCAGTGCTCGATGTCGGTGGCGGTTATGGGGTGGTCAGCGAGGAGGTGCTGGCCGCGTTTCCGCGCGCCCGGGTCACACTGCAGGATTACTCAGAACCAATGCTGGGCGAGGCGCGCCGTCGCCTCGCCGCGCATCGCGAACGCACCGCGTTCGTCCTCGCCGATCTCACCGACCCGGCATGGACCGGCCGGGTCGGCGGCCCGTTCGATCTCGCGGTCTCGGCGATCGTCATTCATAATTTGCGCGATTTGAGCCTGATCGCGAGCAGCTATCGCGGCGTGGCTCAGGTTCTTAAACAAGGCGGTCTGTTCCTCGATTACGATCTGTTTTTCGACAATATCGGCGGCCTGGAGCGCCATACGGAATTGCTCAAGGCCGCCGGCTTTGCCGAGGTGAGATGCCTGTGGCAGCAATTGCCGCTGGCCACGGTCGCGGCGCGAACCGCGGCGGTGTAGCGCTTACTTCCCGAACCAGGCGGTGATGTCGAAGAACACCGTCTTGGTGGCGCCGCCGGGCCCAACGATCTCGATGCTGTCGTATTGTTTGCCCTTGTCGGCGAGCAATGCCTGGGTCCCCGGCTTCCACCCCGGAAAATTCTTCTGGATGTAGGCGTATTCGGCGCTGACCCCCTCGGTCTCGTGCTGGACGCTGGGCAACTGGATCGCGGTGGCGATGCTCGACCCCGGCGCGGGCGCTTGCGCCTGAGCGGCGCCCGCCATCGCCGCCAGGGCGACGGCGAAGCACCACGCCGCGCCTCCCCTCCCCGACACCCTCACCGGTCGATGCCGCCCATGCACAGGTATTTGACCTCGAGGTAGTCCTCGATCCCGTATTTCGAGCCTTCGCGGCCGATGCCGCTCTCCTTCATGCCGCCGAACGGCGCGATCTCGGTCGAGATGATGCCCTCGTTGATGCCGACGATGCCGTATTCCAAGGCCTCGGCGACGCGCCAGATGCGGCCGATGTCGCGGCTGTAGAAATAGGCGGCGAGGCCGAATTCGGTGTCGTTGGCCATCTTGATTGCCTCGCCTTCATCCTTGAAGCGGTAGAGCGGCGCGACCGGGCCGAAGGTCTCCTCCCGGGTGATGATCATGTCGGTGGTGACGTCGCTGAGCACAGTCGGCTCAAAAAAGCTGCCGCCGAGCGCCGAGCGCTTGCCGCCGATCACCACCTTGGCGCCCTTCTTCAGCGCGTCGGCGATGTGGCTCTCGACCTTCTCGACCGCCTTCATGTCGATGAGTGGCCCGATGACGGTGCCAGGCGCCGCGCCGTTGCCGACCTGCATCGCCCCGGCGACCTCGGCGAGCCGCTTGGAAAACGCGTCGTAGACCCCGTCCTGCACCAGGATGCGGTTGGCGCAGACGCAAGTCTGCCCGGCGTTGCGGTATTTGGAGGCGATCGCGCCCTTCACCGCCTGCTCGATATCGGCGTCGTCGAAGACGATGAACGGCGCATTGCCGCCCAATTCCATCGAGGTCTTCTTCACGGTCGCGGCGCATTGTTCCATCAGCAATTTGCCGATCTCGGTCGAGCCGGTGAAGGTCAGCTTGCGCACAATTGGGTTCGAGGTCATCTCGCCGCCGATCTCGGTGGCGCCCCCTGTAACACAGGAGAAGACGCCGGCTGGCACCCCGGCGCGCTCGGCCAGCTCACACAGGGCCAGTGCTGAGAACGGCGTCGAGGTCGCCGGCTTCAGCACCATCGTGCAGCCAGCGGCGAGCGCGGGCCCGCATTTGCGAGTGATCATCGCCGCCGGGAAATTCCACGGGGTGATCGCGGCGCAGACGCCGATCGGCTCCTTGGTGACGACGATGCGCTTGTCGGCGGCTTGCGCCGGGATGGTGTCACCGTAGATGCGCTTGCCCTCCTCGCCGAACCATTCGATGAACGAGGCGGCATAGGCGATCTCGCCTTTCGATTCGGCGAGCGGCTTGCCCTGTTCGGCGGTCATCAGATTGGCCAGATCGTCTTGATTGGCCATCATCAGGTCGAACCATTTGCGCAGGATCTGGGCGCGTTCCTTGGCGGTCTTGGCGCGCCAGGCCGGGAGCGCCCGGTCCGCCGCCTCGATCGCCTGCCGGGTTTCCTCCGCACCCATGCGCGGCACGGTGCCGAGGGTCTCGCCGGTCGCCGGGTTGGTGACGGGGATCGTGCCGCGGTTCAGCGCGTCGACCCATTTGCCGTCGACATAGCATTGCTGTCGGAAGAGTTTCTGATCGTTGAGCTGCATCGCCGACCTCCCTCAGTCGTGGACCCCGGGGCGGGTCTCTCTCAGGGATAGGTACGAGCCGCCCCCAGCTTTGACAAGGCGTTGGTCGTGCCCTCGCGATCGGTCTGCGCCATCGCTCGATTGAACATGATGCAATCCACTTCGACGAGCATCGGAAAGTGGCCGGCATTGTTGGGAACGAAGGCGCTCAGCTCGAAACCCTGCGCCGCATAGGCGGCGATGCATTCGGCAAAGCCGGTGCTGCCGGCGTAGAGCTTGCGGATCGCCAACTCGCTCTGCAGTCCGACAAAGCGGCGCAATGCGTCGCCGGCACCAAGCGCCACGGCGAGGTCGTTGCCTTGTGTATCCATCTTGAGGAAAGGCCGGGCAAAGCCCAGCCTTTGCTGCCATTTCGGCAGCTCGTCGGCGAGCGTCGCGCGCATAACAGGCACATCGCGCGCCACGCTGTTTTTGGCGGCGAAGATATCCGGCTGACCGACTGCCGGTTTGTGCAATGAGCTGAACTGGGTGTCGGCCATCACGTGAAACACCGCCGGCCCCACTTCGCGGTCGAGCGCCACGGCTTCGACATGCCATGCCGGGTCGCCCGAGGCGATGCGGCGCAGCTCTTCGGCCAGTTCCGGGATCGGCTCGTAGGAGATGATCGCGCCGCGAAAACCGACATGCTGACGCAGCATCGTCGCGTATTGCCCGGCGTTGGCGCCGACGTCGAACACGCAATCGACCCCGAATTCGGCGAAAAACCGCCGCAGATGAGCGCGCTCATGCGCAAGATGAAGCTCGTCCGGGTCGATCACCTGGCTGCCCGACAGGCGCCCAAAATAGCCGGCGATCCGACGGCTCAGGTTTCGCGTCACGCCTTTTCCTCGCTGTAGATGTTGCTCGACCAGCTTAAGTGCGCGACCACACCGCTTGCGGGGTGACGACGAAATCGACCCTTCCGTCCTCCAGCGCGCGGCGGCATTCCTCGGGGCGGTTGACGATCGGCTCTTCGTGGACGTTGAAGCTGGTGTTGACCAGCGCCGGCAGCCCGGTGCGCGCCTTGAACGCCGCGAGGATATCAAAATAAATCGGGTTCTCGGCCCGGCTGACGATCTGCGGGCGGGCGCTGCCGTCGACATGAACCACCGCCGAAATGCGCTCGCGCCAGGCCGGCTTCACATCGCAGGCGATGGTCATAAACCGCGCCGCGTAGCGGTTGACCCCACCGATGTCGAACAGCTCCGCGGCATCCGCTTCGCCAACCACCGGCGCGAACGGCATGAACTCGGTGCGCTCCAGCCGCTTATTGAGGGCCTGGTTGACGCCGGCATCGGCCGGGCTCGCCAGGATCGAGCGGGCGCCGAGCGCGCGTGGTCCATATTCCATTCGGCCGTGGTAGAGGGCGCCGATCCGGCCGGAAGCGAGCCATTCGGCGGTCAGCGCAACTGGATCGCCCGGCGATCGGGCGATGCCCGGCGCCGTGTCGAGCGCCCGCTCGATGCCGCTATCATACGCGCCGCCCCAATACACCTCGCTGAGCCGCCGCCGCTGCTTGAGCCAGTGCGCAATCCCGTCGCGCTCCAAAAGGAATTGCAGCGGGCCGCCGATGACCAGGCCGTCATCGCCCATCGGCGGGACGATAAACACCTCATCGAGTGGCAGTGTCTCGGCCAAGAGGCGGTTGAGGCGGACATTGGCGAAGACGCCGCCGGCGAGGCCGAGGCGGCGCACCTTGTGACGCTCGACCAGCCGGCCGACCGCCTCGCCGACGCAGCTTTCCAGCAAGGCCTGGATCGAAGCCGCGGCGTTCTCGCGCGTCTCGGTCCGGGCCAAGGCCTGGAAGCGCTCGCGCAGCGCCTCATAGTCCGGAAAATCCATCTCGATGCGGGCATCGTCCAGCACCCGGAAATGGCGCTGCATCTGCGGCAACAGGGTCGGCTCGCCGAACGCGGCGAGCCCGGTCAGCTTGCCCTCGTGCCGCGACATCTTCCAGCCGAGCGCCTCGGTGACAAAGCCATAGGCGAACCCCATGCTGCCCTCGGCCTGTTTGCGACCGAGCCAGCGGTCGTCGCCGTAAAGGTTGGTGAGGGCTCCATCGCGCAGGAGGTTATGGCTATACGACACCTGATCGCCGGCGCCGTCGGCGGTGTAGATCAACGCATCGTCCCAATCGGTGAAGAACAGCGCCGGTAGGGCATGGCTGAAATGGTGGTTCGAGAAGAACACTCGTGTGCCCGGCCGCAAACCGAGATCGGCGACAAAACCGGCGCTGTCGAACACGTCGAGCGCGCTGCGGCTCGGGTCCTTGCCGAGCACGACGCTCATCTCACGCAGCTTCTCGCGTCCGGCCCACCGCCGCAGGTTTTCGCGCAATTTTTCGCGCGGCCTCCAGTGTGTGTAATAGCGGCGCAGGAAGTAGGTGCGCGAGCAGACGACCACGTCGATGTCGCGGCGCTCAACCCCGGCGACGCGCAGCACTTCGGCGAGCGACTGCTCGGGAAACCCGCCCGAGCCCTTGACCCGGTTCATCCGCTCTTCGGCAACGGCGGCGAGCACAGAGTAATCGTCGAACAACGCCGCGGAGGAATCGTGCGGGCCGTGATGCAGGGAAAGGATCAACACCGGGGCGATGCGCGTGTCGTTGGCCCGGGCATACTCGATAGAAGGTCCCGGCCGCGCAACGTAAATCGCCCGTGACGAACGGCGCTATTCGACCGTGACGCTTTTCGCCAGGTTGCGCGGCTGATCGACGTCGGTGCCTTTGATGACGGCGGTGTGGTAGGCGAGAAGCTGGATGGGGATCGCGTAGAGCAGCGGCGCGACGAAGGGCGCGCAATGCGGGATGGCGATGCCGAAGGCCAGCCGGTCGTGCAGCCGTGCGACCCCGGCGGCGTCGGAGATCATCACCACCCGCCCGCCGCGCGCCATCACCTCCTCGACGTTCGACAGCGTCTTCTCGAAGAGGTCGTCGGGCGGCGCCAGCACGATCACCGGCACATTGTCGTCGATGAGCGCGATCGGGCCGTGCTTCATCTCGCCGGCGGCGTAGCCCTCGGCGTGAATGTAGCTGATTTCCTTCAATTTCAGCGCGCCCTCGAGGGCCAGCGGGTAGGCGCTGCCGCGGCCGAGATAGAGTACGTCGCGGGCCTGGGCGATCTCCTTGGCGATCTCCCGGATACGCTCGTCGTGGTTCAAGACATCCGCGGCGCGTGACGGGATCTCGGCGAGCTGGCGGGTGAGCGAGACCTCGCCGGCCTCGTCGATCGTGCCACGCGCCTTCGCCAACGCCACGGTCAGCGCCGCGAGCACGGCAAGCTGCGTGGTGAAAGCCTTGGTCGAGGCAACGCCGATCTCTGGGCCCGCGAGAGTCGGCAGCACGATGTCGGCCTCGCGCGCGATCGAGCTTTCCGGCTGATTGACGACGGCGATGATCTTCTGCCGCTGTTCGCGGCAATAGCGCAGTGCCGCCAAGGTGTCGGCGGTCTCGCCCGATTGCGAGATGACGATCGCCGCGCCGCCCTTCGGCATGTCCGCCGCGCGATAGCGGAACTCCGAGGCGATATCGACCTCGACCGGGATGCGAGCGATCCGCTCGAACCAATATTTCGCGATGAGCCCGGCGTGATAGGCGGTGCCGCAGGCGACGATCGTCACCTTGGGCAGGTCGCCCAGCGCGAACGGCAGATCGGGCAGATGGATAGTGCCGGTGGTGGGATGAATGAGGGCGTGCAGCGTGTCGCCGATCACCGCCGGCTGCTCGAAAATCTCCTTCTGCATGAAATGCTGGTAATTGCCCTTGCCGATGAGGGCGCCCGACACCGCGGTGTCGTAGACCTTGCGCTTCGCCTTGGCGCCCTTCTCGTCGAAGATCGTCACCTCGCTCGACGTGACGACGGCCCAATCGCCGTCTTCGAGATAGGCGATTCTGCGGGTCAGCGGCGCCAGCGCCAGCGCATCCGAGCCGACGAACATCTCGCCGTCACCATAGCCGATCGCCAACGGCGGGCCTTTGCGGGCGCAGATCAGCAGGTCGTGCTCGCCGGCGAAGAGGAAGACCAGTGCGAAGGCGCCTTCGAGCCGAGGCAGGGTCTTCGCCACCGCCTGCGCCGGGCTGGCACCCTCGGCCAGATAGCGCGTCGCCATGATCGCGACCGCCTCGGTGTCGGTGTCGGTGTGGAAGCTGTAGCCGAGCCCGGTCAGCTCCTGCCGCAGCGCCTGGTAGTTCTCGATGATGCCGTTATGCACGACGGCGA